>DATJVZ010000044.1:0-4353 GCA_035501575.1 Terriglobales bacterium | reverse complement strand
CTGATCGTCGTGACGGTGGCGACCGGCGCGCTTGCCGAGAATTCCTCGCCTCCTGCCATGACACTCACGGTGGACGAAACTCAAGCCGTGCGGCGAATCGCTTTTGTCCACGAGGAGATATCCGTGCGGCCCGGTACCCTCGCACTGGCCTATCCGCGCTGGATTCCGGGCGAGAACGGGCCGACCGGCCCGATTCAACAGCTCGCGGTGTTACGAATCCATTCCGGAACCGTGTCCTTGCCGTGGACGAGAGATCCCGAAGATATCTATCTCATTCATGTGGACGTCCCTCCGGGTACCGATCAGATCGCTGTCGACTTCGATACGTTGACGGAAAACACGATTTCCGATCATCAACTCTTGCTGGCGTGGAATACGGTGGTGCTCTACCCGGTCGCGATCGACAAAACCCGGTTGATGATCGAGCCGTCGATTCTTCTGCCAGCAAACTGGAAACAGGGCAGTTCGCTGCGGGTCACCAGCCAGAGCAGCTCGCGGGTGACATTTGCTCCGGTCTCGCTCGAACGGTTGATCGATTCGCCGGTGCTCGCCGGGGAGTTTTTCCGGACGGTTCCGCTGGCGTCGGCTTGGCCGGCCGAGCTCAATATCACCGGGGATAACCAGGCCGCTCTCGATAAAGCGGATGACGCACAAGCGTTCGCTCTGTTTGGAAAGCTAGTCGACCAGGATCGGGCGATGTTCGGCTTCCGGCATTGGCAAACCCTGCATCTTCTCGTGTCACAAAGTGAAGCTCGGCCGTTCGACGGACTCGAACACGAGGATTCGCCGTACAGCGCGATCGGGGACGCTGGACTCTCCGAAAAGCGCCAACTGGAAAAATTCGGCTGGGTCCTGCTCGCACATGAGCAATCGCACTCTTGGGACGGCAAGTACCGGCGGCCGGCGGAGATGTACTCCAAGCCCAACTATCAGGGCCCGGAGCGGATGTCGATGCTCTGGGTGTATGAAGGTCTCAACGAGTACATTGGCATGCTGCTCGCCACTCGTGCGGGATTCAATGATGCCGCCTATATGCGTGATAATTTGGGGCGAGCGGCTGCGGATTTTTCGAACCAGTCGGGGCGTGCCTTCACCCCTCTGGTCGATACGGCAACGGCATCCTGGGTTTTACGGCCTTTCGACGTGGAATGGGATGCGCTGCGCCGGGGGCAAGACTATTACGACGAGGGTGCCCTGATATGGTTGCGCGTCGATACCATAATCCGCGAACAATCCCGGGATCAGCGTACGCTCGACGATTTTTTGCGCAGCTTTTTCGGCCAGCGCGACACCGAGCCGATTGTCGTTCCTTACACGCGAGAGGACCTTGAGGCCGCACTTTCCTCGATTTGCCCGTACGACTGGCATACATTTTTCGAAACGCGAATATACCGAGTCAATGACAAACCGCCGACCGAAGGCCTCGAGGCTGCGGGCTGGCGTCTGGTGTACAACGGCATCCCCAACAACGAACCTTTCAATTCCGAGTTTCTACCCCTGACTTATAGCGGCTTGTATTCCATCGGTATGTCGATGAAGAAAGACGGCACGATCTACGATGTCCTATCCGGAACACCCGCCTACCAGGCAGGCCTCGGCCCGAAGATGAAAATAATCGCGGTGGATGGCCAGGTTTACTCCGACGAGGTGCTGAAGGAATCGATCGCACATCCCCGAAACGGCAAAATATCCGTGGTGGTTCGCAACTTCGATTCGCTCGAAACCCACGAGGTTGAATATGGTGGAGGCGTGCGTTACCCGCATCTGGATCGAATTCCTGGAACCCAGGATTATCTGAGCGAGATCCTGGAGCCAAGAAAATAAAAGGAAGATAGCGTCTCGGCGGACGACCGGCAGTTCTGAATCTGACGGGAGGAATCCGGCATCTCGCAATCATCGGATGAAACAGGGGGGCGTATGGCGGATGCGATAGCAGAATTCAAGCAAACCCAGAAGGAAGGTTGGGCACATTTTGCGCCGCTCGAAGTGCTTACTACAGCGGCGGCGGCGCGCCTCGTCGGACATGCTGGTGTTGAGTCGGGAGCGCGGGTGCTCGACGTCGGTTGCGGAACAGGCGTCGTAGCCATCACGGCTGCCCGCCGGGGGGCGCGGGTGACGGGAGTCGATTTGACGCCTCAACTGCTGAACCGTGCTCGCGAGAATGCCGTGATCGCGCAAGTCGAAGTCGAGTGGCACGAAGCCGACGTGGAGGAACTGCCCTTTGGTGACGAGCAGTTCGATATCGTGCTCAGTCAGTTCGCCCACATGTTTGCGCCCAGGCCTGAGGTGGCTCTCGGTGAAATGCTGCGCACCCTCAAGCGCGGCGGAACGATAGCATTTTCAACTTGGCCTCCGGAACTGCTTGTTGGTCGGACCATGGCCCTGGGGCCCCGCTACCTGCCTGCGCCACAAGGCTTTGCTTCACCCTTGCTTTGGGGCGAGCCCAGCGTCATCCGGGAGCGGTTCGGGAACGCGGTCGAGGAGGTGGCTTTCGATCGCGGGCGCATGCTGATTCCGGCCCTCAGTCCCCAACATTTTCGGGCGGCAATCGAACGGAGCGCTGGTCCGTTGATCAAACTGGTCGAAGTGTTGGGAGCCAAGGATCCGGATCGGCTTACGACCTTCCGGCAGGAGTTTGATTCGATCGTCGCGGAGTACACCGAAGATAACGTTGTACGACAGGACTATCTGCTGACCCGCGGCAGGAAGAACTGACGAACCGAACAGCGAAATCAAGCTGATTACGGGAAAATCAGTCGCGGCGAATCCACCACGCTTTTGAGCTCCAACCCGGTGTCGGGTTGACATTCGGAGTAGCCGGCGGGTGTGGTTATGTCGGGTTGTGCCTGGTCGCGCTGCACGCGATAGGTTCGGATGTAAAAACAGACCGATGTTGCCTCCGGCCGAAACGGTTTTCCTGGGATCTGGTATTCGTCGGAAGGAGAAGGTTCAAGAAGCGCTTTTTGCAGGGGGACGGTGCCAATTTGTTGCTGACCATTCTGCGACGGCGCTGAGACAGAATTTGCGTGAAACTCCGGCGGTGCCGTCAGGACGCGTATCTCAAATTGAGGCGAAAGCGAACTCTTATCGGGCGAGGACTGCGCTGACATCGATAGCGATACCAGCAACAGGAGGAACAGAATGCGGATGACCCACATATAGCCTCCTCATTGCCTGAAATTATACCCCTGATGTGAACGACAGCGGAGAAACTAAAGCGGCGCGCCAACACCAGACACAAGTCTTGCCACGACGGAGCAGCCGTTCAGTGGCAGGGATGAGACAGCTTCTATCGGCCGGGTAGGAGCCGAGAGCGGATCAGATCCGGCGGCGCTTTCGAGTTGGAAGAGATCTCGCGGGCAGTGCCGCTCGGAGTTGCCTCGATGAACGTCACCTTCGGCAATTTCAGTTGCCCGCCTTCGTAAAATCGCGGACGACGGAGAATGTGGGCCACGGCGCGGTCGACGACGCGTACCAAGTGGACGCTACGGTCGGATTTCCGTCTCTCCCGCAAGCGTTGTTTGGCGCTCTCTGGGGTGAACCAGGTGCGGTTGCGGCCGGGCTCCGGCGGCGATTCCAGCCGCGAGACCTCGCATAAGTGGGCGCTAACCCTGATGGATGCAACCGAAGAGTGGCGATGTTTGAAGTCCACGTAGCGGGCAAACGGCGCATCTTCCATGCGGCCATGCACGCCGGCCTCCTCAAAGGCTTCGAGAGCTGCCGCTTGGGCGTGGGTCAGACCCGGCTCAACGTGTCCCTTGGGGAAGGTCCAGCGCCCGCGCCGGGTCTGCACCAGGAGAAACTGAATGCCTTCGGCGCGCATACGGTAGCACACAGCCGCGACCTTCTCGCATTCCTTCAGACGGCGAAGATGGGAGATACGAACAACTTTCGTTCCCCGCCGTGTTGCCAGAGAGCGGACGTTGAGAATGCGGACGTCAACGAGGTTCTTGGCTGTGGCCGCCATGATAAACAGAGTGCACGTCGGCAAAGCTTCTGGCTAGAACCCAGTGTGGTTCGGCGGTCTGCGGGAATCTTCCTGCGTACTTGTGCCCGCCGGGGCCGAGCGGGTATTCGTGATCATGAGCAGCTGAGAGAATGCGCGTGGAACACCTCTGTTGTCTTCGTTGTGGCCGGGAAATCGAGCCGGGAAACAAATCCGTAGCCGTCTACATGTTTGCCCAAACCGTGGGCATTCGCCCGCGGCAGAAATCGGCATCCCAGCGAATCTGCTTCTGTCCGCAGTGCTGCGTATCGCTGGCGATGGGGCCCGCGCCCGATGGTGCCCTGAATGTGGCAGCCTGGGAGATGCTACGCGACCTGGTCAGTTCCGATTCCGCGCTGAATGAGGCC
>DATJVZ010000043.1:0-28648 GCA_035501575.1 Terriglobales bacterium | reverse complement strand
GCGAGCGGCGGTTCCGTGGTTCGTGGTTACCAGAAGTTCCGGGCGAATATTCCGCCTCGCTGGATAAAAAATGCTAGAAGCTCGCGGAAGCGCATCGAGCCGGAAATTGCCAAGGGCTTACGTTCACTGGAGCGTCTTCAGACGAATCGACCAAGAGCGCGGGTGGCGATTCGGAACGCGCAGAAGGACCTACGCTCGGTCTTAGAGCGTTGGGAGATCGCCTACCGCAAGGAGAGTTTTTACCGGGGAATACGAGTCCTCTTGGAATTGCAGCGCGAGGGTTTCTCCACCCTGTAAGGACTAGCAACCTCGCAGTGGCTATGTTTCCTCGATTCAGCAAGACGGTCTAACCCCGCGTCCCGTAATAACAAGACATGAATGCCATGTTGGTTGTGGGATGCGTGTGGCCTGCTCCCGAGGCGAGAACGCGTGCTAGAATTGCGCAACCAATCGCGTACTCACTGCGTACCTTCGGTTATGCTCCTCCAAGAGATTCGTCACGCTTCGCGGTTATTGGCACGGAATCGGGCCTTGACTCTGATTTCCGCCTTGTCGCTGGGGTTGGGTATCGGCGCGAACAGCGCGATGTTCAGTATGGCCGATGCTCTCTTCCTCCGCCCGCTGCCCATTCATAATCCCGGCGAGGTGGTGGTGGTTGCCACCGACTCGCCGCAGGGCGGCACGATGGTTTCGTTTCCCGACTACCGCGATTTCCGCGACAAATCCCGCTCCTTCGAGGGTCTGACCGCGCTTGCCATCTCCACGTTCAGCGTGGCTCGTTCGACGAAGGACGTTCCCGAGATGCGTGCCGGCGTGGCGGTGACTGACAACTTCTTCTCTGTGCTCGGCGTGCAGCCGGCGCTGGGCCGCGCTTTTCTGCCCCAAGAAGGGCAAGTAGCTGGGCGTGACGCAGTGGTGGTGTTGTCGGAAGAGTTCTGGCGGACCGCGCTGGGCGCCGATCGGTCCTTCGTCGGACGCTCGCTCCGGATCAACGGAATCGAGTTCACCGTTATCGGCGTGGCACCGGCCAGCTTTACCGGTGTGGATCAGTATCTTCGGCCGTCGTTTTATGTCCCGATCATGATGTTCGAGCGGCTGAACGGCGCCACTGAAAATCTCCTGGAGAAGCGCGGCGACCACAGTTTTCAAGTCAAGGGGCGGCTAAAGCATGGTGTGGCCCGCGCACAGGCACAGGCCGAACTGGCGACGATCTGGAAGGCGCTCGAGCAGCAGTATCCCGACACAGACCGGAATCGCATCGTCGCGGTGCGCACGGAGCTCGAGGATCGATACGTTCAGGACACGATCGATGCCCAGCTGGTTGGCATGCTGATGGCGCTGGTCGGAGTGGTGCTGATCATCGCCTGCGCGAACGTAGCAAACCTCCTGCTTGGGCAAGCGCGGGCGCGGACGCGTGAGATCGCAATACGCCTGGCCCTAGGCATCAGCGGCCTCCGCTTGCTGCGGCAGCTTCTAGTTGAAAGCCTGCTGCTAGCGCTAGCGGGCTGCACGCTGGGGCTGGTTTTTGCCTACGGCGGTATTCGCTTCTTGCAGACTCTTGAGATACCGACTGACTTGCCGGTCGTGATCCACCCCGTGCTCGATGCGCGGGTATTGATGTTCAGCTTGGCATGTGCGTTGGTAAGCGCTCTGTTGTGTGGGCTGCTGCCGGCGTTGAAGAGTTTCAAAGTAGAACTCGTCCCGGCGCTGAAAAGTGCCCAAAGCAGCGTGGCGGTGCGGCACCGCACCTGGGGCCGGGATCTGCTTGTGGTCGGGCAGGTTGCGCTTTCACTGGTGTTGCTGATCGCGACTGGAATGCTTCTCGACGGCTTTCGAAAGACGTTACTATCCAGCCCGGGTTTTCGTACTGACCATCTGCTGATGACCGAGTTTGATACTTCGATGGTGCGCTACGCGCCGGCCGAAACTCACGACTTCTACCGCAACCTGGTAGACCAAGCTCGAGCGTTGCCCAGCGTGCGCAACGTGTCCCTCACTCAGGTCGTGCCCTTCGCGCCGGGCCAGGCTAATTTTGACGTGGTCCCCGAGGGGTATCAACTACCCAAGGGGCAGGAAAGCGTAGCGCTGATGGGCAGCGTGGTGGACGAGAACTACTTCTCGGTGATGAATACGCCGCTAGTCAATGGACGCACGTTCAACGCTAACGACAAAGAAGGTGCTCCACTGGTCGTAATGGTTAACGAGCAGTTCGCGAAGACCTATTGGCCGAACCAGGATCCCATCGGCAAACGCCTTCGCTTGGCCGAGGACAAGGATAAATGGCGCATGGTGGTAGGTGTAGCCAAGACCGGCAAGTACATCTTTATCTCTGAAAACCCGATGCCCTTCCTGTACCTGCCGTTCGCGCAGGACCAGCAGACACGCATGGTCTTACTGACCGAAACTTCCGCCGACCCGGCTGTGCTGGCCGGGCCCGTGCGCGAGTTGGTGCACACGCTCGATGCGAACCAGCCCGTGTTCAACATGCGTACGATGTCGAGCTTCTACCACACGCGCGCCGTATCGACGCCGCTCTTTATTATGGAGATCGTGGCCGCTATGGGCATCATGGGGCTCACTCTGGCTCTGATAGGACTGTACGGGCTGGTCGCCTACTCGGTGGCACGGCGTACGCGGGAGATCGGCGTGCGCATGGCCATTGGCGCGCGTCGGGTGGACGTGCTAGTCATGGTACTTAAGCAGGGGTTAGCGTTGTCGTTGGCAGGAATCGTGATCGGGGGCTTGGTGACCGCAGCGGGAGTGCGCCTGCTGGCCGCCGGACTGATCGGACTGGCGACTCCCAACCTGCTAACCTTTGCGCTCGTGCCGGGGATGCTCCTGGTGGCAACACTCGTTTCCTGTTACGTGCCGGCTTACCGTGCATCGCGGATCGATCCCCTGCTGGCCCTGCATTACGAATAAGGTCGATTCCTCCACTGCCCTCGTAGCGAGACCTGGAGTGCATTCCCTGGCGATGCTCTCCTCGTAACCAATCAGAGCTCCCGGAAATCAGCGATAGACTAAGCAGCCCCGTCCTTCGAGATCGAGAATCCAATCAGGCGAGCGCAAGGTGTCCACCCACCGCAGATCGAGCTTTTCTAGTCGCGGTAGTCGAGCAAGGCTCGCGGGAAGGGCTTCTACCGGGTTGCCTCGGAGATCGATCTGGCGCAACTCTCGTAGTCGACCGACGGACTCGGGGATAGAGGTAAGCCGATTATTTCTGAGGTGCAACTCTCGCAACCGTGATAACCGTCCGATCCAATCGGGCAGGGACCGTAGCTGATTGTCACAAACTCGAAGCTCAACTAGGTTCTGCATATTAGAAACTGCGTCCGGCAACGTGGTGAATTGGTTCTGGCTGATGTTTAAGTAGCGCAACTTTGTGAGCCGGCCGAGCGACGAGGGCAGGGATGTCAATCGGTTGTCATGAAGGTACAGAAAATCAGTGAGTTTGTTGAGGTCGCCTAAAGATTCCGGTACTCGGGTGAGTCGATTGTGACCGAGATCGAGGGTGCGCAGTCGTTCGAAGCCGCCAATCCTCTCCGGCACCTCGCTAAGCCCGTTTTCAGAAAGCACGAGGCTCTCGAGATCGGTTTGCTCCCAAACATCGTCTGGCATATGCCTGAGGCGCTTCTTGCGAAGACTCAGAGTACGGCGAGATGAGCGTGACATGGGGAGATCGAAACCGTTCTCCTTAAAACGTCAACCTGGCCGCGATTTGCCCAATCCGTGGGGCCGGGCCTCGGAACGTGCCCGTCGTGGTGATCTGTCCGAAGAGCGGGCTGTTGATGTTGGTAGCGTTATCGGAATAAGTTGGCTGAGCGAACTCGGGGTGATTCAGCGCGTTGAAATACTCCAGACGAAGTTGCAGACTGACGCGTTCGGTGATGGCGGTAGTCTTGGCCAAAGCCAGATCGAGATTCGTCAAACCCGGCCCGCGCAAGTAATTGCGATGCAGCCCGTACGTGCGGTCCGCGGGATTGGTTACGGGATGAACCGCAGGAAAACACGGATTAAATTCAGCGTAGTAGTTATTGTTTTCCAGAGGAACATTGGAGAAGCTGTTGGGATTGAAATAGAAGTTCCCGGTCACCTGCGTGGTGGTGATTTGGCAACCGCCGTTTGGTCCGACATTATAGGTAATTTCGTTGATCGTCCGCTGGCGGCCCGGATTAAAGACCTGGATCGGACCGACGACAGCTGCGTTGGTCAAATAAGGATCGCCAGCTCCGGAAGTTCCCGGGTTGGCAGGATCGTAAAGATACGGCAAGGACGCGCTGACATCAATCGGAAATCCGGTACGCCAGGTAAAGATCGGATACAGGCTCCAGCCTTGGGTCAGGCGCTTAGGCCCGTTACCCCAGGCGCGATCGAAGGGCAGATCCCATCCGCCGCTGAAAGTGATGCGATTGCGGACATCCGAGTCACTGGAGGCATAGTAAAGGCGGGGATCGTAGGCTGGGACGATCGAGTTCCGCTGCCGAAAACCGGAAGCATTGTCCAGGTTATGCCCATACGTATAGGCCAAGGTGTAGTAGTACGAGCCTAGTTTGGAAGTTTTCGGCCGTCGAGTGAGACTAGCCTCCAGTGCGTTGTAGTTGGCATTGGCGACATTCTGGAATTCGGGAAGCTGGCCGAAGCACTGGATGCCGACGGTGGTCCCGCAAGTGCTCGTGCCGGATAACTGATCAAGCACCCGCGTCGTGGTTCCAAGGATCATGGGATTGATGTCTTTGAGCGAGGTCAGGCCGTGCGACGAGGTGCCGAGGTAGTTTACCTCTAGCACCGAGTCGGCGATCAAATTGCGTTGCACACTCAGGTTGTACTGGTATACGTACGGGGTGCGCAAGTGCGGATCCACAAAGTATACAAAGCCACTGCTGTCGATCGGTACAAAAGGCACGAAAGACACGTCCTGGGTTGGCGGCTTCGAGGGGAACGGATTCGGGACGCCCGCAGCCACGAAGGGTTGATTCATGTAGTTGACAGCCCCTGAACCGGGACCGACCGAGTTGTAGTAAAGTCCGGCAGTGCCGACGAAGGGCGCTTGGCCATTGAACTGCAGGTTGTCTTCGCCTTTCAGGATGTCGTAGAACATGCCAAAACCGCCGCGCAGGCTGGTTTTGCCGCTACCCGTGGGATCCCAGGCAAAACCGATGCGGGGCGCAAAATTGGTTGTGTCGGGAAAGTTGACACCCGTAGGGGCGCCGGGATCGCCGGGGTAAACCAATCCCCTCGGAGAATTCACAAAACGCCGGGACTGATCACCCGGGATGATCGAGAACGTGCGGCCTTCCGTGTCGGTCTTAGGAGTGCTGTATTCATAGCGAAGGCCGAGCGTGAGCGTCAGGTTTTTGCGGGCGTGCAATTCGTCTTGCGCAAAGGCATAGACATTCTTCGTTCGAATGTTGGAGGGCGCTTTGGCCCCCTGGTAATAGGCAGAGTTAGCGCCGAGGAGAAAGTCAGCGTAGGGATTTCCCGACCCAGCGCCGCCGAAGTAATAGTCGAATTCGCCGTTAAGGATGTAGCCATAAACCAGGTTTTCTTGATAGGGCGTGAAGCCGCCGCCGAACTTCCAATTGTGCCGCCCGCGCGTCCAGGTGACCGCGTCTGTCCAGGAAAAGGTGTTTTCGACATAGCGTGTGGGGCCGTTTTCGCTGGGTCCGACGTAAAGACCGGTGTCGAAGTACAGATCCGTTGGGCCGGTCGGCTCATCCGGCGTAATGTCGATGCCTAGCGACGCAGGCGTGGGCAACGGCTGGGTGGGAGAGTCCTGCAGATAATTGCTGCGATGGGTTACGAAATGGAACTCATTGAGCAGGGTTGGCGAAAAGACTCGAGTGTATTCGATGTTGGTGAAGTAATAGTTGGCCGCGGTGCGGCTGGGAAACCCCGGAACCGTGGCCCAAGAGTAGGGGTAGTCCGGCGTAACGTAGCGGTTCACCCCAAAAGTGACGGATATCTTGTCTCGAGCGCTCAGGTTGAAGTCGAATTTGGAGGTGAGTTCGTCGAGGTCGGTCGCCGAGCTTATCGTTGTCGAAAGCAGGCCGCCAGGAGCGCTGGGGATTAAGCCCTCCTTGAGATAGGCTTGGGAAACGCTATTAAACTTGCTCGGGTCAATAATCGCTTGCGCGGCCAAGGCGGGGTTGGGCTGAAAGAAGGGATTGGCTTCGAGAAACGCGGCGACATCGGGATCGGGCCTCCCTCCCGCGCCCGATTGGGAGAAGTTGCCCTGCACCTCGAGCGGAGAGAAAACCGGGCTGTCCAGATCCGGCAATCCCTGAACTTGCCGCTGCCCTTGATAAGCAAGGAAAAAGAATATCTTGTCCTTAACGATGGGACCACCCAAAGTGGCTCCGTACTGATTACGTTTGAGGTCCAGGCGCGGGAAGCCTTGCTGAATGTTAAAGAAGTCATTGGCATCGAGCACGCTATTACGGAAGTATTCAAACAGACCGCCGTGGAATTGGTTGGTGCCGGATTTGGTCACGACACTGATAATGCCTCCAGCATTACGGCCATACTCGGCGGTGTAGTCGCTAGTGAGCAGACGAAATTCGGCGATGGCATCGGGATTGGGATCAAGAAGGTTGCTGTTGTCGATGAGATCGTTGTCCATGCCGCCATCGAGTAAAAAGGTAACGGAATCGGTTCGTCCGCCGGCGATGCTATAGTTGCCAGCGCCACCGTTGTCGTCGTTGCTTTCCGTGACGCCGGGCTGAAGCAACGCGAGATCGAGCGTGTCGCGGCCATTGAGCGGCATGTCGGTGAGTACGCGGCCGGTCAGGGACCCACCCACGGTTGGGTTGACCGTTTCCACGGGCGTCGTTTCCGCCCCGACTTCAACGGTTTGATTGGTTGCACCCACTTGCAACCGAATATCGACCCGCAGAGCCTGATTAATCTCTAGCCGATTGTGGCCGATGACCATAGTTCGGAATCCGTCGCGCTCCGCTGTCACCGTGTAGTCACCGATGGGTAGCGCGAGAACTTGATAGTAGCCGTCATGATCCGTTGTGATCTTGCGGCTCACCTGCGTGGCCGTATTGGTGACCGTCACCTGGACCCCGGGAATCACGGCCCCACTGGGGTCGGAAACGGTTCCCGCGATTCTGGCGGTGGCCTCCTGAGCCTGAGAGATCGGTGCAAGGAGCAAAAAGGTGGAGAACATCATCAGAATTGAACGTTTCATTGAATCGTGCCTCCTTTGCTGCGCCGCAAGACATCGCTGTGAGACGATTCGGGAGTCTGCGGGGAACCGCAGGACTTCGAGCCCTAGGTATCGGAGATCACAGTCCGGATTCGAGCTTTCCCGGATCAATGAGGCGACGCGCGGGAATGTCGGCAAAGCCCCGAACTACGCCACGGTGGTTCTCCATGGCGAGTCGACGCTGACGACCGGGGCGCTTACTCAGAAGGCGCCGAAGACCGGCAAAGTTGGGCCCCATGAGATGAATCCTCTGCTCGAACCCGCTATCCTGGCCTTCCCGGATGCGCGCTGGGCCAGACATCCTCCCGGCGCCCAAGTTCTGGAGACCTTATCTGTACAATTTGCCAGCACAAACCCGAGCGTACACGAAACCGGGGAAAGCGGTTCGACCACGAGCGTTTGCATTCTCCCTCCGCTCTGCGCTCGAAGTCAAGAAGATACGAGGGGAAGGACTTGCCCGCGAAACTCGACCCTGCTGTTTCATAGAAATCGCTCATAAACCTGTGTATGAGAGGGTGGGAGTCTTAACCTCTATCTCGTTTCGAAAAATTACCTCTAATCCTGGGGCGCCGGTTTCTGACAGAGTTTCTGGGTTGAGCCGTCGCCCTGCTGCCATGAGTGCTGCCTAGCGGATCGTGTCGGTCACCTTACCAAATAACTGTTGCGCGGCATTTCGCAAATCCGCCATTCGATGGTGATGCAATCTGGGCTGAAGATCTGTCACATAGATCTTCTGCAGATCGTCAAGGTGCTCCGAAAACACTTCAATCGTGTCGTGAATATACAGAAGGTCTTTAGCGCGGTCCTTGTAGGCTCGCTCCTGATGGACCAGAATCTTCTGGGCGAGGAAGCTGGTGGGGTTTGCGAGGAGCATCTTTTTCGCTTGCGCGAAAGGGTATCCGTCCTTTTCGCCAAGGGCTGGTGTCTGACGGTCATCTATTTTATGGCCATGATCTCCTGGAACGGCATGTCTTTATGGATGCCCCAAATCATGAAAGTTTTCTCCAGCCAATATTCGAACACCACGGTCGGCATCCTGGTGATGATTTCGTACTTCGTGGCGTTGATGGTTATGATCGGCGTCGCTCGGCATTCGGATCGCACCCTCGAACGTCGCTATCATGCTGCCATTCCTCTACTCGTCGCAGCCATCTGTTTGGCCGTGTTGGCTATGAATATGTCAGGTTCGACTCTCGCGTCCGTTCTGCTTTGGTGTGCGGCAGTGTCGGGGGCAGGCTCGGTCTGGGGTCCGTTTTGGTCGTTACCCAATGAGTTTTTGGCGGGATACTCGGCAGCTGCCGGTATCGCTCTGATTAATTCCATTGGGAATCTCGGCGGCTTCGTTGGGTCCTACGCGATAGGGGCGATCAGCCATCGCACAAGGAGCTTTCGTGGCGGTGTGGTTTTTCTCTGTCTCTCCTTTGTCACATCGGCAATCTTGATGCTCGCATTGAGGAAAAGCACGATGTCCGAGCGCGCGACTCCAACGCTCGAGCCGAGTACAATGCCTGATGTGAACCCCTAACCGCTGCTACTCTTCTCCGACGGTACCCGCATGCCTCGGCCCAAACATTGTTCCGAAGAAATCCCCTTTATTCCATGTGGGCGGTTGGTCGCGCTGGGCGACCTGGTATCCGATTAAGAAATTCAATACCGCTGCCTTGGCCATCGAGCGAAAGTCCATGGGCTGGTCCATGTTGTCGAGCGGAGTGTGATAGCGCGTGAGCAGCCACTTCTTTTGCACCTCAAGGCCGTCGATCGTGGGATCGGTCGAGTGCACGCCATCCTCGACAGACAGGGCTGGAACGCCCTCGAGAACGAAGGAATATTGATCGCTGCGGATAAAACTGTTTTCCTCGGGCATAGGATCCGCAACTAGGTCGTAACCCAGCACTTTGCCCGCGGCGATGACCTCGTTACCCAGCGTCGAATGCTCGGCCCCGAGCGCAACCACATCCTTCATCGGATAATATTCGCCCGGAGCACCGTCGATATTGACGTTGGCCACGATGGAGTTCAGCGGGACGGTTGGAAAATGCGCCAAATAATCCGACCCGAGCAGCCCCAGTTCCTCTCCCGTCACGAATGCGAACAGCACGGAGCGGCGCGGCGGCTTCGGCAAGCCGGCATAGGCGCGAGCGATTTCGAGCAGCGTTGCCGTGCCGGAGGCGTTATCGAGGGCTCCGTGACAAACGTTGTCGCCGTTGACGGCGGGGCAAATCCCCAAATGATCCACGTGCGCGGTATAGACGACGTACTGGCCGCGCAGCGCGGGATCGGAGCCTTCCAGTACCGCGATGATATTCGAACTCTGGATCATGGTTGCGACTGCCACGGTTCGAATGTACGCGCTCCCAGGCAGGGCAAACGCCTGTGGCTTACTGACCCGGGCCGCAGCAAAAACCTGGTCCAGGGTCTGGGGTGCGCCGGCAAACAGTTTCTTGGCTCCCTCCTCACTGAGCATAGCGCTGCCCCGCAGACCGGGGAAAACGTCGTGAGGAACACCGGCCTTGTCGAGCCAGCGCATCTCTCCCATCTGGACTTGCGGGACCCACCAGTCCCAGGAATAACGGTTCCAGTCTTCCGGCAGTGCGATATCCACCGTGCCCACGGCCCCGTGGGCCAGGGCGAGCTTCGCCTTCACGACTTCGCTTGAGTAATGAGCGCGCTCCGTGGAGGGAAAAGACGAGGGCGCTCCGTAGATCCTGACGACGATCTTGCCCTTCACGTCCACGGCGGCGTAGTCGTCGTACTTCCGATCGGGAGCGGTGACGCCAAAGCCGACGAACACGAGCGGTGCCTGCACTTCACTTTCGGCTCGGCTGCCGTTCTGCCCTGCCGGACTGGCAAAGTGGGTGTTGAGAATGTAGTCTTTCGCGTCCACCAACTTCTGTTCTTTTCCGTTGAGTGTGAGGGTCAGGGAGCTGGCGGCCTCGTCGGTAACCGCCTTCTCGAACGGCACTGGCTGATACCAGCCTCCGGACACTCCTGGATCGAGGCCCATGCCCTCGAGTTGCGTAGCTACGTACCGCGCGGCAACTTCGTAGCCGGACGTGCCGGGCGCGCGGCCTTGGAGCAGGCTGTCGGACAAAAAGCGGATGTGGGCGCGAATCATTTCTGGACGAATCGTCTTGAGCGCCGTGTCCGCTGCCACCCGATCTGACCCGCTTGGCTGCTGGGCGGCAACCGGGCAGAAACCGAGAAGTACTAGCGCCGATAGGGCGGTTACAAATTTCAGACGGGCGCACTGCTGAATCATATGGATTCCGAGAACAGAGCTAAATTTGAAGATGTCGAGGAAATCATACCGCAGACTCGAACTAGTGTAACGATTCAAAGCCCGTAATTTAGAGGTTGCTCGCGCGCTGGTTGGATCGAGGTTGAACTTCGGAGTCTCCACCTGTTGGCCACACTAGACGTGAGTTCCGTATTGTTGGGGATCGGGCAAGAATCGGCTTCCAAATATCGGCTTCCAAATAATTGAGTCGCGAAGTCGCCAGCCTATTGGCTTGCGTCCCTGGTGTATCATCGCGTTCTCGAAGTAAAGAAGGAAGCCGGTTCGCCGGAAAGGATGGTCTGGTTAATCCGCATGACCCATATCGTGGATTTCCCACCTCTTGTTTTCCTGTTCTCTCTCGTCACGCTGTGGCTTTCAGCGGAGATCGGCGATGCCATCCACAGAAGGCTGCGGCCCTTGAGCGCAGACGAGCAGCAGGATTTTGACCGTGTCCTCGCCGCAACCCTGACGCTGCTTGGTCTGATTATTGGCTTCAGTTTTTCCATGGTCATCACCCGCTACGATCTACGCAAGAATTACGAAGAGGAAGAAGCTAACGCCATCGGCACGGAGTATTTCCGGGCCGATCTGCTTCCCGCCGCCGACGCAGCCAAGGTGCATGAACTGTTGAGGAACTATCTCGATCAGCGTGTTCTGTTCTATGAGACTCGCAATGCGCAGCAACTTGCCGAGATTGACGCACGAACCACGAAACTCGAGACCGAGCTCTGGTCGCAGGTGCAAGCGGTCGCTGCGAAGCAACCCACGCCCACGGTCGCGCTCGCAGTATCGGGAATGAATGATGTGTTGAATTCGCAGGGATACACGCAGGCCGCTTGGTGGAACCGGCTGCCCATTGCAGCATGGGGCCTTTTGTTCGCGATCGCAGTCTTCTGTGACCTATTAATCGGCTATGGCGCCCGTCGGAAGGGCATCGTCCTGTTTCTGATTTTGCCCCTGGCGGTATCCACCTCGTTCCTTCTCATCGCGGACATTGATAGCCCGCGCCGGGGCCTGATTGAAGTGGTTCCGCAAAATCTGATAAGCCTCTCGCAATCGCTGCGGACCCCATAATGTTTCGCGTAGTTCCGACTAGATGGCGTAAATCGCGGTGTTTCGCCATTTTTCCCCAAATATGCGTTGGAATCTGGCGTCCCCCAGCCATTTCGGTTTGTCATCTAGGTCGTGGCCGAGTTCCTATAAGAGTTTGAGCGAACCTCACCGGCAGGAGGTTGGTATGCGGCATTGCGGAATGCTGCTGCTTCTGGCAGGAGTTCGGATCTTCTCGCTCGCACAAAATGACCCGGGAGGTCCGACCAATGAAAAAGCCCGAAAGACATATCAGCAAGCCGTTCAGGACCTCGAACATCGCATGACCGCGGCGGCACTTGACGACTTTAAGAAAGCCGACAAGCAGGACGACAGGAAGTGCCTGGCCTGCCAGAAAAAAATGATCGAGTACGGCGTCCAACTCGGGGATTGGAAAGCGGCTGAAACTGCCGGGGAAGAGATGGTGGCCGAGGCGCAGGGCACGAAAGACACGGCAATGGCCCACTATCAGTTAGGTGTCATATGCATGAAAGAGGGGCTTACTAGGCACAAGGATGAGCCATTCGAGCGAGCCCACCAGGAGATGACCGCGGCGCTGGCGGCGATTGCCAATTTCCCGGACGCCCTGTTCGTCGATGGAAGGGTCCTGGCGCTACTCAAGCAGGACGATGCCGCCAAAGCGCGCTTTGAGCAGGTGGTTAAGATGATACCGGCCGATGATCCTATGCGACAGCGAGCCCTGCGATACCTCAGCGAACCCGAGCTGGCGCGGGCCAGGATGGCGCCAGGCTTTTCGATCACCACAATGGATGGTCAGCGCATTTCGATGGATGAGCTGAAGGGAAAAGTCGTGCTCCTCGACTTTTGGGCTACTTGGTGCGAGCCTTGCCGGGAAGCTCTGCCTCATATTCGGGAAATAACCAAGAAGTTCCAGGGCCAGCCCTTGCTGGTGCTGAGCGTGAACCTCGACGATGACGAGCAGAAATGGAAGGACTTCGTAGTGAAAAACGAGATGACCTGGGCGCAGTACGGTGGCGACGGTGGTTTCAAGGGGCCCATGGCGACCTTGTTCGGAGTTCACGCCATCCCGCAGACTTTCACCATTGACGCCGATGGAGTATTGCAGGACCAGCATATCGGGGACGCATCGATTGAAGGCAAGCTCAAGAAGCTGGTAAGCCAGGCACGGGAATTACAAGTGGCGCAAAGCCCGAAGCCATAGCACATCACGAAGCGCCAACCCGCCCGAAGCGATAGGTGAGACTGATACTCGCGTAGCAAGGGATCCGAACTCCGACGACTTCCTGGATGATCGAGGGATAGAAGTTTTCCGTGGTCTGGCCGGTGAATTGACTCCCGCAATGAGACGGCGGTTGAGGAAAGGCCGAACCACGGCTCCCCGCCATTCTTTCACTGGGGTTCCCGTGCATGCGGCGCTGAGATTCGCCGCATCGCAGCCGGTCCCAAGCGGCTTCGGGAGCTTTTGAATTGTCCCTAAGACGTCGAAGATGGTGCGTGGTGTTTCTGGTGTAGGCTCTCCGGAGTCGAGATCGCGGGCGTCGGCTTTCGAAAAACTGGCTTCGAGCGCTCCGAATTGAATGCTCCTGCGGACTGCGATAACCGACCCCTGAGCCGGCCTGGTTTCACATCGTACTAGTCCGGATATAGCGCTTGAGGTCGGACAGTGAGGTGAGCACCGCGTATCCCACGAACATCAGAGTTGCGACTCCTGCTAGGTTGGCCAGCCTTGCCATGGTTCTTTTCAGGATTACTCCATCCTTTGCCCAACGATTCAACGATTCGATGTGTTTCGCGGGCAAAGGGAGGCCTAAGAATCTCGAGAAAATGGAACCGGCAGACCCGTCGCATGCCGACCCCTCTCCAGCCCTTCCCACCCCTAGGCCGGCCCATCCAATCTCCGCCGGAAGGGGAATCCGCTAGAATAGGCGGAGCTTTCCGGGTAAAGGCCGCCCGAGTGCCTGGCCGGTACAGTCGTCAAGAATTCTCTCCGCTGGCCCTTTTGGGGAGACAACGAAATGGCAGACGCCCCAGCTCCTCGTCCAACTCAGAGTGCCATCCCTGAACTCGATGTTCTCTGGATAACGGCGGGACTGGGCTGCGATGGGGACACCATCGCGATGACCGCAGCCACTCAGCCCAGTCTCGAAGATATTCTTCTTGGAAGCATGCCGTGGATTCCGAAAGTTACGTTGTACAACCCCTTCCTTGCCAAGGAAAACGGCGATGAGTTCATGGCTGTATTTCATAGGGCTGCGGAGGAGAAATCCGAGAGACCTTTCATCCTCGTCATAGAGGGGTCGATTCCTAATGAACACAATAAGGAGGCGGGCTACTGGGCGTCGTTCGGCACCGATGCGAAGACCGGGCAGCCGATTACCACCTGCGAATGGATCGACCGGCTCGCGCCCAGGGCGTGGGCGGTAATAGCGGCGGGCACGTGCGCAACCTATGGGGGGATCCATGCGATGGAGGGAAATCCCACCGGTTCGATGGGGCTGCCGGACTATCTGGGTTGGCAATGGCGGTCCAAGGCTGATATTCCCATCGTGTGCGTGCCGGGCTGTCCGGTGCAACCCGACAATTTCATGGAAACGCTCCTCTATCTTCTCTATATGGCGGGGGGGCGGGCACCGATGATCCCGCTGGATGAGGCGCTGCGGCCCACCTGGCTTTTTGGCGCCACGGTGCACGAGGGCTGTGACCGGGGCGGATATTACGAGCAGGCACAGTTTGGCGAGCAGTATGGATCTCCCTTCTGCATTGTGAAGCTGGGATGCTGGGGACCCGTGGTTCAGTGCAACGTCGGCAAGCGAGGTTGGATGGGCGGAGTTGGCGGTTGTCCGAATATCGGGGGCATCTGCATCGGCTGCACCATGCCGGGCTTTCCCGACAAGTTCATGCCCTTTATGAACCAGCCGCCGGGATCCCTTTTATCCTCGGCGGCAGTACAGACCTATGGGCGCGCGATTCACGCATTACGACGATTCACCCAGGCGTCGTTGAACAAAGAGCCGAATTGGCGGCAGCCCGGCCGTGCGCTAAAGGATCGATGACCGTGCCCTCGCCCTACCCGCCCGATATTGCATCGAAGAGTGCGGCTCTCTCCGAGGCCGACATGGAATTGGACGCGCTCCAAGCCGAGGAGGTTCTCCACAAACTGGCGGGCGTATTTTCTCAGCGGCTGGAGTCGGGGACACGACTGTTTGCGCTGACACCGCAGGACCTGGCCCGGGCCGCCGCGACGGAAGAACAATCGCCCAACCTGGAAGCCAGGTATCGCGCCTTGGTGGAGCAGATTCCGGCGGTTGTTTTCATGGCCTACCTGGATCGTGGCATCGGAGAAGCCTACGTCAGCCCACAGATAGAAGCCGCGCTGGGATTCTCCCAGGAGGAGTGGCTGGAAGATCCGGTAAGGTGGTACAGCCGTCTCCATCCCGAAGACAAGCCGCGCTGGAGCAACGAGGCGGCGGAAATGTTTCTCACCGGGAATCCGCTGCGGTCGGCCTATCGAGTGATTGCGCGGGACGGGAGGGTGATCTGGTTTCATTGTGAAGCCAAGATGATCCGCAAGCAGAACGGTGAGCCATGGTTCATTCACGGCGTGGGTTTTGACATTACCGACCTGAAGCGCACCGAAGAAGAGCTGCAAGAGGAGCGCAATGTCGTTTCGGCGATCCTGGATACGGTCGGCGCGTTGGTGGTCGTTCTGGACCTGGAAGGCCGAATTATTCGCTTCAACCGCGCCTGCGAGCAGCTGACGGGATATTCGTTCGCGGAGGTCCAGGGAAAGCATTTTTGGGACTTGCTTGTGGTGCGCGAGGAGGCGGAACGCTTCCGGGCCTGGTTTCAGAACACGCGATCGGACCAGTGTCCGCAGGAATATGAGAGTTGCTGGGTAAACCGCGAAGGCAAGCAAAGAATTATCGCCTGGTCGACCACGGCCCTCCCGGGTGCCACGGAAGCGCCGGCCTACATCATTGCGTCAGGCATGGATATTACCGAGAGAAAGCGCGCCGAGGTAAAGTTCCGCGGGCTGCTCGAAGCGGCTCCCGACGCTGTGGTGGTGGTGAATCGGGAGGGAAGGATTGTTCTGGTCAATGCCCAAGTGGGAACCTTGTTCGGTTACCGGCACGAAGAGTTGCTGGGACAACCGCTCGAGCTCTTGGTGCCACCCCGTCTCCGACACAAACACTCCAAACATCGCACGGGATTTTTCGCAGAGCCGCGGGTACGTCCTATGGGAGCGGGCGCAGAGCTCTATGGCTTGCACAAGGACGGCCACGAATTCCCGGTAGAAATCAGCCTTAGCCCGCTCGAGACCGAGGAGGGCGTGCTGGTCTCAAGCGCCATTCGCGATATCACCGAGCGCAAACGCCTGGAAAAAACCATTCTGGACATCAGCGCGCGGGAACAGCGCCGCATCGGACAGGATTTGCACGATGGCCTGGGCCAGCACTTGACCGGCATTGCCTTTATGAGCAAGGTGCAAGAGCAAAAGCTCATGGACAAGGGCCTGCCGGAAGCGCTCGATGCAGGCAAGATTGTTGGCCTGGTGAACGAGGCCATTCACAAGACGCGTGAACTGGCCCGTGGTCTGCTACCCGTCGTGTCCGAGGCCCATGGCTTGATGTCGGCCTTGCAGCAATGGGCAGCCGAGGTAGAGGACCTGTTCAAAGTCAGCTGCCGATTCGAGTGTTTTACTCCGGTCCTGGTGCATGACGATACCATCGCCACGCATCTCTACTACATTGCCCGCGAGGCCGTGAATAACGCCATCAAACACGGGCACGCCCGCATCATTGATATTCAGCTGGCGGCCGACCAACACCAGGGAGTTCTTACCATCACCGATGACGGAACCGGCATTCGGGAGATTCCCGCGGGCAACAAGGGAATGGGGCTTCACCTGATGAACTACCGCGCCCGGATGGTTGGGGGTTCGCTCGAGGTGCAGCGGCGAGCGACCGGGGGTACCATGGTGAGCTGTCTGTTTCCGATCGACGGCGAAATGAGAAGCCAAGTATGAGCGGGACCAGCAAAGCGCAGAATCCGGCCAGCCTGAAGAAGAGAGTCATGGTGGTCGACGATCACCCGATCGTGCGCCAGGGCTTGGCGCTGTTGATCAATCGCGAATCCGATCTCGTGGTTTGCGGCGAAGCCGAAGAAACCATGGGCGCGATGCATGTGCTTGCCTCGGCTAGACCCGATGTTCTAATCGTGGATATCTCGCTCAATGGCCCGGATGGCATCGATCTGCTAAAAAATATTCGCAACACTCATCCCACGCTGCCGGTGCTGATTCTCTCCATGCACGACGAGATGATCTATGCCGAACGTGCGCTGCGCGCGGGGGCGAACGGCTACATCATGAAGCAGGAAGCCACGGAAAAGGTGCTGATCGCGGTGCGCCGTATTCTGAATGGCGAGATTTATGTGAGCGAGCGGATTTCGAACCAGATTCTCAAGCAATACATCACCGGATCGGGCACCGTGCGAAACTCCTCCATTGGTGATTTGAGCGACCGCGAACTGGAAGTCTTTCGCCTGATCGGAGAAGGGCACGGTACCCGGCAGATTGCCGAAGAATTGCACGTAAGCGTGAAAACCGTGGAGTCCTACCAGGCTCACATCAAGGAAAAATTGTCGCTTCGCAGTGCGCGCGAGCTCATGCAACGAGCCTTTGCCTGGCACATGAGCGAAAAAGCCAGCTGAAAGAATCCCCTTTCCCATTCCTGTCCAGGTTGGCAGGGTAGGCCCCGCCAAAAGGCGTGATGGACGCCCGCCGCACTATCGGGGAATCCCCGATGCCGTTTCTAGTGATTCCACCAAGGCGAAAAAGTGGCCCTCCCGCTTGTTACGATCCCTCGACATTCGAGAAGCTAGCCATGCGGATTTCGGGCCCTAGCCCGCAGCCAACAACCTGCGGGCGAGTGTGCGGCGTATGAGTGTGTACCGCCAGTTCATGTGAGCCCTCGTGCTTAACCATTCGATCTGGGAAAGGAGAAACCAGTTATGGCACCAGAAACGGTTCCGTATGGTCGGGTGACGCAAAGGCCATCGCCGGTTGCCGAAGTGCATATCGTCTGGATCACAGCCGGTCTGGGCTGTGATGGAGATTCGGTTTCAATCACGGCAGCGACCCAGCCCAGTATCGAGGATGTTCTTTTAGGAGCGATTCCGGGCCTGCCGAAGGTGCACTTGCATAATCCCGTTCTTGCCTATGAAGTCGGTGATGACTTCATGAAGTATTGGTACCAGGCGGCGCAGGGTCAGCTTGATCCGTTTGTTTTAGTAGTGGAAGGCTCTATTCCCAACGAAAGTATCAAGAAAGAAGGTTACTGGGCCGCGTTGGGTACGAATCCCGAGACTGGCCAGCCCATCACTACGACAGAATGGATCGATCGCCTGGCCCCGAAAGCCATCGCCGTGGTGGGGTGCGGCACTTGCGCCACCTACGGCGGCATCCATGCCATGGAAGGAAATCCCACGGGCTGCATGGGGCTCGCCGATTATCTGGGTTGGGATTGGAGGTCCAAGGCGGGTCTGCCCATCATCAACGTGCCCGGATGTCCGGTGCAGCCGGACAACTTCATGGAGACTGTCCTCTACCTTCTATATCAGGTGGCGGGACTGGCTCCCATGATTCCTCTGGACGACCAGCTGCGCCCGACCTGGCTGTTTGGCAAAACCGTGCACGAAGGCTGCGATCGCGCCGGCTACTACGAGCAAGGTGATTTTGCCGAGGTCTACGGTTCGCCCAAGTGCATTGTGAAGCTGGGTTGCTGGGGGCCGGTGGTCAACTGCAACGTCCCCAAGCGTGGATGGATGGCCGGAATTGGGGGTTGCCCCAATGTCGGCGGCATTTGCATCGGCTGCACCATGCCGGGATTTCCGGATAAGTTCATGCCGTTTATGGATGAGCCGCCTGGCGGGAAGATTTCGAGCGGAGCGGTAGGCGCCTATGGTCGCATCATTCGCGCACTCCGGTCGGTAACTCAGGCGACGGTAGACAAAGAACCGAAATGGCGGCATCCTGGCGCCGAACTCACCACCGGTTATCACGCCCGAACTTATTGAGCGAACTTATTGAGATTGAGAGGAGCGATCGAATGAGCACCATTACTGCGCCAACACAAGAGACGGCCAGCAAGAAAAGCAATTTGGTGGAGATGAATTGGGATCCAATTACCCGGATCGTGGGAAGCCTGGGCATATTTACCAAGATCGACTTCGATAATCACCATGTCGCCGAATGCCACAGCACTTCCTCGATCTTTCGTGGATACAGCATTTTTATGAAGGGCAAGGACCCCCGGGATGCCCACTTCATCACCAGCAGGATCTGTGGCATCTGTGGCGATAATCATGCGACCTGTGCCACCTATGCCCAGAATATGGCCTTTGGCGTGAAGCCGCCGGCGCTCGCCGAATGGATCGTCAACCTGGGCGAGGCTGCCGAGTACATGTTCGACCACAACATTTTTCAGGACAACCTGGTGGGAGTGGATTTTTGCGAACAGATGGTCAAGGAGACCAACCCTAAGGTTTGGACCAAGGCGCAATCGACCTCAGCTCCGCACGCCAACTTGCACGGCTATCGCACGATTGCCGACATCATGACGGCGCTCAACCCATTCACCGGGACCTTCTACCGGGAAGCCCTGCAGATGAGCCGCATGACCCGCGAGATGTTCTGCCTGATGGAGGGCCGCCATGTTCATCCCTCCACTCTCTACCCCGGCGGTGTAGGGACCGTTCCCACCATTCAGCTGTTCACCGACTACCTGGTGCGACTGATGAAATACGTGGAGTTTATGAAGAAGGTCTTGCCTTTGCATGACGACCTGTTCGACTTCTTCTATCAAGTCCTACCCGGTTACGAGGAAGTTGGACGCCGAAGGGTCCTGCTCGGATGCTGGGGCTCCTTCAACGATCCCGAGCATTGCGATTACACCTACAAAAACATGACCAGGTGGGGCAACAAGATGTTTGTTACCCCGGGCGTGGTGGTGGACGGCAAGCTGGTGACGACCGACCTGGTCGATATCAACCTGAATATCCGCATCCTCCTGGGCAGTTCCTATTACGACGACTGGCAGAACTCGGAAACCTTCGTAAAGACCGACCCGCTCGGCCATCCCGTCGACAAGCATCATCCCTGGAACCAAACCACGATTCCACGTCCGCAGAAGCGCGACTTCGGCGGAAAATACACCTGGGTCATGTCGCCCCGATGGTTCGACAAGCGGACTGGCGATCATCTGGCTCTCGATACCGGGGGCGGTCCCATCGCCCGTCTTTGGGCTACGGCACTGGCTGGGTTAGTAGATATCGGCTACATCAAGGCTACGGGACATAGCGTCAAGATGTATCTCCCCAAAACCACTTCGTTGCCGGAAGTCGAATTTGAGTGGAAGATCCCAAAGTGGAGCAACGCGATCGAACGCGACCGCGCCCGGACCTACTTCCAGGTGTACGCAGCCTGTTGTGCCCTCCATTTTATGGAGAAAGCTCTGGCAGAATTGCACGCGGGCAGGACCAGAACCTGGACTGACTTCAAGGTTCCCGAGGACGCTATTGGCTGCGGGTTCCACGAAGCCGTACGGGGCGTGCTATCGCATCATGTCGTGATACGGGACGGCAAGATCGCGAACTATCACCCGTACCCACCCACCCCCTGGAACGCCAACCCGCGCGACGTTTATGGAACGCCGGGTCCTTACGAAGATGCGGTCGCGAACACCCCTATCTTTGAGGAGAACGGACCCGATAAGTTCAAAGGCATCGACATCATGCGAGCGGTGAGGAGCTTCGATCCCTGCCTGCCCTGTGGCGTGCACATGTACCTGGGCAATGGCAAAGTGCTGGAGACGCGTCACTCTCCGATGTTTGGTCTTCAGCCCTAAACCTGTCCTGCGTGGGCAATAGGAGTGAGACGTAGTTGCCGCTGAAGCCGCAAGACATATTGGCGGATTTCAACCTGCGTTCTCACTCCTTCCGTTTCTCGAGGTTCAAGGAGAGTTGTGACTGACGACAAAGATTTCCGCTGCCGGATGGAACAGATCGGCGAGCTGGTCGAGAAGATGGAGGGCATTGCCGATCCTGCGGTGCAGGCCGCGGCTAAGGAACTGGTCGCGCGGCTCATGGAGCTGCACGGCACCGGCCTGGAGAGGATGCTGGAGATTACGTTCGGCGCGGGCGAACCGGCCATGGGCATCATCGACGAGTTTGGTCGTGATCCCCTGGTCGGCAGCCTGTTAATTCTCTATGGCCTCCATCCGGAGGCTCTTGAGACACGCGTGGCCAAGGCGCTCGAGCGGATTCGCCCCCGCTTGCGCAAGCAAGGCAGCGAGATAGAACTGGTCTCCGTCGAAGAGGGTGTGGTCCGAATAAGAATGGAAGCGGCAGCACACAGCTGCGGTTCTACGGCGAAGACGCTTCGGTCAACCGTAGAAGAGGCCATCTATGAAGCGGCACCGGACATTACGTCCCTCCTGATCGATAGCCCGGAGGCGAAGGCCTCGTCCGGCTTTGTCGCCTTGGAGAAGTTGATGGGTAACCATCGCTCGATGCCGGTAGGGACAGGCCCGACGCTAGTCTCGAGAGTTGAAGGCGCAGACTGACCTGAACTGTGACGAGCTAAGGTTTGGAACCGGCGCATCTATGAATGAGGAGCAGTTTTCAGGAGCAGACGGCGGGTTCGCGGCGTTGCGTCAGTTGGCTCGACGGCAGCGAAAGGTAGAGCAATGCGAACTCTGTGGCGCCGAACTATGGCCGCAGCATGCCCACCTGGTCGAACTCGCGCAACGGAATCTCGTTTGCGCCTGCGACGCTTGTGCCGTGCTGTTTAGCGGCCAAAGCAGGCTACGCTACAAGCGCGTCCCGCGACGCGTTACTGTGCTCACCGACTTTCACATGACGGATGCTCAGTGGGACGGGCTGATGATTCCCATCAACATGGCCTTTTTTTTCAGGCAGGGGGCGGAAGACAAAATATCGGTGTTCTACCCCAGCCCGGCTGGTGCCACCGAATCCCTTTTGACGATGGAGACGTGGGAGGATATTGTCCGCGAAAATCCTCGATTGAACGCCATGGAGAGCGATGTAGAAGCGCTGCTCGTCAACCGCCTAGGTTACGCACGCGGTGCTGCGGCCGCCGAGTATTACCTCCTCCCGATCGATGAGTGCTACAAGCTTGTAGGCATCATCCGGATGCACTGGCGCGGCTTTTCCGGAGGAACCGAAGTATGGGAAGAACTCGCGCATTTCTTTCGGGAACTGAAGAGCCGGGCGACCATCCGAGAGGAGTCACATGCCTGACCTCAGCTTTCAGATCGAACAGGCGGAGGTGACCTCATACTCCGCCGCGCCCCAGCTTACCTTCAAGCTTCGTCTGACCAGTGCGTCTCCGGGAGAGATGATTCATACGGTCGCGCTGCGCTGCCAGATTCAGATCGAGGTTACGCGGCGTCGTTACACCGCGAGAGACCAGGAAGCCTTGCTCGATCTCTTCGGCGAGCCGGACCGCTGGGGGCAAACGCTGAAGAATTTGCTATGGACACACGCCAGCGTGGTGGTTCCTTCCTTCGTGGGAACTACCGTGGCGGACCTTCCGGTTCCGTGCACCTTTGATTTCAATGTGGCGGCAACCAAGTATTTTTACGGTTTGACGGAGGGCGAGATCCCGCTCAATTTCCTGTTCAGCGGAACCGTGTTCTATGCCCGGGCAGACGCTTCGCTGCAGGTTGCCCCCATTTCCTGGGAGAAAGAAGCCAGGTTCAGGCTGCCGGTAAAAGTCTGGCGCGAAATGATGGACTCTTACTATCCGAACAGCGCGTGGCTCTGCCTGCGCCGCGACGTCTTCGAGCGCCTCTATCAGTACAAAATGCGGAAAGGCATCCCCACCTGGGAGCAAGCCTTGGAAATTGTTCTTCCGGTTGACGAGGTGGTCGGCCAATGAATCTCGCGATGGTGGAGAAAATCGCGAAGGCCGTTCTGTATGAGGGATATCTGCTGTACCCCTACCGCCCGTCGGCGGTAAAAAACCAGCAGCGGTGGAATTTTGGCGTTGTCTACCCCTGCTCCTATGGTCAAGCCCAAACCGGCTCGGATCGATGGATGATCGAGACCGAGTGTTTGGTCGAGGGCAATGAGCGGCCCGTACTCGAAGTGAGGGTGCGGTTCCTGCAATTGGTCGAGCGTTCGATCGGTCAGCTGATCGAACGATTACCAGGTGAACACTTTCAGCTCGTCGAGTGCCTGGAGGTCAATGGCAAGGTTTTCCATCCCTGGCAAGAAGCGGTGGAGCGCGAAATCACCTTGCCGGTTCACAGTCTTGCCGACTTGAGCTCGGAACCGCTCGTCGAACCTTTCACTTTGCCTTCGGAAGAGCACGTCGAACCGCTCTGTGATTCAACTGGGCAAACGGTTGGAATCATCATTCGTGCCCAACGACTAATCCGGGGTGTGATCCTGGTTTCGGCCAAGCAAGTCGAGGATAAAGTATCGAGGATCTCCGTCCGCATTCAAAACCAGACTCCCTTGGAGGTTTCCGGAGGTTTGAACCGCGAATCGGCCCTGCTGCGATCGCTGGTATCTACCCACACGATTCTGGGCATCGAGGATGGCGCCTTTGTTTCCGCGCTGGATCCTCCTGAGTCATTACGCGCGCTCGCCGCGGATTGCCACAACCTCGGGACCTGGCCGGTTCTCGTCGGAGAAGAGGGACAGAGCGACACGATGCTGTCCTCGCCCATCATCCTGTACGACTACCCGCAAATCGCTCCGGAAAGCGCCGGCGATCTGTTCGATGGAACCGAGATCGACGAGATTCTATCGCTGCGCATCATGACCTTGACGGAGGAGGAGAAGCGCGAGATGCGCCAGTCCGATGAGCGCGCCCGCGAGCTTCTGGAGCGGACCGAAACTCTACCCATGGAACAGCTGATGAAGTTGCACGGGGTGCTACGGGGAATGCACCCGCTCAAGGAGGACATCGAGTGAACGAGTGGGAATGGCACGCGCTCGAAGATAAGCGCCCCGTGGAAAACTTGGAGGTTGCCGGAATCAGTTTGAAGATTGGGCATCGTGTTCGCCTGCGTCCGCGCCAGGGTGGCGACGTGCTCGACGTTGCCCTCGCCGGACAAAGCGCCACCATTGAGAGCCTGGAGCAGGATTACGAGGGCAAAGTCCACGTTTGTGTCGTTCTTGATTGCGATCCCGGCAGAGATTTGGGATTGATGCGCCAGCCGGGGCATCGGTTCTTCTTTGATGCCGAAGAGGTCGAACCACTTCCTCCCGGTGAGGACGAGGCCGCCGCCGTAATCGCAAAGCCAAGCATCCTCATCGCCGGCATCGGAAACATCTTCCTCGGTGACGATGGATTTGGAGTCGAGGTCGTGAAGCGGCTGGCAGGTGGAAAGGTCCCCAGTCGGGTGCGAGTCGCGGATTTCGGCATACGAGGCTTCGACCTCGCCTATGCTCTCGAGCAGGGATACGAGACCACGATCCTGGTGGATGCCTATCCCCATGGCGAAACCCCGGGAACGATTTATGTGGTTGAACCGGACCTCGACGGGCTCGAACCGGCCAATGCTTCACCCTCCGCCGTAGAGACGCACGGCATGAATCCCATGAACGTGTTGCGCATGGTGAAGGCCATGAACGGCCGGTTAGGAAAAGTCCTGCTGGTGGGCTGCGAGCCGGCCACGCTCGGAGGTGAAGAGGGGCAGATGGGGCTGAGCGAGCCGGTCGAGGCGGCCGTGGATGAAGCGGTGAAGCTGATCGGTGCGCTGGTAGAGAAAATTGTTAACAACAACTGAGCCTGTGAACACTGTCGAAAAGGAGACTGCCGTGGCGATGGAACCATCGGAACATGCAAACGGGACAAACGGTAGGACCGACATGGATAGCTTGTTTCTGGTCGGCGGGGTAGCCCTCATGGTATTTGGAGCGGGCTTGATTGTCTCCAATCCAGTGGTGCGCCGTTATCTTGGGCAGATCGGCTTGGGCAATTTGGCGACTGCGGCCTTGCCCGATCTGCAACGTTATATGAGACTGCGGGACATGTAAGAGTTCGAATCGCGCGCCCAGGGCCAGTGTGCTCGTCGGCGAGAAAGAGAGTCCGGTTTGCCGGAAAGCGCGGAGTTGGGACAGAAAGTTGACTCTGGCAATGCCGCGGCAGAAACCAAGCCGACGGTTGCCCGCTTTACCATCAACCCCAGGGCCAGCCGCTTTACCGTTCGTGTGTTCGCCAAGGGGGTATTGTCAGCTTTCGGACACAACCCCACGATCGCGATCCACGATTTCAGCGGCGAGGCGCAGATCGATTCGGGAAAGTTAGAGGCGTCTAGCTTGCGCCTGACCATCACGGCGTCGTCGCTTGCGGTTATGGACGATATCAGTGATAAAGACCGACGGGAAATCGAACGCCAGATGCTTGAGGATGTGCTGGACGTCACTGCGTACCCCCAGATTGTTTATGCATGCTCGAAGCTGTCCGCGATCCCGGCGGGAGAAGGACAGTACAGCGTGGACCTGAATGGCGAACTGACGTTGCATGGAGTTACGCGCGACCAGGGGATAGCGGCGCGGATAACGCTAAGCGGCCCAACACTTACGGCCTTCGGTGATTTCTCCCTCAACCAGACCGACTACGGGATCCGGCTGGTTTCGGCCTTGGGAGGCGCGTTGAAGGTGAAGGACGAAGTAAAATGTTCGTTCAATATCGTAGCCCAGAAGCAGGGGTGAACGCCGATGGACGGGGGTGAAGATAACCGTGACGGAACGGGAGCGTGCCGTATGTGCCTAGCGATACCGGGAAAGATCGTCGGGATCTCTTCCGACAATCAGAGGTCTGCTCTCGTCGAGGTTGCGGGGGTGCGGCGAACCGTTGACCTCGGCCTACTCGAAGACGATATGCCGAAGCCCGGAGATTGGGTCTTAATCCACGTTGGCTTCGCCATGAGCAAAATCAGCGAGCAGGATGCTCTCGATCAAATGGATACTCTTCGACTGCTTGGCGAGAGCGAAGCGGCCATGCAGGAGGTCAGTGGGTATGGCCAGGAAGATGGGGAGAATCGGAAGGCGAGCTAAATCCTCTCATTTGCCGTGGGGTGGAGAAACTCAGTGAGATTTGTAGATGAATTCCGCGAACCCGAATTGATTACCAAGACGGCGGATGAGATTCGACGGCTGGCCGATCCCAAGCGCCTTTACCGCCTGATGGAAGTTTGCGGTGGACACACGCATGCCATTTATCGCTTTGGATTAAAAGACATACTTCCGGAAAATATCGAACTCATTCACGGTCCCGGTTGCCCGGTCTGTGTGCTGCCCATGGGCAGAATCGACGATGGCTTGTCGATCGCCAACGATCCCCAGGTGATCTTCACCGCCTTTGGCGACATGATGAGAGTTCCGGGAACCCAGGGTAGCCCGCTCGAGCATAAGGCTCGGGGGATGGACGTTCGCATCGTGTATTCTCCGACGGATGCGCTCAAGCTGGCGCGGAAGAATCCCGACAGGCATGTGATGTTTTTCGCGATCGGGTTTGAGACAACGGCTCCGTCCACGGCGCTGACCCTCATGCGGGCGAAAGCCGAGGGCATCCCCAACTTCTCCGTGTTTTCGAATCACGTGACCATAATTCCTGCCATCCGGGCCATCCTCGACTCCCCCGACATGCGGCTAGACGCCTTCATCGGACCGGGACACGTTTCGACGGTCATCGGATGCCGGCCCTATGAATGGATTGCCAAGGACGCAGGCAAACCAATCGTGGTCTCCGGTTTCGAACCCCTGGACATGCTGCAAGCGATTGTCATGATCCTGCGCCAACTGAATGCGCGCGAAGCACGAGTCGAGAACCAATACAAACGGGTAGTTCCTTGGGAGGGCAATCGCTCTGCACTCAAAGCCATGGGCGAGGTCTTCCAGTTGCGCCCCTACTTCGAATGGCGCGGCATGGGCTTCATCTCGCAGTCGGCTCTGCGTCTCCGCGACGGCTATGCGGAATGGGACTCTGAACAACGCTTCCACATCCCCGGGGTGCGAGTGACCGATCCCAAGGCCGCGCAATGCGGGGAGGTGCTGAAAGGTGTGCTCCAACCACACCAGTGCAAGCTCTTTGGACGTGAGTGCACACCCGAACATCCGGTAGGGGCACTCATGGTTTCTTCGGAAGGATCATGCGCAGCATACTTCAATTACGAACACCGCAAAACGGCGAGCATGAGCTTGCTGAGTCCGACCGCCTGAGAACTCAGACCGTTACGGAGGCGCTCCCCTCAGTCCGCTTTCGTGAACCCCAGATCGAAATGGCTCACGGAGCAGGTGGTAAGGCCAGCCGCAGGCTGATTGAGGGTCTTTTTGTTCCGCTACTCTGTCCCGCATCGTCGGAACCGCTGGGTGATGCCGCCCATCTCGAAATCAACGGAACCCGGATTGCGGTCACTACGGATAGCTTCGTAGTCAAACCGCTGACCTTCCCGGGGGGCTCGATCGGCGAACTCGCCGTAAACGGTACGGTAAACGATCTGGCGGTATCGGGCGCCAAAGCCGAAGTTCTGCTTTGCACCTATGTGCTTGAAGCCGGGCTAAACACGGCGATTCTCGAGGCGGAGATTCGTGCGATGGCCAGGGCTGCCGGCAAGGCCGGAGTCGCGATCGTCGGCGGAGACACCAAAGTGGTCGAGCACGGCAAGGCCGACGGGATGTACATCACGACCACAGGAGTGGGAAGCCCCCTTCCTGGAGTCCAGTTGGCCGTCGAATCCGTTCGCCCAGGTGACAAAGTCCTGCTCTCGGGACCAATCGGCAATCACGGCATCACCATCCTGCTGGCACGAGGCGAACTGGACCTTGAGGCCGAGCTCAGTTCCGACACGCGCTCGGTGTTGCCCTTGGTCGAGGTCCTTGCCCGGGATGTCGGCCCGGGGATTCGCTGGATGCGCGACCCGACCCGGGGCGGCACCGCCACTTCCTTGAACGAGCTGGCACGGGACTGTGGGCTGGGCATCGTCCTCTATGGGGATAAAGTGCCCGTGTGTGGTGTGGTCCGCGGAGCCTGCGAATTGCTCGGCCTGGATCCGCTGCACATCGCCAACGAAGGTCAGTTCCTTGCGGTCGTGGCTCCGGAATACGCCGACGTAGCAGTTAACGCACTGAGACAGACACCTGGCGGCGAAGAAGCGCAAATCATTGGCGAGGTGCGGGAGCAACCGGCGGGTGCTGTGCTTGAGACCACGCCTTATGGCGGCAGCAGGATTGTTGACATGCTTGTGGGCGATCCCTTGCCGCGGATTTGCTAGAGCAGGAAAAATCATGGCCACCGCATACCAGCTGACGACGCAAATTGAAGAACGCTTGCTAGAAAGAAATCAGGTCATCGAGACGTTCTTCGCCCAAGAGGCGCCACGTCTTGCACTGGCCTGCCGCGAGATGTCCGAGCGCTTTCTCCGTGGAGGTCGTTTGCTGGCCTTCGGACGCGGACCTTCCTCGACCGATGCGCAACATGTTTCGGTGGAGTTTGTTCACCCCGTAATCGTGGGAAAACGCGCCCTCCCGGCTCTGGATCTCTCGGCGCTCTTTCGGCCCTGGCTCGAAGCTATCCTGCGGCCGGAAGACATTGTCATGGGATTCGGTCCTCCTGAAGGCGACCACGAAGTCTGGGAGGCACTCGAGGAAGCGCGAGCACGAGATGCCATGACCTTTGCCCTGCCCGGCTCGGAAGGCTCGTATGCAACGCAGCCGGCAACGCAAAACGCTTTTATTCACCAGGAGATCACGGAGATCCTCTATCACACGCTGTGGGAGACGGTCCATGTTTTCTTCGAGCACCGTGAGCTCGGCCACGACGTGGGCGAATCCGCATTTCTTTATCCCTTCCTGGGACAAGAAAAGCAGGAGACCGAGAAGCTGGTAGCCGAGGTAGCGGCTTCCATGATGATGAAGGTCCAGGACGATGCCAGACTACGGGCAGAGGTCGCGCAAGCGCAGGCGGAGCAGATCAGTGCTACTGCCCTGGCGATTCGCGAGCGCCTGCTCCGGGGCGGCAAGCTCATCCTATTCGGAAACGGCGGATCGGCCAC
>DATJVZ010000042.1:0-19561 GCA_035501575.1 Terriglobales bacterium | reverse complement strand
CCATTCCCGGCGTCACCCAGCCCGGCACCATTCAGTGGCTCGATCCGGATGCCTTTGTCTCGGCCGTCGATCCGAGCACGGGAGCGTGCTACGGCGGCGACAGCCCGGAGCATTGTCAGTTCGGCAATCTCGGACGCAATGCCTTGCGCGGGCCGGAGTTTGTCTGGAATGATTGGTATCTGACGAAGTGGTTTCCCGTCGCTGAGCCCATTAAGCTTCGTTTGGACGTTCAGTTCTTCAATGTCTTCAATCATCCAAACTTTGCTCTTCCCAGCTTGGTGTTCGCTGGCATTCCCGGCAAGCCCGCCACCCAGACTGCTTTCGGAGCTCTGACCTACACCACATCGCCGCCCACGGGCCTGCTGGGAGTCGGTCTAGGCGGCGACAGCAGCCCACGCATGATCGCGCTCGAATTGCGGCTCGAATTCTAGATCATGGACCCTGCCAGCCGATTCGTAGAGCACCGAACCCATTGCAGATGACGACCCAGAACTTGCCGGGTAGACATTCTGCGCGATAGATGCTAAGACAGTTGCCGGCGGAGAAGTCAACACAAGGAGATGGATGAAGGAGTGCCACAGTTAGCCGCAGACGCCCGGACGACCCAGACGTGAGCAAATTAGGACACACCCGGACGCTCACCGATGCGGTGAGTGAACCAACCATTATTGCTCAGGCGCCCTGTCGTGCGGACCTGGCCGGCGGGACCATGGACCTTTGGCCGCTGTACTTGTTTCATCCTGGGGCTCTGACCTTGAACGTCGCGCTCAACATCCTGACCACTTGCCGCATTACACCCCAAGGAGGCCAACGAATCCAGCTGCGGTCGCTCGATACCAAGAAGGAACAATCTTTCGAAAGCTTCGATCAATTGCGCGCAACCCGCCGTTTTCGGCTGCCCCTGGCCGCGCGTCTACTCCAGTTTTTCGCCCCGCGCCAAGGTTTGCTAATCGAGACCAATTCCGAATCTCCGGCGGGCGCCGGTATCTCAGGATCCTCGGCTTTGATGATTGCCACCACCGCAGCACTGGCCCGCTTCACCGACCGCAACCTAACGCTCGAACAGATGCGCGTGATTGCGCAAAACGTGGAGGCCCAGATCATCGGCGTGCCTACCGGCTGCCAGGACTACTACCCCGCACTGTACGGTGGGGTTAGCGCCATCCATCTCGATGTAGACGGCATTCACCGCGAAGCTGTTCCACTGGCTCCGGATGAGATCGAGTCGCGCTTTGTGCTGGCCTATACGGGCGAACCCCGCAAATCCGGTATTAACAATTGGAAAGTATTCAAATCCCACATCGACGGAGATCAGCACATCTTCCGCAACTTCGAGCGCATTGCCGCGATTGCCCGCGCCATGCACCAGGCCTTGCTTCGCGGCGACTGGGAATCGACGGCTAGGCTTCTGCGTGAGGAGTGGAAGCTGCGCCGTACCAATGCCCCCCGTATCACCACGCCGCTAATCGACAAGCTCATCGCGATCTCCTCGAAAAACGGCGGGCAGGCGGCCAAGGTATGCGGCGCCGGCGGCGGAGGCTGCGTGATTTTCCTTGTCGAACAAGGCGCCGTAAGCCGCGTGGCGACCGCGATCGGGGAAAACGGTGGGCGAGTCTTGCCTTGGCAAGTGGCTCGAGATGGTCTCACCGTGCTTGAAACTCCAACCTCGGCGAACTGAACCCAGCTCGCGGTATTCGCTCGAAAAAAGCAGGCAGCTGAACCCGCGAAAATGGCAATCACAGGAATACCTATCTATTGCATCTAGTGGACATAGTCGGCCTCAACATTGATCTGGACTACGCCATAAGGCGTAGCCCAGAGCCTGAATTTCATGTCGGCGCCGAGGGCGTTATAATGTGCTCAGGTTGGCTGGGCTCATGAAGCCGTGCAGGTATCGCGTTTTATGGATCTTCCTCTTAATGGGCATAGCAACCTCGAGCGCCTCCGATCAGGCAACTTCCACCGCTGAACCGGCTTCTTCTTCACAACCCATCACAAAACAAACCCGCATGGATCTGATTCGGGCGTTTCAGTCGGAACTCGTCTATATTCGCGCTCTGTTTCCCATGGGCAAACAGGGGCTCACCTTGAAGGATGGGGTTATCTCGCCCGGCGCTCAAGAACTGCAAGCCCTCATCGCCACCTGGGGTCCATCGGTAAAGCCGGGAGATCAGGCCCGCATCAGCGCCATCGACATCAAAGGGGATCGAATTCGTTTCGAGATCAATGGCGGGCCGGTCAAAAAAGAAAAGTGGTACCAGCACATTCAAGTTGGCGGAGCCGGCGGCACGGCGCCTATCGCCCCGAGCGATGCGAACGCCAACCCGCGAGGGTCTTACGTCGATCTTGTCTTTGATCACTACGTGCCCGACTTGAACCCGCAGCAGCTCAAACAACTCCTGCACCCGGTATTCGACTTCGACGCGAAATCCGCGCTCGATGCCTATCTCGAGGTAGTTCCGCCCAAAGCGAGAGACGCCATCAAGCATCACCAGGTGCTGGTCGGCATGAATCGCGAGATGGTGATGTATGCCAAAGGGCGTCCGCCCAATAAAGTTCGCGAAAAGGACGGGGAAACCGAGTATGAAGACTGGATCTACGGCGAGCCGCCGCAGGACGTAGATTTCGTGCGTTTCGTCGGCGACGAAGTGGTGCGAGTGGAGACCATGAAAGTGGATGGCGAGAAAATCGTTCGTACCACGAAGGAGATCGACCTCGCACCGCCGCCGAGCGTTGCCAAGGCGTCGCAGACCGAAAAACCGCCCAATGCACCCACGCTGCGGCGTCCGGGCGAGGAGTTGCCGAACGACTCTCCCAGGTCCCTGCCCAGCAGCCCTCCACCTCCGCCTCCTCAGACCGACCCGCCGCCCAGCGGAAATTCTCCCAATTTCCTGGAGTGAGTCGAGAGGAGCGGTATTTCCCGGACAGGTCTGCTACCGCCGAGCCTGTCCATCGATCCTCTCGTTTTATGCCGAAGGCGAGGCACCACTCGAACGGCGACGCTCCGACTTGGCTACTTTGGGCTCTGCCTCTAAACTAGAGTTGTGAAGATCGCGCTGGGACAAATCAATCCCACGGTCGGCGATTTCGAGGGAAACAGCGGCAAGATCGTCGAGTTCGCTCGCGTTGCGCAACAGGCGGGCGCGGGACTCATTCTATTTCCGGAACTTTCCGTCTGCGGATATCCGCCTCGCGACTGGGTAGAACGCCCATCCTTTGTGGCCCGTAATCAAGAGACGGTCGAGCAAATAGCAGGGAAGACCCGGGGTATTAGCGTGATTTGTGGGCTGGTAACTCCGGCCCACGCCGACACGGGCAAGTCGGTGATGAACTCTGCCGCCCTACTCGCAGACGGCAAGGTAGCCTTCGTGCAATCCAAAATGTTGCTGCCCACCTACGACGTGTTTGATGAAATGCGCAACTTTGCTCCGGCTGCCAGCCAGACCATCTTCCCGTTTTGCGGCAAGCAGATGGCTTTGACGATTTGCGAGGACGCCTGGAACGACACCCATTTTGGAACCCGGCGACGGTATCCCTTCGACCCCGTGGAAGCGCTGATCCATGCGGGAGGAAATTTCCTGCTGAACATATCGGCATCTCCTTTCTGGTTGGGCAAACGCGAATTTCGCTCGAAAATGCTAGCCTCGATCGCGTGCACGCAGCGTATCCCAGTCGCCATGGTCAACCAGGTAGGAGGGAACGACAGCCTGATTTTCGACGGCTCCAGCGTGGTCTTAAACCCGGCGGGTGAGGTGATCGCCCAGGGCAAGTCTTTCGCAGAGGACATCATCTATTTTGACTCCGACCGTTTGACCGGGGAGATCCACCCGCAGGTGGAAGGAGAGGAGGCAAGCGCGTACGCCGCGCTGGTGCTGGGCACACGCGACTACGTTCACAAGTGCGGCTTTCAGAAGGTGATTGTGGGGTTGAGCGGAGGAATCGATTCCGCCTTGACCGCCGTGATTGCGGCCGATGCCGTAGGAGCCGAGAATGTGTTCGGTGTCGGCATGCCCGGACCGTATTCCTCTCCCGGGTCCATTGAGGATGCGCGGACCCTGGCGCAGAATCTGGGCATTGGCTTCACTCTCCTGCCGATCGCCGCCATCTTCGAGAATTACCGGGAAACTCTGAAGCCGGTGTTCGCCGGTTGCCGGGAGGACGAAACCGAAGAAAACATACAGTCGCGAGCCCGGGGCACGCTGCTGATGGCGCTATCCAACAAATTCGGGGCCATCGTTCTCAGCACCGGCAACAAGAGCGAATTGGGCGTCGGGTACTGCACCCTGTACGGGGATATGGTGGGTGGACTCGCCGTGATCTCCGATGTGCCCAAAACCCTGGTGTATCGCCTGAGCGCGTATGTGAATTCGCGCCGCCCCGTGATTCCACAGGCTACGTTCGACAAGCCACCTTCTGCCGAACTGCGGCCGAACCAGAAAGACAGCGACACACTGCCTCCCTACGACGTACTCGACCGGATTCTGGAGGATTATGTCGAAGAATCCAAAAGCGCGGAGCAGATTGCCGCCGAGCGAGGCTTTGAGCTGAGTCTGGTCAAACGGGTGATTCGCATGGTAGAACGCACCGAGTACAAGCGGCAACAAGCGGCACCGGGGCTGAAGATTTCGGAGAAGGCTTTCGGCTACGGCCGCCGCTTCCCGATCGCCGCCAAATCCGATGTCTAGCCTAGATTCCCTTCCCCTAGAAAGGAACGCATGCATCGTTACCTGAGAGTTATTCCGGTTTGCTTTTTGCTGGCGGTTGTGGCGGCGGCGCAACAAAGCCCCTCGGCATCACACCCGACACCGCCGGCGACCGCCGGCGGGAAGTTGCCGTCGGAAAGCCTGGTTAACGCGTTCTTGCAGCAGATGTTTGGTTACGATCCCCGCCTCAGCTGGAAGGTCACCAGCATAAAACCTTCCGCAGCCGCCGGCCTGGCGGAAGTGGACGTTAGCATTCAAGGGCCGCAGGGGGCGCAGGCGCAAAAGTTTTATGTCAGCCCGGACGAACATCACGCCGTCATCGGTCAGATCTTGCCTTTCGGCAGTCATCCCTTTGATGCCGCGCGGGAACGGCTGGAGAAGGGAATCAACGGACCATCGCGCGGACCCGCGACCGCAGCCGCCACGGTCGTGGAATTCAGCGACTTGCAGTGCCCCCACTGCAAAGATGCGCAACCCAACCTCGACCGGCTTGCCGCCGAAGACAAAGATGTCCGCATCGTATTCCAGAACTTCCCGCTCCCCATGCATGATTGGGCCATGAAAGCAGCGCAATTCGCCGATTGCATCGGTCGTAGTTCAAACGACTCGTTCTGGAAGTTCATCGAAGCCGTCTACGCGGCGCAATCCGACATCACGGCGGCCAATGCCGACGATAAACTCAAGGCGATGGCCGATACTGCGGGCGTGAGCGGCACCGAGGTTGCTGCCTGCGCTGCCAAGCCGGAAACCACCTCTCGGGTAGAGCACTCCGTCGCGTTAGGAACGGCGCTGGACGTCAATAGCACGCCCACCATCTTCATCAACGGGCGCATGCTCAGTGCAGGCGGAATCAGCTACGAGGTTCTAAAAGAGCTGGTAGATTTTGCGGCGAAACAGAACGGCAACCATTAACCGAGTGGGGAAACGATCTCGTGAGCGCCGCGTCCTGCCACGAAGGATCCGGCCGAAATCCCTTCAGTTGGCAGAGCTGGCTTCCATCGGTCGGTTTTTCGCTTGACTTTTCCTAGATCGAATACGAATATGAATTCTAATTCATATTGCTATGCATGCTCGTCTATTCCTCTGCGGCCTAGGCATCTGGATCGCGGCCACTCTGGCATTGCGGATGGTGGGGCAGCATCTGCTTCAACCGGGAGCTTGGAAGGGCACTCTGTTGCTGTTCGCAGTCAGCTTTCCTTTGATGGCCGGGCTGGTGCGCCATCTTTGCAAACGCTTCCACCTCGAACCCGAGCAATGGCTGCGGGGAGCCTTTTCGGTTGCTCTTCCGACGCTCCTCCTGGATCCGTTTTCTAGTGCATTTTTCCCCGTCGTATTTCCCAACATGGCGCCCGAGGTAGCCGGTACTTTTGGCGGGTGGATGCTTTGGTGCTGCGCCGGCGCGATGGTAGGAGTCAGCGTCGACTGGCGTCGCCGGCCGTGATCCCGCGTCCAGATCTCCTCGCTCATGAGGATCTTCCTGCGCCTCCTCATCAGAAGCGCAGTCTCGAGAAGCGCGCTCGGCTGAAAGCCGCGGGGGTCGTTCTGTTTGGTGCCAAAGGCTACGGAGGTGCTTCCGTCGAGGAAATCGCCGAGCGGGCTGGACTCGCCGTCGGCACCTTCTACCAGCACTTCCGCTCCAAGCGACAGCTGTTGCTCTCGCTGATGAATGAGCTGCTCGAGAGGCTCAGCCAGCTGAACCTGCGCCCGGCAGCCGAGTTGGATGCTCGAGCAGGCCTCGAACACTTGTTGTCCCACGCCTTTTCGACCGACCTTCAGTACTTGGGAGTCTATCGCGCCTGGCAGGAAGCAGCGCTTTTCGACCCAGACTTGGCTCGCAAGCAAAGCGAGATCCACGCCTGGACCACCGCCCGCGTCGAATCCCTGTTCAGGCTGCTCAGCGAACAGCCGGGCGCGCGACCGGGCGTCGACATCCCCAGCTTGGCTCGCGTCATGGACAGTTTCTTCTGGAACCTCCTCCCTCAGGCCTTCGACATGCCCAAAGTCGAGCTCGATCGCTCGATCCGATCTTCCGCCCACTTGATTTATCACGCCCTGTTCAAGGACCTTCCCGGCAAACCCTGATTGGAATTGCTGCTTCTATTTGGGCGTAGCCGGCCGCCGACAGGGTAGAGAACCATCTGGCCATCCTCGTCCAACTATTTGGACAGCCAGATCTCGGCACTTCGGGTTGATTCGAAGTTCACAACGTTGGGAGTCATCACGATCATCAATTCGTCATCTTCCGTGCTTTTGCTGTTCGTGGTGGCGATCTTGTTCAACACGGGAATCGCTCCCAGCCCAGGCAGGCCAGTCATGGTGAGCATTTCAGTGCGCGAGATCGAGGAGGCTACCACCGCGGGTTCGCCATTCGCCAGGCTGATGCTGGCCTTGTATTGTCGATTTGCAATGACCGGCACTCCATTCAGGCTTTGTCCGGCGAGGTTACGAAGCTGGAATTCCAGAGCGAGGTCAATCTTATTGCTGCTCGAAATGACGGGCGTTGCCTTGATGTCCAATCCCAAGTCTTCGTAGGTGAAGGAGGGAATCGGCGCCTGAAAGGAACCGTTCTGCAAGACTTGCGAAATTGCCGGGGTGTTGAAGATCGGCGCGAAACTGGCATTGATGATGGGATAGCGCTGGCCCATGTGGAAGGTTGTGTCCTTCCCTTGGCCCGCGCGCAAAGTCGCATGATCCAGCAGCTTCGCCCAACTTTCATTCAGGGACAGTTGAACCGACAAGTGATCCAAGGTGAGGCCCATCAGCGTCAAACCTCCGCCGAAGGTGGCCAGAGGCTGACTAAAAATTGAATTCTGCTGGCCTGACAGCTGAGCCAACAAGCCGGAAATGGCCGAAGCGTTGGCCTGGTTGATACCGCCACTGGCAATCAACGAGTTGATCAGACTCTGGATGTTCTGCCCCCCTAAGCCCGCTAAGGCGGCCAAAGCACCCGCCTGTATGTTGATCAAAGTGAAGGTGTAGGGGATGTGCACTCCGAGATTTCGCGTGAATTGATGATCGATCTCGTAAACCTTAACGTCGAGCATGACTTGCGGGCGGTCGTGGCCAAGGTTCTCAAGGAATTGAGTAGCCGCATCGAGCAGCGGGACCGGGGCGCGCACCATGAAGAGCCCGGATTGTGCTTGTTGCTGGATAAACTTGATTTCAAAGATGGTGCGCAGGACGTTCGTAATCTCCATCATCTCCTGCGGCGTGGTGGCGGAGCTCACCTGGAACTCGCGCATCGCCATGCGCTCGAGCACCCGCCGGTTCTCCGGCGTATCTTTGGCAACCAGAATTTGTTTTTCTGCCAGCGCAGTCCAGAATGACCCGCTCACATCGCAGGCTGCTTCGATCGCCTTGTAGAAGTCCACGTCGTCAACATCAAAGTGGACCCGGCGCGAAATGACCGATTCGTCGATCATGGCAGACAGCCCGAAGGCGCTGGCCACTTGGGTTAGCAACTGACGAGTGTCGCCGCGAAAATGAAAGCTATGGCGGTCCGGTTTGGGAATCACGTGCAACTCGGAGGCATACTCGACCGGCCGAACACTGCGGCTCGCCGCCGGAGTCCACTCTCCGACCGATTCTTGAAGACGCTGTTGGGCAAACGAGTTATCCGGATCAAGGTTGAGGGCGCTGCGGAACTCCGCCTGAGCCTCGATCGGCCGGGCCTGGTCAAGATCCTCGTTCCCTCTCTTCAAGTGCTCGGAGACCAGCTCTGCCCGGGCCACGGCCAGCGCCGTCAGGTATTCGAGGTTTCGTGGAACCAGGCGGGCGGCGATGTCAAATTCCTGGTACGCATCCTCATTGCGCTTTTCCTTGGTCAAGCGCAGTGCCTTTGCAAAGGCGGCCTCCGCCTTTTTCAGGTCTTCTTTCGAGGGATTGCAGGCAGATCCCGCGGGGGCTTGATTGCAGGGAAGCGTGAGTAGATTTTGCGGCTGATCAGCTCCGAGAGCCGCCAGGCACAGCAGTAACGGACTCGCCAGCGACCATGACCAGCTCATAGGCCTCACTCCAGATTGTAACCGCGAACCACCAGGCAGAAGCCGTTCCATCGAAGGCCAGGTACCTTAACGTCAAATACTAAGAACGCGCGGGCAGCTGAGACTTGCGTGTGCACCTCGACGCGCGATTCCCGTGAGAAGGAGACCGCTCCAGACAAATGTCTTACGCCACCGGTAATGCCCCGCTGCGGGAAGCAAATTGGAAAGTAGGCAGAATTTGCGGTATAAAAGTTAGTTGTGATTCGCGCGTCCTGCCTTCTCCTGCGGCTAACAACGATCCAGGAATTAGCGAGGTCCCATGTCCGGCTTGACAACCGCACTCCCGCCCAAAGGCCTAGAGGGGGTAGTCGCCACTACCTCCAGCATCTGCTACATCGATGGTGAACAGGGCGTCTTAGCCTACCGGGGCATTGATATCCACGAACTGGCCGACCATTCCAGCTTCGGGGAGACCTGCTATTTGCTCTGGTTTGGCAAGCTGCCTACCCGCGATGAATTGAAGGAACTAAACCTGCGTCTCTCGGCGGAGCGCAAGCTGGATGCTTCGATTTATCGCTTCATGCAGTCGGTACCGAAGGGTGCTCTGCCGATGGACGTGCTGCGCACCGTCGTGTCGATGCTGTCATTTTTCGATCCGGAGGAGAAGCGGAATGATCACGAGGCCAACCTGCACAAGGCCATCCGCTTGACATCCCAGATCGCCATGGCCGTGGCCTCCTACGACCGCATCCGCAAGGGCAAGACGGTGGTTGCTCCGGATCCCTCGCTCTCGCACGCCGCCAACTTTCTCTTGATGCTCAATGGCGAGCGGCCCTCAAAGACTGCCGAAAAAGCCTTGGACATCGCGCTGATTTTGCACGCCGATCACGAGCTGAACGCCTCGACCTTTGCTGCTCGCGTCACGGCAGCGACGCTTTCCGACATGCACTCCGCCATTACGTCGGCGATTGGATGCCTCAAAGGCCCCTTGCACGGTGGGGCCAACGAAGCGGTCTTCCACGTCTTTGAAGCCATTGACAGCTCCGGCTCCGATCCGGTTGCCTACGTGAAAGGCATGCTGGCGCAGAAGAAGAAGATTCCCGGCTTCGGCCATCGGGTGTACCACACCGAGGACCCGCGAGCTACCCATTTGCGACAGATGTCCAGCGATCTCGGCCGCTCCAGTGGGCAGCCGAAATGGTTTGAGTATTCGCAAGCCATTGAAGAGTTCATCAAAGCCGATAAGAAACTCAACGCCAACGTTGACTTCTATTCGGCCTCAACCTATCGCACCCTGGGCATCGACGTGGACTTATTCACGCCCGTGTTCGCTGTCTCGAGGATTAGCGGGTGGACCGCCCATGTGATTGAGCAGCTTGACGACAACCGACTAATCCGTCCCCGTGCCGAGTACACCGGTCCGCCCTATCCCAGGCGGTACATTCCCATGGAGGCGAGATAGTCGTGAGGCTCCTCGGTTCCCACTGAGGCAGCCCGGGTTATCTTCATTATTATCTGATCCATCAGTAAGCAGCGGCTAGAACATTAGTGGGTTCGTCTCCTGGGCGGGGGAAACCAAAGCTCAGCAACTATTTGGGCGTACTTTTCAACGAACCGCAGATGCTAACGAGATCCAGATGGCGAAGTCTAAATGCCTGTGAAGATGGGGCTTTTACCGTGACACGTGTAATCAGCGTGGCTTGCCTTTGGCTATTCCTCGGCGCCAGCGCGGTTCCCGCAACCAGTCAGGACGCTCAGCTCTCGTCATCGGGGCCGACCTATACGGAGGATGGGAAGCTCGTCTTCCCGGAAAAATACCGCGAATGGATCTATCTGACATCGGGTGTGGACATGAGCTATTCTCCAAACGGAATGGCCGGACATTCCATGTTCGACAATGTCTTCGTGATTCCCGAGGCTTACAAGGCGTTTACCGCGACCGGGACTTGGCCGGACAAGACCGTGTTGGTGCTCGAGGTCCGCATGGCGGCTACAAACGGCTCCATCAACAAGAGCGGACATTTCCAGACGGCTGACCTGATGGACCGCGAGGTGCACGTGAGAGACGAGGCGCGCTTCCCTGGCAAGTGGGCCTTCTTCGCATTCGCCGACGATGAGACCGCGAAAATGGTGCCGAAAGAAGCCGCCTGCTACTCGTGTCACGAACAGCACGGAGCCGTAGATACCACGTTTGTGCAGTTCTACCCGACACTGATCGGAATCGCCAAGAGCAAAGCTACGCTGAGTACTCAATATTTGAAGGAGGAAAAGGCCTCACTGGTTTCAAAACCCGCTTCCAACCGGTGAGTTCCTGCCATGCCATTCAAGCCGGGTTCTACCCCCAGGCGCCCATGAATGCCCTTACTCGGCGAGCGCGGTAAAATGGTCTTAATGCGCCGGGTTTACTTTGACAATAACGCCACGGCTCCTCTGCTCCCCGAGGTTTTTGAGGCTATGAAGCCGTATTTTGGGGAGCACTTTGGGAACGCATCTTCCATCCATCATCATGGCCAGGAGACGCGCGCAGCGGTCGAACGAGCGCGCGCATCCGTCGCCGCCCTACTGGCGTGCCGGGCGTCGGAGATCGTCTTTACCAGTGGCGGCACCGAAGGCGATAACTTGGCCCTGTTCGGCCTGCTCCGGTCCTCGCACCACGTGATCACCTCGACGATTGAGCACCATGCCGTGCTCAACTCGTGCAAACACCTGCAGTCGACCGGTTGCGAGGTTACCTATCTTCAGGTCGATGGTCGTGGATTGGTTGACCCTGACGACGTCCGCCGAGCCCTCCGTCCGAATACCAAGCTGATCACCATCATGATGGCGAACAACGAGACTGGCGTTCTGCAGCCGGTCGAGGAAATCGGCAAGATCGCAGCCGAAGCCGATGTGTTCTTTCACACCGATGCGGTACAGGCGGCTGGCAAGATCCCGATTGATGTCAATCACATCGCCTGCGACCTGCTCTCCATTTCCGGGCATAAGATGCATGCACCCCAGGGCATAGGTGCACTCTACGTACGTAAGGGAACCATCCTCGAGCCCATGTTCTATGGGGGGAACCACGAGCGTTCCCGCCGCGCGGGAACGGAAAATGTCGCCGGGATCATCGGTCTGGGCAGGGCGGCAGAGATAGCTAGCCACTCGCTCCATGGAGGAGAACTCGAGCGAATCTCCGCCCTGCGGGATCGCCTGCAGGAGAAGATTCTGGCCGAAATAGAGGCCACCGGCGTGAATGGCGATGGTGCCCCTCGCGTTCCCAATACCAGCAATCTATATTTCGATTTTCTGGAGGGTGAGGCCCTCGTCATTGCCTTGGACCTCAAGGGTCTGGCGGTTTCGACCGGAGCGGCGTGCTCTTCGGGGGCGATCGAGCCGTCGCACGTGCTCACCGCCATGGGATTGCCGCGAGCCCGCGCCCGCTCCAGCCTGCGTTTTAGTCTCGGCAAGCAGAACCGTGCCGACGAGGTCGAATTCGCCCTGGATCTGGTGCCCCAAACTGTGGCTCGCCTTCGAGAGCTGAGCCCTCTTCATCACACCGCGTCGAAGTAGCCGGTGCCCGCTGCGGATTTGAGCGCTCCTGTCCCTCAAGGAACGAGTTGGGGTCGCTGATCTCGGCTTCGATACAATAGTTGAAGCCGGTACGCCTTGTTCGGTTGAAGCAACAGAAAAGGCTAGATCTTAACCGTCGAGCTCAATTAGCTGACGCGGGAGTCTCAGAAGCTTTTCATGGACACCAGGGAAACTATTGCCGTTGCCATGTCGGGTGGAGTCGATTCCTCGACCGTGGCCGCCATCCTCCGCGCCGAGGGATACCGGGTCATTGGATTGACCATGCAGCTTTGGAATCAGCGTCGTCTGGCCGGGCGACCCGGTATGCCAGAGACCGTCCAGGGACGCTGCTGCTCTCTCGACGATGTCTACGACGCCCGTCGCGTCGCGGAAACGCTCGGCATTCCCTATTATGTCGTCAATCACGAGGAGCGCTTCGAGCAGGACGTGGTTGAGCCGTTTGTCGAGGAATATCTATCGGGCCGCACCCCGATTCCTTGTACGTTATGCAACAACCATTTGAAGTTCGATAGGTTTCTCGTGGTGGCGCAACAGATTGGCGCCGAATCGATCGCTACCGGCCACTACGCGCGAGTGGAGTTTGACGAAAAGCGCGAACGTTGGTTGCTCAAGCGGGCTACCGATTGCGCCAAGGACCAAACCTATTTTCTATTCGGCCTCACCCAAGAACAGCTGGCGCGTACGCGCTTTCCGCTTGGGACGATGACCAAGCCCCAGGTTCGCGAACTGGCGCGGCTTCATGGCTTGGCCTTGGCCGAGAAGCCCGATTCGCAGGAGATCTGTTTCGTCCCCGGCGGAGATTATAAGAAGTTTCTAGACGCCTACTTAGCGGAGCAGGGAAAGTCTTTGCCCGAGACAGCGGGTGAACTGGTCACTACTACCGGCGAGGTCCTGGGCGAGCACGACGGAATTCACAACTACACCGTGGGACAGCGTAAAGGCCTGGGGCTCGCGACCGGCGTGCCGCTCTACGTGATTGAGATTAGGGGTAACACGCGCCAGGTGGTGGTTGGAAGCCAACAAGAACTCTACTCGGGCAGCTTGCGGGCCCGGGGAGTGAATTTCATCAGCCTAGATGTCCTCCGCGAGCCGATGCGCGTTTCGATCAAGATTCGACATCGCCATGAGGCTGCCTCGGCTGTCATTGAACCCTGCGGGCATAATGAGGTTCGGGCCGCCTTCGACGAACCACAGCGCGCCATCACGCCCGGGCAGGCTGCCGTGTTCTACGACGGGGACATTGTCGTCGGTGGCGGCTGGATCATCTAAGCCGCGACGAACCTATGGTGCCTACGGGCCTTAGCGAGGACAAAATTTGTTCCCCGGAGCAACCCTTTGCCCGATTATCTGCCTCTGCTTGTGGTAGGGGAAAGCCGAGTTATGAGGAAACTCTTACTGCCGCTTTTGCTGTCGGCCTTAGGCATCGGGTTCTCTCACGGGCAAACCTCCGAAACCAGCCAGCCGGCAATGGCCTCTGCGACACAGGCTTCCCATTTTGCTCCCGGAACCAAGCTTCGGGTTGAGCTCGACAAGACGGTCGACGCCAAAAAAGCCAAGGCGGGCGATCCCGTTCTGGTTAAGACCCTGGACGAAATGAAATCAGGAGGAGAGGTCGTTGCGCCCCGTGGATCGAAGATTATCGGTCACGTGGTCGCTGCTTCTGCGCACGAAAAGGGCTCTCCCTCACGGCTCGAAATTGCCTTCGACAAATTCGATATGCAGCATACCGAGGTGCCGATGAAGGCGACGGTTCAGGCACTTGCCAAGCCGGCCGCCAGCCCATCGATGGCAGCAGCGGATAGCAATCCGGCGCCGAGTGGCGGTGCCCCCATGAGTACCTCTCCCCGTGGCGGGATGCCCCAGGGGGGCGGCGCGGGACAACCGGGAGTTGCACCGAACGCCGGAACCGTGGGAAGCCCCAGTGGAGCGTCGGGCGGGGCGACTCCCCAGAGCGGCAAGATTTCATTGAACGCCGAGGGAGTTGAAGGCATGCCGGAACTATCGCTCACTCCCGGACCGGCTCAGGATTCCGTCCTCACTTCGGAGAAGCACAATGTGAAGCTGGAGAGCGGTACGCAGATGATTCTGCGGGTTGAGTGAAACTCCCGCCTTTGCTGGATTGCCCAGTTAGCCACTCCCAAACTCAAAAAGAACGCTAAATGAACATCTCGTCCTGCGCCACTGGCGAAGGCTGCCGGGCGCGCCGCCTGCCGGTAAAAAAGAACTCTAGTCCGGCAGCCAGCCCTTGGATCAAACCTGAAGCCTGGCGAACCGGGGAGACTACGGTCTTGTGGACGAGGTCGGTAGTACGCTCGACCTGATCGAGAGTACGTCCCAAAAGCTCGTCGGCGCGAATCACCTGCAGCCGGGCGCGATCAACCATGTCGCTGATGGTTGCATCCAGCCGCTCCACCTGCCTACGCAGCACGGTACTCGAATCGCAGGCATTCGTTACGATAGTTTCTACCTTTGGCCGCAGATCGAGGAGCATGGACTGAACCAAGTCTGCCGTGGGTAAGACCTTGCTTCGCACTTCGCTGGTCAGCGCTTCTAAGCGCGCCGTGCTCTGGCGAACCGCCAAGTACATCGCGACCAAAATGCCCGCCTGCAACACCACGGCGGCTGCGGTTACGGCAATGAAGATTGTCAGATTTTCCATCACCTTGCTCCGGCTGCGCGCTCTTGGTCACAGCCACTGCCGCGAATACCGCTCAGGAAGTTGGGCCACTGCTTTCGGGTCGCGCAACCTCCTGATAAGCCTGCTTGCCAGCCTCATAGGCGGAACGGAACTGCTCCTTCTGCTGATGGAGTACCTCGCGCCCTCGATCCGCCCATTCGCCGGCCTGCTCCCGAGCCTGGCGCGCGCGTTCCCGCATGAAATCCCGTCCCTGCTCGGCCTTGGATCGTAGTGCATCGCGTGTCTCGCTGCCCGGACGCGGCGCGTAGAGCACTCCTGCAATGACACCCAATCCCAGTCCGGCAATAAACCAAACGAAAGTATTGCCGTCTTTATCGGACATAAGGAACCCTCCTATTTACAACACCTGTTCGGATGGTAGCACCCGATATGCCGAATTACAATTCAGGGCAATCGGCGGTAAGGATAGGTTTTAAGCTCGTCACCGCGAATTCCTTGGTAGAACTGGCCCTCCGGCCTCGAGAAGGGAAGCTAGCTTCTCGAGGGATGATTTCGCGTCTCGGCCTGGGAGAGAACTAACTTCCGTCGCTGAAAAGAGAAGCAGTCTTGCAAGATCACTCCGGCACGAACTGACCGCGAGCAGCCGGGAAGATAAGGCGTACTCGACATGGTCGACTCGAGCCACCCGCCTACTACCGCCGGAAGACATAGTCCTTTCGGAACAAGCGCAAGTTCGGGTGTGCGGATAGTCTGAACCAAAGGAACCTGCCGCAAGGGGTGATCGGAAATGCGCAAGATTCGCTTAACTCGTTTGTTGTGGCTCGCCGTCTTAATGATGGCTATTCCAGTCCTGTCATTGGCGCAAGTCAGCGTCGGCTTGTCAGTGCACATCGGCCCGCCGGTCCTGCCGGTCTATCCTCAACCTATTTGTCCCGGTCCTAACTACATGTGGACGCCGGGCTATTGGGCTTATGGCCCGGATGGCTACTATTGGGTGCCCGGCACGTGGGTTGTAGCCCCGGCCGTGGGACTCCTATGGACGCCGGGTTATTGGGGTTATGAAGCCGGCGTGTATAACTGGCACGCCGGGTACTGGGGTCCGCATGTCGGCTTCTACGGCGGAGTTAACTATGGTTACGGTTACGTCGGGAGAGATTACGTCGGCGGGCACTGGGATCACGGGGTCTTCGCCTACAACACCGCGATTACGAACGTCAACACTACCGTCATTCACACGACCTACATCAACCGGACTGTCATCAATAACGTCACCGTGAATCGGGTCAGCTACAACGGCGGCCCGGGCGGTGTCGTGGTCCGGCCAAATGCCGCGGAAGAGGCTGCCATGCACGAGCGGCATACCATAGCAACCGCCGAACAAGTCCAGCACGAACACGCTGCAGGCGGGAACCGCGCGCTGCTGGCCTCGGTAAACCATGGTCGGCCGTCCATCGCGGCAACTTCTAGACCCGGGCAATTCGAAGGCCATGGAGTGATGGCAGCCCGGGAGTCCGGTCCGCACGGGCCAGCGAACCGGAACAACGTTCCACGTCCTCCGTCGTCGGCCGAGCGATCCGATGCCAGGGCAGCGCACGTAAACAATGCCGTCGCTTCCCCGCACAATGGCCAGCCCCATCCGGACAGCCGCTACCAACCGGTAAGCGGTGCTCACGATGGCCGCAGCCAAGCGGTCAGCAAGCCTCACGAAGGGGGCAGCCAAGCGGTCAGCAGGCCTCACGAAGGGGGCAGCCAAGCGGTCGGCAGGCCTCACGAAGGGGGCAGCCAACCGGAGGCTAGGCCGCACGCAGGTGGCAACCAAAATCGAGGAAACGAAGAACGCCAGGAAGGCGGCGAGCGGTCCCACAGTGAACGCCCCCACTAGGGTGGCAAGACAGCAGAATGAAGGTGGTTCCACAGCCACCTTCGTCTGCTAGCAAAGCGGCCTGTACGAACCGCGCAAACCAAGCTTTGAGTGGTATCGCCCCAGCGTTGTAGTGCCTAATTTCGCCCAGCTACCCATGGCAACCATGGCCGATTTCCCAGACAGCTATTTTGACCGTTGAGCACACCATTGCGGATCGCGATGACGAGTCGCCCCGCCCGTAACGCAGACCGGAAGCATAGAGCGGAAGTGCCTAACTCCCGAGTCGTCAGTCCTTGGCCGCAGCGAACAGCAGCTTCACCTCAGTTCAGGAAATCAGCTCTGAGGCAGATTCCGGAGAAACAAAGCGACTGTATTCGGGTTCCAGTCCTAAGAGAGTGCCGAGGTATGCGAGGTCTAATCTTGGTTACTTTGTCGACCGTTTGCTTGGCAGGCCCAGGGTCTGCCGGGCAGCAGTCGATGAATCCGTGGGCGACCATTCCACGACCACCGCGCGCGGTCTCTGCTCCCTACGGCTCCCCAGCTGCGCGCCAGCTTCTAACTCTTGCCAATCAAGCCCGGGCCGAGGCCGGTGTTGCGCCACTCGAACTCGAGGAGGGATTAACGCGGGCGGCGCGGAGGCACTCGGCGCTCATGGCTTCCGAGAAGCAACTTTCGCATGAATTGCCAGGGGAGGCCTCTCTGCCACAGCGCTTGACGGCCACGAGCACACTCGAGCTAGGCGCAGAAGGCGAGAACGTTGGATTCGCTGCAAGCGCAGCCGAAGTGCACCGCGGCTTTATGCAGTCTCCCCACCACCGCGAGAATTTGCTAAACCCCGATTACAATGTGGCCGGATTCGCGGCTGTCCGCGACGGAAACAGGGTTTATGTGACCGAGGATTTCGGACAGACGCGGCCTAAACGCCGAGCACAATAATCGACGACGGGCTCACATCTGTCACTTTTCCTGGGTGTGGCCGCAGGCAAACAGAAGGTTCTTGGCTCTCAACCCTTCGCGCAATCCTTTTAGCGTGCGTGTGGTGGCGCTATCTCGAGTCTAAACCAATATGGATTATTTTCTGAAGTCCGCGGGCTTGGGTTTCCGCTGCTGGACTGCCGAGGACCTGCCCCTGGCAATGGGGTTGTGGGGCGACTCGGAAGTCACCACCTTCCTAGGTGGACGCTTCACGCACGAGATGGTGCGCGCCCGGCTGGCCAAGGAAATCGAACAGATGAAGGAACACGGCATGCAGTACTGGCCCCTGTTTCGGTTGGACAGCAACCAGCACGTCGGATGTGCCGGGCTTCGACCTTACCGAATGGAGGAGCGGGTGTACGAGTTCGGTGTTCATCTCCGGCGGACTTTCTGGAGACAGGGTCTTGCGATGGAAGCTGGCTGCGCGGTCATTGGTTACGCGTTCCGTACGCTCAATGCCGCGGCATGGTTTGCGGGGCATCACCCTTTGAACGAAGCATCTCGGGAATTACTTATGCGCCTTGGCTTTATTCATACCCACGACGAACTCTATGCCCCTACGGGCTTGATACATCCCTCGTACCTGCTCCACAAAGCATCCTTCGGGTAGCGACGTTCACTCTTCAAGCACGTCCGTCAGGGAATCCTACGCTTCCGGCACCCCCGCTATGTATACTTCCCGTGACAAATTTCAGTTTCTGCAATCGTTAGCGCGCGCGACGCTCTCGTCCGAATCGACTGGTAATGGACTCGGCAATTCGTACTCGCAATCTGCACAAGGTTTATAGCTCGTCTCCACCCGCAGGAGCCGGGCGAAGTGACTCTTTCTTTTCGATACGCAAGCGCGCCAAGGATGCCAAGCCGCAGGTCGCGGCGCTCGACGGCATCGACCTGGAGGTCGCTCCTGGGCAAATCTTCGGCCTTCTGGGTCCGAATGGAGCAGGGAAGTCGACCACCGTGGGCGTTCTGACCACTCGCGTGCGCCCCACCAGCGGAACCGCCTGGATTGGCGGGCACGATGTGTGGCGCGATCAGACGTCCGCCAAGCGTCAGATCGGAGTCGTAGCCCAACGCCCTAACCTGGATTTTGCGCTTACCGCCCGCGAGATTCTGCTCTTCCACGGAGCTTATTTCGGCCTCAGTGCGCAGCAGCGCACCGAACGCGCCAACGCCTTGCTCGAGCGCTTCAAATTAACCGATCGAGCGGATCAGCTGGTGCGCGGGTTCTCTGGCGGGATGATGCAGCGGATATCGATCGCACGCGCCATGATGCATGACCCCAAAGTCTTGTTCCTCGATGAACCGAGTGCCGGCTTGGATCCACAAACCCGGCTGCTGCTGTGGGAGATCATCCGCGAGTACAACCATAACGGTCGCACTATCTTGCTGACCACCCACAACATGGAGGAAGCCGATGCGTTATGCCAGCAACTGGCCATCATTGATCATGGCCGCATCATCGCCTCCGGCACACCGGGTGAGCTGAAAGCCTCGGTTCCCGGCGGATTTCTCCTGCGCCTGCGCTTCGGGTGTCATTCGGAACCCTTGCTCGAGCGGCTCGCCACCTTGTCGGGCGTAACCGAGGTGCGTGCCTCCGGCTCTGACGGAGCCGACCTTTACGCCGGCCGGGGCGGCTCTCTAATCCCTGAGATCGTGAGCACGGCCGCGGCTCTGGGCATGGAGTTGTCGGATGTGCACATTTCCGAACCCAGTCTGGAAAACCTGTTTCTTCATCACACCGGCAGGAGCTTGCGGGAATGAACGCCAAAGCTTTTTTGGCGCTGTTGGCGCGTGACGTACACGTGGCGCGGCGCAATCTGGTTCC
>DATJVZ010000041.1:0-3747 GCA_035501575.1 Terriglobales bacterium | reverse complement strand
CCCCAGCCCTGAAGGGCGGGGCTTTACGGCGTTTTTCGGGTAAACCGAGGTTGGTCGAGATCAGGGATTCAGCGAGGTGCGCAACAGCAGCATTTGTCCGCGTTCGAGGCTGCGAATCAGGAAGTATTCGTTGAAGGGCCGGTCATCCTGCATCGCTGGAGTCTGGGGCGAGGCGGCGATCACGTCGGCCGGCGATCGTTCCCCCAGAAGCTCGGTCAAAAAGATATGCTCGGCATCGAGGGCCGGTAACCACTCCACAATGTCGCGCGCAGCCGCGGGCGGCAGTCGCTTGGCTAGTTCCGCAGGCGAGCGCTGGGGGATCGGGTGGTTGCTGGCTAGGAAGTGGTAGCCCCAGTCCGGGCTATAGGCAAACACTCGTACATAAGGAAAGGATTCGGTCAGGGCGCGCGTAACCGAAGCCCGGACTTCCGGATCTCCCTCGGGCAGCCACTGCTGCAAGATTCCTCCGGGAGCTAACCTCTGCTGGATAATTGCGTAGAACTCCTTGGTGTAGAGAAGACTCGATCCGGCTGCCTGAACCGGAGGCGGAGGATCGACGGTGATGACATCGTATTGCGCCGAGGAGCGCTCCAGGTAACGACGCCCGTCATCGATCACGATCTTCGACCGCGGAGAACTGAGCCATTGCTGCGCGTCGGAGTGGAAATAAGGAAACATCTTAGGCACGCTCGGCACTAGTTCGGCTGCGGTGACCGAAATGCCCCAGGAGAGCAAGGAGCGATAGCTGGTTCCCATGCCAAAACAGATCACCAAGGCGCTTTGCGGCGGATGGTCGAGAAAGGCTAAGGGAAGATGGGCCATCATCTTGGTGATCGGGGTGAGTCCCGTCATCCCCACTCCGTTGACCAGCAGGTGTTTTTGTATGCCCTCGCCGTAGGCGATAACCGTCGCGGTGTTATCCCGCAAGACCCAACTGCTGGCAGGAAACCTCTCTTGATAGTCCCGCGCTAGTACCACCAATATCAGTGCTTCCACCAACAACGCATACGACAGCGCTCTCTTGCCAAGAGAAGCCTCGGAAGCCTTCGTGGATGACCACGCCGGGTATGCCGCCATGGCCAACCACGGCAGCGAGAAGACCGCTTGCACCCAGTGCTCGGTCAAATAGGGAAGAAGCAGAAAGCCAGCCAGCAGTGGGCCGAGAATGCAGCCCAGAACATTCACGGCATACGCGGTGCCAGCCCGGTCCGGATCGCCTCCTGACCAGCGATCGACGAGCAGCGGGGTAATGAATCCCAAGACTCCAGAGAAGGGGCCGATGCCCACCACGACTCGGAGCAGCGCGCCAAGGTTAAAGTGAGGGTCGGCCATCACCACCGGCAGAACGGCGAACAGTGCCAGCAACGCCCAGGTCAGTGGTCCTTCGAACTGATTCCTCCGTCTCCGCTGACGATAGAAGCAGGAACCGGCAAAGGTCGAGGCAAGATAAACCGCAAGGATTAAGGCGAAGGAGTACACCATGGTCCCCAAGTAGGGGGTGAACTGCCGGATCCAAACTACCTCCATGCCCATGCTGGTCAAGCCGGTGGTGAACAGCAAGATAAGGGCTCGTACATCCGGGGAACCGGGGGAACTGCTCGGAAGCGACTCCGCGATTTGAGGGACGTCGGCGGCGGTTTCGTCCGCCACGGTGCGTGTCGAGAGCGCAAGAGCAGCAATGCTCAGAAGATAGTTGAGCACCATGCCGACGCTCAGCGTCCCGTGAAACCCGAAAATCTCTACGAGCAGCGGCGGCAACAGGGCACCGCCCACCGCCCCCAATACGTTCGAGAAGTACAGATAGCTGAACGACCCAGACGACTCTGCCTTAAAACGGCGCGCGATAGCGGCCATGGCAACCGGAATGGTGGCGCCCATGCAGGCGCACCAGGGGATCAGAGCTAGCCCGACGCAAAGACCCGAAGCGACATAGAAGGCGGCCGAAGACGAGAGCCCCACCCGCTCGAGAAGGGCGCGCCCCCAAAGCAGTTCGCGCGGCACCAGTAGAGCCGATGTCCCGATCAGAAATTCGGTAAACGCATAGATCCGAAGCGCCGGCAGCGCGGCAACGTTTCCGTAGCGCCGCATCAGGCGGCCGCTAACCCAAGAGCCTAGGCCAAGCCCGGCCATAAACACGGAAAGAACGATGGAAACCATGGCGCTCGTAACCCCGAACTGTGCCATGGCGAGCCGCAGCCATACGATCTCGTAGAGAACACTGCAGAATCCCGATACCAGAAAGAATAGAAAGAACCACAGCATGAGCGTCCTCCAGGGACACGGATGCGAGTGCCTGCCCTGTGATCAATTCATCTGAGCATAGGGTTTACCCTGGATCAATGGCGCATTCAGCTTTGACAGTACGAGAGTAATCTCGCGGTGAGTGTCGAACTTAGGGTCGGCAACGGCGACGAAGGACATCCCGCGAGCCTGGCTATACTTGTTGGATGCCCCATTCTCTGGCCCGTGAGCAGGACATCCTCAAGCGGGTGCCGCCCAAGCGTCCGCCGCGGCGGAGTTCGCGTCGCATTGGTATTCATACCTCGGTGGCCGGCGGAGTCGAAAACGCCGCCGAGCGTGCCTTTCGCCTGGGATGCAGCGCCTTCCAGATTTTCTCTTCGAGCCCCCGGCAGTGGGCCCCCTACCAACTGAGCCGTCGGCAATGCGACGAAATGTGCCGCCTGCGGGATCGGTACGAACTCAAGCCTTTGGTGATCCATACCAACTATTTGGTGAACCTGGCTGCCAGCAACCAGCTGTTCCTCGAGAAATCGATCGTAGCGTTTCGAGGGGAAGTCGAACGTGCCTTGGCCTTGGGCGCCGAGTACTTGGTTTTGCATCCGGGCTCTTTCCGTGGTAGCGATCGCGAAACCGGACTCAGGCAGACCGCGGCCGCCATCGCCGTGGCAACCCAAGCGCTTGATCTTGCCAAAGGCAATCTCACGATTCTGATTGAAAATACGGCGGGCGCAGAATACTCGCTGGGAGGCAGTTTCGAACAGGTGGGCGAGATCTTGGCGCGATTGCGAGGGGTTGTCCCCATCGCAGCCTGCATGGATACGTGCCACACCCATGTCGCGGGATACGATATCGTGAGTGCCGTGGGATTGCGCAATACCTTGGCGAACTTGGATGCGACCATCGGGTTGCGGAATGTTCCGGTGTGGCATTGCAACGATTCGAAGGCCGCCCGTGGATCCGGGCTCGACCGACACGAGCACATTGGGAAGGGGAAGATCGGGCTCGAACCATTTCGCCGTTTGCTGAACGATCCTCGCCTGAATCAGGCTGCTTTCATTGCCGAAACGCCGATCGATGCGCCGGGAGACGACCAAAGAAATGTGGCGGCGTTGAAGAGGCTGGTGGCAAACAAGGCCCGATCCGGGTTGTCGGAGACACCTCGGCGCAAGGCTTGAACCAACGCTTACCGCCGAGTGGCAGGCTTAAGACGGGCCCCGAAGGAGCCGCGTCGTTGCTCTTCTCATTGTAAAATTACAGCTTATCTTGGCTATGCCCCAGGAAGAATCCACATCGCTGGCCCACGAGAATCGCAATGGCGATTCCCACCGCGACCAGCGCTACGACGCGCAGCGTGTAGAGTCCAAGTGGCTCGAGCGCTGGCAGCAGGACCCGTCTCTCTATGCGGCCGAGCAGAGTTCCACCAAACCCAAGTTTTACGTTCTCGAAATGCTGCCCTACCCGTCGGGCGTGCTCCATATGGGCCACGTCCGCAATTACGCCATCGGC
>DATJVZ010000040.1:0-5989 GCA_035501575.1 Terriglobales bacterium | reverse complement strand
TTTGCATGAAGGCATGCTGAAATATAACTGGGTCGGCTTTTACATGTTGGAGCATGGCCCGCCTCCGCAGCCGCCGATGCTGGTTCTCGGTTGCTTTCAAGGAGCGATGACACCGCACACCCGGATTCCGCTCGATCAGGGGATATGTGGGGCAGCCGCTTCCAGCGGAAAGACGGTGGTAGTCGATGACGTGAGCAGAGACCCGCGATATCTGGCCTGTTCGCTCGAGACCAAGTCGGAAATAGCGGTTCCCATCTTTTCACGCGGCAAAGTAGCAGGGGAACTAGACATCGACAGCCACTTCCCCGCGGCTTTCGGGGAAGAGGACCGTGAGCTTATCGAATATTGCGCGAGCCTGGTCGGAAAGCGGCTCACGCAGTCCGCTCGATGAGCGAAGCAATCCCAAGATCCCCGGGGGGACATCGATCTCGCGATGAAACGGGTCGTGGCAGCTCTGATTGTGCAAGACGGCAAGATGCTGGTGTGCCAGCGCACGCGTCACCAGACGATGCCGCTTAAATGGGAGTTTCCCGGTGGCAAGATCGAGGATGGCGAGCAACCGCAACACGCGTTGCGCCGGGAACTCGAGGAAGAGCTCGGCATTGACGCCAAGATTGGCGAAGAGATTGCTCACATTCGCCATCATTACAAGACCGGCAGCTCTGTCGAACTGCGCTTCTATGTGGTGCGTGAGTTCAAAGGCGAGATCGAGAACCGAATCTTTCGCGACGTCCGCTGGTCTTCCCGGGCAGAACTACCAACCTATGACTTTTTGGAAGCCGATCGAAGCTTAGTCCAGGATCTAGCGCAGGGAAAAATTATCTAGCTTGTGCCGGCAACAATTTCTCTCAGCTGGGAAGCCTATTGCGAGCTGGGGTTACGGCGTTTCAGGGTTGGCGTATCATCCTGATCGCTGGTACCGCCCGTATCCGTGCTGTCCCCGCTAGGATGAGAGGCTCGGTGCAAGGAGGGACGGGATCTGTCCGAACCCGTCCCGTGACGGTTGTCGAGTTCCATCATTCTGGTTTTCACATCCTGGAATTCCGACGTGTCCAGCTTGTATTCCGGCAACGGCGGGAGCAGTGTGTTGATTTCCTGCTGTGTCTTCTGGATGCGGTCGGGAGTTTGAGGATGGGTGTCGAAAGCCTTCGCCAGGGTTCCGGGCTTGTGCTTCTCCATGGCTTTCACCTTTTCAAAAAACGCGGTCAGTGCCTGCGGATCGTATCCCGCCTTGTACATGTACTCAACGCCCAAATAGTCGGCCTCGGTTTCGAAACCTCGCGTGAACTTCAGAAAGCCCATAGGCATGGCCAGGCCGGCGATTTGCTGTACCGCGTATCCGATGCCACCGCCCACGAAGATCAAAGCAATGGAGGCCATTTGCATCAACTGTCCCCGCGACATTTCCCGGGCCGCGTGGCAAGCGGAGACATGGGCAATCTCGTGCGCCATCACACCGGCCAGTTCGGCCTCGTTTTCAGCCGCGAGAAGAAGACCGGAATCCACGTAGAAAAAACCACCCGGGAGAGCGAAAGCGTTGATGTCGTCGCTATCAAGAATTTTGATGGTGAAGGGCACTTGCGCATCGGAGTTCCTCACCAGATTCTGGCCGACGCGGTTCACGTATTCGTTGACGATCGGGTCGGTGATCAGCTTGGAACTTGACTCGACCTGCTCGGCATAGGACCTGCCCATGGCAACTTGCTTATCCAAGCTGTACCAGTTGCCGACGCCCTGTTTGCAGCCCACATTGCGGTTCCCGATGGCGTCGATGTCTTGCAGACTGCCATCGTGATGCACTTTGGTCTTGGGCGGACTCTGGGTGCTGGTGCCCGAGCTTGCCGACTCAGGTGAATTTTGTGCGGTGGCCGGAGCGAGGACAAGGAGAACGGCACAGAAAATCGCGATAAATCGCATGGCCCCACCTCGTCACCCGGTTAATGCCACCCATTATAGATGTATCGCGGTGCGGAAGGAAAGGCTGTCAAAGGAGGGTCAGGCGGGAAAAGTGGGTACGTAGCCAGACCCGTCAATACACCCGCCTCAGGATTGCTCGGCGCCGAGCCCGCCGGAGGGTTGGCTAAGGACCTAGCTGGAGCCGCCTCGCAGCGTCCATAAGTAGGCGATGGTCAGCAGGGTCATCACTATGGTCGTGGACCAGGCGATGACGTCATACAATCGCGAGTTCACGAAATCCCCCATCAGATCTTTCTTGTTCACCAGGAGAAGCATGAATACCAGTACCGGAGGAATTGCAATGCCGTTGATCACCTGAGAAAGGATGGCGATTTTGACCAACGGCAGATCAGGAATAAGAATAGCTCCCGCACCGGCCACGATGAGAATCGTGTACAGCCAATAGAACACGGGCGCCTCGGAGAACTTCTTTCCCACTCCCGATTCAAATCCCAGGCCCTCACACACCGTGTAGGCGGTCGAAAGCGGCAGGATCGAGGCGGCGAAGAGCGAGGCGTTGAACAATCCCAACGCGAACAGGATATAGGCGTAGTCACCCGCCAGAGGACGCAAGGCCTGAGCGGCATCGGCGGCATCGCGAATGATGTAATGTCCGTGCACGTAGAGCGTGGCCGCACAAGCCACGATAATGAACCAGGCGACCACGTCGGTGAAGATGCATCCGGAAATCACATCGATTTGGGAGGCTTTGTATTGGCGACGGGTGACCCCCTTTTCGACAATGGAAGATTGCAGGTAGAACTGCATCCAGGGTGCAATGGTCGTCCCCACGACGCCGATCGCCATATAGAGGTACCCGGGTTGGCGGAACGCTGCCGGCGGCGGCGGCTTGATCGTGGCAATCAGCGCCTCCTTCCATGCGGGCTGGGCAAAGACACCAGCAACGATGTAGGTTACATAGAAGAAGGAAGCAGCCAAAAACACCTTTTCGACACTCTTGTACTGTCCCTTGACTACGATCAGCCACACAATGACCGCGCAGATGGGGACGCTCACGTAGCGCGAGACCCCGAATAGCTCCAGGCTGCCCGCGATTCCGGCGAACTCGCCCACCACATTGCCGAAATTGATGAGCAGGATTCCGAGCATCATGACGAAGGTGATGCGGAAGCCGAACTCCTCGCGAATGAGATCGCTGAGGCCCTTCCCGGTCACGGCCCCCATACGGGCTGAGATTTCCTGGACGACGATCAGGGCCACCGTGACCGGGATTAAGGTCCAAAGCAGTTGATGGCCGAACTCAGTGCCCGCCTGGGAGTAGGTGAAGATACCGTTGGCATCGTTGTCCACATTGGCGGTGATGAAGCCCGGGCCGACGACGGCAAAGAACAGCAGGATCTGGGTCTTCCAGCGTCTTAGGAGTCTCATGGGCACCGGTTCGAGACATAGAGCAATACAGCGGGGAAGCGACGAAACAGAATAAACGGAGTGAGCGAATCTGAACAGGGAGAAATCAACGCCTTCTACCGCGCCAGAGAAATTTGGCTCTTCGACAGCGGGAAGCAGGACGAAAGTTCACGAACTGAGGATAGCCGGGCACGGCGGCCAACCGTTCCAAGGTTTCTTAGCTTGGCTGGATTGGTTTCGTGCAGGACAGCGATTCACAACTTGGCGCGAAGTAGGCTGATCACGTCATCCGAGGTGATCACCCCCGTCAAGTGCTTGTGTTCATCGACTACGGGGAGAGTCAAAAGGTTGTACTTATCGAACAACTCGGCCACCTCTTTCTCGTTGGCGCCTGGCTTGCACGAGATCAGAGGCTCCTGGGTCAGGGACAACAGTGGGTCATCGGCAGAAGCCAGCACCAGCCTGGCCAAGGGAACGGCGCCGACCAGCGTTCCTCGCGAGTCCACCAGGTAAATCGTGCTCACGGTTTCGATGCCGCCCTCGAAGTGGCGCAAGGCTTCGATCGCGTCCTCCACCTTCGCCGTCAGGTTCAGCGCCAGATATTCTGGATTCATGTGCCCGGCGGCGGTGTTTTCCGCGAACTCGAGGAGGTCGGACACCTCCTGGCGGTCTTCGGGGGCCATCTCCTTCAGAATTTCTGAGGTTCGCTCCTCGGGCAGGTCGGCCAGCAGGTCGGCGGCGGCATCGCGGTTCATTTCCTCGACGATCTCGGCGGCGCGTTCGGAGGGAAGCGCCTCGACGATGGCCTTCTGCACCTTGGGATTCACTTCCTCGAGAGCTTCGGCGGCGATTTCCTGGTCGAGAGTCTCAAACAGCGCTTCGCGGTCGTCGGGAGCGAGTTCTTCAACAATATCGGCGATATCGGCGGGATGCAGGCGTGCCAGGCGATCGAGCGAAATATTCAGCTTCACCCGCCGCGCCGGGTCGGTTTCGATCAGGTCGACGAATTCCCAGGGAATGGGGCGTTCCGGAATCCGGTTCAACAAGGTTCGGAGCGCCGCGGCCGGGAATAACCCCTTCAGGAGACGGCGGACAGCGCCGCGGGCGCCAATATCTACGCCAATCACCTTCAGCAAGGGTTGCTTGTTGTTGGTGTCCTTGAACAGCTCAACATCATTGACGCGGACAACCTTGCGTCCGTGGACATCGATTATTTGCTGATCGAGCAGGTCTCGACTGAGAAGGAAGAGACCTTCGGAACCGTCTGCCATCGGCCAACTGGAGACATTCGTGTCCGTGTGCAGGCTGCCATTCATGGAGTTGATCGAGCTAAAGGGCAGTACGCGGTCTCCCGCTTTGGTACGCACGATCAACACCGCAATGCGGGCGCGATCCTCGGCTGGTGCGATCGCGAGTTCCCGCACCCGCCCGGCCGGACCCGCCGCATCGTGGACCGGCAGACCAAGCAGCTCGGTAAGTGCGAGCGTGGCCATCGATCAGAGCATACCCAAGTACCCAGCAAGAATCCACATCGTCTGAGGCGGGAGGCAGCGCCGGCAATACTATGTTTAAGCCTCAACTTCGTCGTGGGATGCTTCCATGCTTCCTTCCCTTTTCAAACCAGGAACCGGTTATCGTTGGCAAGGAACCCGAACTGGAAGGCGCCACCTGGTGTATACATCCATGAAGTCGACAGGCTGCGATGATGGTCGACACCGTTACCTCACCAGGGGCCGGGAAACTTTACAGATGGTCACGCAACGTTCGCCCCCGATTCGCCTATCGCGCTGGTTCCGACTTGCCCGACGAGCTCTTGCCATCCCCTGTCATCGGCAGCGGCCGCGGGCGCGACCGGCGGCCGCGTTGTTCATACTGTTGCGTTGACATTTCCACAGGCAAAGGCGAAACTAACGATTCGCCAGAAGGGCGGCTTTGTCCGATCACAGCCAGGGTCGTACTTCGACGGGATTTAGCTCGGCGAGGAGTGACGGGGCAGGTAGTTTTCATCGGTCCTAGACATGACCACTAACCGTGTCTCGTATACGCTCGACTCGACGCTGGAGACGGTGGACAGCGCCGAGCAAACAGCGAGTCGCATCGCAGCGGAAGCCGGCTTTGGCGAAGATGAAGTGATCCAGATTTCTATGGCCGTGCGCGAAGCCGCCGTGAATGCGGTCCTGCATGGCAACGGCTACGATCCGGACAAGAAGGTCAAACTCGATTTTGAACGGACCAGCCGGGATCTGGTGATTACGATTCGTGACCAGGGGAAGGGATTGGACGAAGCGAAAATTCCCGATCCCTTGGCTCCGGAAAATCTGTTGAAGTCTTCCGGAAGAGGCATTTTTTTGATCCGCTCGTTCATGGACCAGGTGGAAATTAGCGCGTCCCAGACGGGCACGGAAATCAAACTCATTAAGCACGTCCCTGGCTCCGGCCAGGGCCGGTAAGGAGGCTTCCCCGTGAGCATGAAGACTAGTACTCGTCAGGTCGATGGCATCGCCATCGTGGATTGCAGCGGCCGGATCACGCTAGGCGAAGGCAGCGTGATCCTGCGGGATACGGTCCGCGACTTGCTTGCCAAAGGGCAGAAGAAAATTCTGCTCAACCTGGGCGAGGTCACCTACATTGATAGCTCGGGCATCGGTGAGTTAGTCAGCGCCTT
>DATJVZ010000039.1:0-3143 GCA_035501575.1 Terriglobales bacterium | reverse complement strand
GTATCGCAGGCTGGAGAAAAGCCTCAGTTTGACCGCTCAATGGCGAACCCTGCCGGACGCAGCGCTACGTATTTCTTGTCGGAGGTATCTGAGTCCACACCAGGTTCGGCTGCAAACTCATGATTCGACTTGGCCGACCATCCGAACTTTGTCGTACCGCGGTCTAGACGCCCTATCGAAGACAGCCAGGTCACGCGTGGTCCGACTATCTGGGCTAGTAGTTCTCGCGGCGGTTGTGAGCATTCTCTAGCTCGCTTCGATAAGCCTTCCAGGATTGGTCGATGACATAGGCATGAATTGCGTCCGCGTCTTGCTTCGTCATTCGCATATGAGGGAAGGCAAACTTAGGAGGATCGGCAAAACCCGGCATTCCCTGCTTCCAGTGGCTGCCGCTCAAGACAATGCTGTACCACTGCTGATGAGCTTCCGCTGGCATATACCGCAGGTCGGGAATCGCACCGTTGAGCACCCAGGCGCCACTTCCGTCGGTCCCCGGGGAGTGGCATCCGTCGCATACGAAAGTTCCGTACAACTCCGACCCTTTGCGAATCGTCCCCTGGTCGGCGATTTGGGCAGGAGGTTTTGGCACGGGCGGAACGATGTCGGGCGGCGTGGGAAAGCTTACGGTTCCTCCCAGTTTGAACGCCAGCAACCGCGCCGGTCCGCGCTTGGACTGCGGGGTGGCCATGGTCCAGGCAGGAGCGAATAACCTCGATCCTGAGCCCCATCCCACAGGGGTCAGAACATACTGCTCTCCCTTCACGCTAAAGGTGATTGGAACCGAGTCAATCGCCGATCCGGTCTGAATCGACCAGATTTTCTTACCGCTATCCGCCGCGTAGGCGGCAAATTCTCCGCTGCCCTGACCCTGGAACACCAGATTGCCGGCCGTAGAGAGCACCCCACCGTTGGTCGCGATCGGCTCTTCTACCGACCAGCGTGCCGACTGGCCAATCGGATCCCAGGCAATCAGCCTGCCTTCGGTCCCTGGCATCCACTCCCCATTCTCAACCGCCCTGTTGAGCTTCGGCTTTCGATCGGTCGTAGGTATATACACCAGCCCGGTGAGCGAACTGTAGCTCATCGGCCACCAGTTGTGCACCGTCCATTGCTCGCCGCCTCCCTGGGATCTAGGCACTTCGTTGGCCCTCCCCGTCTGCAAATTGTAGGAGTTTGCCCAGGCCAGCTTAACCAGCGGATTCGCGGCAAGCAGCTTCCCTGTTCTGGCATCGAGCATGTAGAAGAAGCCGTTCTTAGGGGCTGTCATGACGACGTGCTGCTTCTCGCCGTTGAGGGCGAGATCCGCCAGCATGATGTGGTTGTTCTCGGTTTGCAGACCGGGCGAGCTGGTTTGAAAATGCCAGACATACTCACCAGTGTCAGCGTTCACGGCGAGGATGCATCCCGCGAACAACTTGTCGCCGCGCACATTGATAGACGACAGTTCGCCGTAGTCAACCCCCGCCCCGGCGGTGCCGAAAATCAAAAAGCCGGTCACCGGATCGTAGGTGATGGCGTTCCAGGCATCACCGCCGCCGATCCGCCACGTGTCTTTGCCGATCCAGGTCTTGGCCGCCATTTCGAGCGCTTTCGTTTCAAACGGTTTCGTGGGATCTCCCGGGACTGTCCAGAACCGCCACACTTCCTGACCGGTTTCGGCGTCATAGGCCACCATCGACCCCCGAACGCCATCGTCGGAACCGTTGTAGCCCATGAAAACCTTCCCCCGGGCTACGTGCGGCGCTCCGGTAATTCCCGTCTGTGTGGCTTCACACACCGAAGCCTCCCAGGCTTGCTTTCCCGAAGCGGCATCGATCGCCACCAGTCGGCAATCCCCGGTGCCGACATACACTTTGCCGTTCCAAACCGCCACCCCGCCGTTGGTCCGCGCCGAGTAGGATCCGTTGATGGCCAGATTCAAACGCACCTTAGGGTCAAACATCCAGAGCAATTTTCCTGACGCGGCATCGACGGCGTAAACCTTCGAGAGTGGAGCGCTCACGTAGATCACTCCATCCACCACGATCGGCTCCGCCACCACGCCCATAGCGCTATCGACGTCTAGGTACCAGGCGAGACCCAAGCCGCCGACATTCTGATCCGTGATCTGCTTGAGTGGGCTGAAATGCTGCTCGTCAAAAGTTCGTCCGTTCAGCAGCCAGTCGCTTCCAGCAGCAGACTCTGCCATCACTCTTGCCTCGTTCACGTCGGCTATTTTGGCAGGTCGACCGGCCGATGAATGAAGCGCCATGACGATAACGACCACGAAACAGACCGCTGTCGGAGTGCAAATTCGAAATACCTTCATAGCACGGTCCTTTCGATCGCCAACTGTTATCTCGTACTGTCCAGTCCCGCCCGGCCGCACCATACTATGCCTGAGAACGCGAGAATTCTCGCTTGACAAAGCACTACGACCTTCACTAACCTTCCCGGACTATAGTAAGGTTCAAGAGCTCGCAGTAAGGATTCTCCACCAAATCTCATCTGTGGCCTGACGAAACACATCCTTATTCTGGGAGGTCCGGGTCATGAAGTGTCGCACGGCACAGCCGTCCATCTCAAGCACTTTCACCCGCCGTATGCTTATCCGACTGGCCGTCTTCTGTCTGGCGGTCTCGCTTCCCGCCATTGGTCAGAACACCAACGGTCGAATCCTCGGGATCGTCACCGACCCGCAGGGGGCGGCGCTGGCCGGCGCCAAAGTAACAGTCGCCAATGCCGCTACCAACATACAACGGACGACTGTCACCGATGGCACAGGATCCTATCAGGTTCTCGATCTTCCCGTCGGTGCGTATGTAGTGACCGTCGAGATGAAGGGCTTCAATAAAGCCATCGCTCATCCGCAACCCCTCGATATTAACCAGTCGCTGCGCGTCGATATTGCCATGAAGGTGGGAGGAACGACCGAAGTGGTACAAGTGGAATCCCAGTCCTCCCAGGTAGAAACCGTAAACCCCACGATCGGCGGGACGGTCACCGGTAAGCCCATTCAGGAACTTCCGCTCAATGGCCGCGAGGTCCTGGACTTGGCCTTCACTCAGCCTGGCGTACTGCCGGCTCCGCTAACCGGCTATGGCTCGGAGAAATCCGGCTCGTTCGCCGAAGGTTTTACGGTGGCGGGAGGGCGGCCGGACGCG
>DATJVZ010000038.1:0-3272 GCA_035501575.1 Terriglobales bacterium | reverse complement strand
CCCCGAATCCTGGAGAGCGTTTTCGGTCGCGACCAGACCGTGTTTCGGGGTGGTTTCCGCATAGCGTACGACTTCGCGGTCTACAACTTGGGCTCCAATGTCGCGGGCAGCGCGCCATTCGTGAATTTAGTGAACTTTCCTACCAACTCCGTGCCTGGACTTCCTACCGGAGGCAACTTCAATACACCGGCGATCCAGGCGTTCTTGATTCCGTTGGCTCCCAACGGAGGCAATCCCGGGGAGCGGTCGCAAACCACGTTTGCTCCCAACTTCGCAACTCCTTATTCGCAACAATGGAACTTCGGAATGCAGCGCCAGATCAGTTCCAGGATAGCTGCCGAGGTACGCTACGTCGGAAATCACACCCTGCACAACTACCAAGCCACTGATGGTAATCCTGCGCTGGGCCCGCTGGTAGCTGCCGGGTTCTCTAACGCAATACCAGCCGGACTGACTCCATGCAGCAATCCGTCTGCCCCGGGATTTGCCAGCGGCACCGGTTTTGCCAACTGCAATTTGACGAACGATGTCCAATACACCACGACTGGATATTCGTTTTACAACGGGGTGCAGAGTCAACTGCGCATGCAAAGCTGGCACGGGCTCACCGTGAGTGCGGCGTACACATTCAGCAAGACAATCGACAATACCAGCGAAGCATTCTCCTCCACCCAAAGTTTTGGAGGATACGGCGGGAATACCAACCAGTATGCGCAAAACCCATTCGACTTCACCCGTGCGGAACAAGGCTTGAGCGGATACGATTTCCCGCATGTGGTCGGTGTCGTGTTCATTTATGATTTGCCGTTCTACAAGAACCAGACGGGAATACTTGGGCATGCGCTCGGTGGTTGGCAAGTCAGCACAACCTATCGTTACACGAGCGGCCAACCATACACGGTTGTCGAAAACCAACAGCCTACGTCCCTGTGCGACCCGACCAATTTCTCAGGGGGCGCGTTCGATGAGTGCCGACCAATCTTGAGCAACGCGGCCCTGGCCTTCACCTCGGTGGGGCAATACTGCGACGGGACCACCGCAACCTGTTTGGCAGCCAACAAGGCCTCCCCACTTTCTCTCGGAACGCTCGTGAACATCAACGATCCTTGCTTTGGCAGTGCGGTGTCAGGCGGCACCCCCTGTGCGGTGACTCCCATGAGCGGTGCGCATTGGATCCTCAACAACCCCACGGCCGCGAAAATCCTGGGCTCGCCTTTCGATGGTGCCGGACGAAGCCTGTACCGTGGACAGCCGATCAGCACCGCCAATCTCGCCTTCTTCAAGAACTTGAAGCTGACGGAGAGGCTCACCTTCCAATTCCAAGCGCAGGCTTTCAACGTCATGAACGTACAATTCCGCGGCGTCCCCATCGCAGATATCAATCTTCCCGGTTTTGGGAGCACCGATTTCAACAACAACGGCGGAGGAACGTTCGCCGGCAACATAACCTATGACGGAATCGCCCAGCGGCACCTGCTGTTTGGCGGGAAATTGATTTTCTAGAGTTTTGCAAGATCAGCAAACAAGCCGGTTTTCATGCCGGCTTGTCATGCTGGAGTCTCCATGAGGCCTCGTCGTAAGCATTCAAAAGGGAATCGGCAGGTACTCGACCGTTCGAGCGTTCCAATTCAGGATGCTAAGCCTTGGACCTGCCAGCGCCCGTAGAAATTGATGCGGTGTCCGCCGTGGGATTCGAGGATTTGTACCACATGGGCCCTTTTCTCTTCATCAGGCACATCAACTGCCAGAAGGAGGTGGCCGCCGCGCAGTTCGTGTTCGTACTCACGTAGGTTCTCAGATTCCATGTCTCCAAATTTCTCAATAAACCGGTATAAACGAGCCAGAAAGCCGTGATGCTCGCCAGTGACATCAAGGTGATCGGCGCCTTTCTGCCCGCAGAGAACGTCGATCTTATCTTCGCCAAGGCCGGTTTGATTCAACTCCTGAATTGCTGACTGCAGTTGTTCCGGCGTGTTGACGATCGCGACGACTTTGTTCGTGGGGTAGCGCAGAAAATTGTCGTTCTCGTTCAGGTCAGTGTAGTTCAAGCAATCCTCCCGGTTCCCGGCGCTATATCCGTCGGTACGCATGTGATTAGACCACAGATCGCACCTTCATCGCTACGAATGCAGCTTGTCCATCGCCAATCCCTGGACAATGATATGCCTCACCTTACGCAACCAGTCTCAGTTCCAGTGCGAACTGTGGAACCGCGATCTCTTGCTCCTTTCGTCTACCGCGACCAGCTGGTGTCACCGTATGGGAGTTCGATTCTGCCGGGGTAACAAAATATCTTGTGGCTTTTTGTCGTCTCGCAACCCTAGGTACGCTGGCTGACGTAATTTCTGATCACTCGTCCACTCCTGGAATGCGATTTGCGCCACAAGCTTCGGAGCAACAAATGCGGTTCCTCGGGTGGGAGGGGGATCAGCAAAAGCGGGTGTGTGCTGAACGATCGGTGTCAACAAATGCGAAAGGGACAATAAGCTGGCGCGCGTGAACCCGGTGCCAACCTTCCCGACATAACGAAGTTGCCGCCGTTCGTCGTAGGCACCGAGCAACAGCGCACCCAAGTGCTGCCGACTCCCTTCGGGTCTGGTGAAGCCCCCAATCACGAATTCTTCCTCCTGGTGAACTTTTACTTTCAGCCAACTGGTTGAGCGGCGATCCACATAAGGGGCAGCGGTGTCTTTTGCCACGATTCCTTCAAACCCACGCCGTTTTGCCAGTCGGAACGCCTCGAATCCATTCGAGGCCAGGCGTCTGGAGATAAGGATCTCGCCGTCTTTGGGGAAGATGTCTTCTAGAACCACGCGGCGTTGTTCGAGCGGCTTTCGCCGAAGGTCGATGCCATTGCAATATAAGCAGTCGAAAACTGCGTAACGGGTTGAGTGGCCTTGTTGAAGAAGCTGGAACCGGGACACTTTGTGGCGGTCGAAGGCAATGACCTCGCCGTCAAGAAGAACAGTTCGCTGTTTCAAATGAGCTACAGCATCGGCAACGCCCGGAAACGTGTCCGAGCGATCTTTATTATTGCGCGAAAGAAGCGTGACCTTCGAACCTTCTTTATAGGCCAGAATACGGTACCCGTCGTATTTTTCCTCGTATACCCAACCGGCTCGGTCGAAGGCCTTGCTAACCAGAGTCGCTAACATTGGCCGAGCACGGAACGGAATGACATCTTTAATCATCTTCAATGGCCCTGTCCAAGGTATCAACCGTCTGGCTGTCGGCTCAATCCCTGTTAACCATCGTACTTTGCATTTAAAATT
>DATJVZ010000037.1:0-9046 GCA_035501575.1 Terriglobales bacterium | reverse complement strand
GAAGGGGCCGGTGCGGGCTGGTCGTGCGGTTTCGAGAGGGCCAGGTAAACTCCCACCCCTAAAAGCAGAACCACGATGGCAATGATCAGTTTCTTCTTGCCGCTCGCACTCGACTGCTCGGACTCCGACGTCGAAAACATTGGCGCTTCCGACAAGATTTTTCTTTGCTCCTCGAACGACTCCTGCGCAGCAGGGGCCGGAGCCGGAGCAGCGGCAGCTGCGCTGCCGCCAAAGTCGGAGTTCCGCCCACCCTCTGTGGCCTGCCCAGAAGATTGGAGGGCGCCAGCCCCGGAATTGGAGATAGTCTGCAGTTTGGCAGCCGCGGCTTGGCTTTCCCCTTCCCGAGCGCGCAACACTTCCGACGCCGGGTCCTGCATCGATTCGAGCAAAGCTGCCTCGGTCGGTTCCGGCATCACCTCGGGTTCCTTCTCGAGTTCGAACTCAGATTCGGAAAAGCCTCCCGATTTCAGGGGTAAACGAGGTGCCGGTGCCGGTGTTTCTCGCACCGTTGAACTTCTCGGTTCCGCGGTGGCCACGGCGGATTCGAGGGATGCAGGGCTACCTACTAAGCTGTGAGCCGGTTTGGGCGCGTCCGATTTCCGCAGCAGACCCCTAGCTACGCGAATCGTCCCTTTCGATTGCTCTACGTTGATGGGCTTGGTGAGAACCAGGTTGGCGCCAATACGAAATGCGCTGGCTACCCCCGCCTGGCCCTCCACCACGGCGATCGAAAGTGCGGCACGATTCGAGCTCGAATGGCGCGAGCTCTTGAATAACAGGGTGGCATTTTGCTCGTTCTCACAATCCACCACAATCGCGTCGAAGTGCTCCGTTGTCAGCCTCTTTACTGCCGCAAAAGGCTCATGGCAGGCCTCGATCTCGAAGTCCAGTTCCGACAAGATTTGGGTCACGGTACGCAGGGTTTTTTGTTCCGGACAGAATAGAAGGGCCTTGTAGCTCATAGTGGCATCCTAGGTACGTCGATACTTGTCATCAAGTTACCGAGGTCACCCTCCGGGCGGTGGAGATGGAGCGCCTGGATCCAGCGTACCACTTGAGTTTCCGCGGGTACAATAGCGGGGCATGCGGCTGCCGCTGTGGCTCAAAATTGCCTGGACTTTGTGGGTGGTGGTGTGGGTGCCGATCTATTGGCGCCAGTACGGCCTTCAGAATTTTCTCTATTTCTGCGATTTGGGCAACCTGTTATTGGCGCTGGCCCTATGGCGGGAAAGCGCACTCCTGTTCTCGTGGCAGGCGACCGGGTTGCTCGGGTTTCAAACTCTGTTCACGATCGATCTCGTAGGAGCGACTCTCAGCGGCAGACACATCCTTGGCGCGAGCGCCTACATGTTCGACCCCCACATACCGATTCTGGTCCGTTTGCTGAGCTTATTTCACGTGGTGACGCCGCCGCTCCTGCTCTGGGGAATTTGGCGGGTGGGCTATGACAGGCAGGGATGGAAATGGCAAACCCTAACCGCATGGATCCTGGTTCCGATTAATTTCTTCTGGCGTCCCCAGGCCGACGTGAATTGGGCTCGCGGACCATTCTTCCGCGAGCAACACCAGGTGCCGGGGCTGGTCTACTTGTTGGCCTATTTGATAGTCGTTCCGCTCGTCGTCTACTGGCCCACGCACTTGATCCTGCGCTGGTGGAGCGAAAACTTTCTGCGGCGGGAATGATCGAGCACGACCATCACCGCTTCGGCCGATAGACATGCGTACTCGTACCAAAGGCGGCTTCGGCCGATTCCATCAGGGTTTCCGAAAGCGTGGGATGAGGATGGATGGTGCGTGCCAGGTCTTCGGCCGTGGCCCCCATTTCGATCGCGAGCACCGCTTCGGAGATCATCTCGCCCGCATTGACTCCGACAATTCCCGCGCCCAGGACGCGTTCGGTTTCGGGATCGAGAATGAGCTTGCTCATTCCCTCGGGCCGGTCGAGGGTCACCGCCCGCCCGGAAGCTGCCCAAGGGAACCTGACGACTTTGATTTCCCGCCCCTGTTTTTGCGCCCGGGTTTCGGTTAATCCGCACCAAGCAATTTCAGGATCGGTGAACACCACGGCGGGAATCGCATTCGGCTCAAAAGCAACTTTATGTCCCAGCATGGCTTCGACCGCGATCCGCCCCTCATGCGAAGCCTTGTGCGCAAGCATTGGCTCCCCGACAACATCCCCGATGGCATAAATTGCGGGATCGGCGGTCTGCAGCTGATGGTTGACCTGGATAAATCCGCGCTCCCCGAGGGTGACCCGAGTCTTCTCCAGTCCCGGGATATCGGAATTCGGCCGGCGTCCTACCGAGACCAGGACTTGGTCAAAGACCTTCTCCCGCGCTTCGACCTGGCCACCCGCGAAGCTGACGCGGATGCCTCCGGGCTCCTCTTTGACCGAGCTCACCGTGGTATTCACCAGAATCGATTCGAAAATCTTCTCCACGCGCTTCTGCAGCGGCAGCACCAGGTCACGGTCGGCCCCCGGCAAAATTCCCGGCAGCATTTCTACCAGCGAGACCTTCGACCCCAGCACCGCATAGACCGTACCGAGTTCGAGGCCGATATAACCGCCGCCGATGACCAGCAGCGACGGGGGAACCTTGCGCAGCTCGAGCGCAGAGGTTGAGTCCATCATGCGCGGGCTGTCCAGCTTCAGGCTGGGGATGGTGGCCGGCCGCGAGCCGGTGGCGATAACGATGTGATCGAACTCGAGCGATTCCTCGCCGCCATTGAGCGGACTCACCCGCAAGGTGTTCGAGTTTTCAAACCGAGCGTGCGCTTGGAGATAGCGGATCTTGCGCGCCTTCGAAAGCTGGCCCAGCCCTCCCGTGAGTTTCCGAACCACGCCTTCCTTCCAAGATCGCAAGCGGGCTAGATCAATCTGCGGTGCTTGATACTCGATCCCCCAGTTTCGAGCCTGCTGGGCTTCGTCGACCAGTCGGGCGACATGCAACAGAGCTTTTGAGGGAATGCATCCTCGGTACAGACAGACTCCGCCGGGATTGAGTTCGGGATCAATCAGCGTTACCGAGATGCCCAGATCGGCAGCCAGGAAAGCCGCTGCGTATCCACCCGGGCCGGCGCCCACGACGGCAATGTGCGGGTTAGGATTTCCGGCCATTCGTTTGCTCGACCGCCAAGGACGTGAAGACGCTAAAGTTGTGACCGATCAAAGCTGTTTCCGACCTGGTTCCCGGATCGTGGTCTTGCGCTGCTTCTCACCCCTGCACGGAAAGCAGGAACGGCTGCTCGAAGGCTTCCGCGACCCAGCGGAGGAAGCGCGCTGCATCGGCGCCGTCAATCAGGCGATGATCATAGGATAAGGACAGAGGCAGCACCAGGCGCGCCTCGAACTTCCCGCCGATCCAAACCGGCTTCATGCTGGAACGCGAGAGTCCGAGAATGGCAACCTCCGGATAATTGACGATGGGGGAAAATCCCGTTCCCCCGATGCCGCCCAGATTGGTGATGGTGAAGGTTCCCCCTCCCATCTCCGCTTGGCTGAGCTTCTTTTCCCGGGCTTTTTTCGAGAGCTTGGTAAGTTCGGCGGCCAGCTCGACGATGTTTTTGGAATCCACATCGCGAATCACCGGCACTAACAGACCGCGATCGGTATCGACCGCTACTCCAATGTTGATGTACTGCTTGTAAACGATTTCTTCTTTAGCCATATCGATGCTGGCATTGAACTGAGGGAAAATCTTGAGGGCGGCGGCACAAACCTTCAGAGCAATCGCGGTCACCGTCATTTTGCCGCCGGCTTCTTCCGCCTTCGGTGCGAATCGCGCCCGCAGAAGTTCGAGTTCGGTGATATCGGCCCGGTCGTGCTGGGTAACGTGGGGAACGGTCGTCCAAGCCTGCCACAGGTGTTCGGCGGTCTTGCGCCGCACGCCGCGCATCGCAACCCGCTCCACCTTGCCCCACTTGGTGAAATCAGGCAGTTCCGGCCGGGCCAAGGGGACCTGGGGCAGTTGTGCGGCGGCCGTCGCCGAGGCCAGCATGGATTTCGAGTGCGCCTTCACGTCGTCGTCGCTGATGCGCCCTCCCGGGCCGCTTCCCTTCACGTCATGAATGTCGATGCCGAGCTCTCGTGCCAGCCGCCGCACGTGGGGAGCTGCGGGTACGGGCTCTCGAGGTTCCGAGCCGGCCACCTTATCCAGCTGTTTGGGCATCGCGAAGTCGGAAGGCCGAACCTGGGGCTGGTCGGGAGGAAGAGCCTGCTCTTCGGTCTTGCCTTCGGCGCGGATCGCCGCTTGAAACGCCAGTCGAGCTCCATGCTGACCGGAGACGTGCTCCACCGGAACGTGCTTGGGCGCTTCCGACACGGCCTCGACCCCACCCTCCAAGGTAAAGATGACTTGGCCGACATGGATCTTCTCTCCTGGTCGAACCCGAATCTCCTTCACCACTCCGGTCACCGAGGATGGAACTTCGACCACCGCTTTTTCCGTCTCAAGCTCCATGATCGGTTGCGCGGCGACAACCTTCATTCCGGGTGAAATCATGATGCGCACAACATCCGCCTCGGAAATGTTTTCACCCAGTTCGGGCAGCCTGAATTCCCAAGGACCGGCACTCGGTTGGGGGGGGAGCGGCACCGGCGGCGTCTCCACCTGCTTCGCCCGGCGAGGCGCGGCCGCGGCGGGGGTGGATTTCGGTTTGGACTCCTCAATGGGCTGCTGGGAAGGCTCGGCCGCCGACGCCCTCGCTGGAGAGCTCGATCGCACCCCTCCACTCGCGCCGTTTTCCACCGTAAAAATGACCTGGCCTACTTTGACCTTCTCCCCCTCCTTCACTCGGATTTCCTTGACCGTTCCGCTCACCGAGGAAGGCACCTCGACCACCGCCTTGTCGGTTTCGAGCTCCATCACCGGCTGACCTTCGGTGATGTTGCTACCGGGGGAAATCATCAGCCGGACCAGGTCACCCTGATCGATGTTCTCGCCGAGTTCTGGCAACTTGAATTCCGTCACAAAACACTCTCGCTTATGCCGCCGCCCGCTCGACCACTCTTAGGCAAGGACGGGATTGGTTTTCTCGGGGTCGATCGCGAGCTCCCGAATCGCCTTTTCGACCTGCTCGCGCCCGATCGCTCCCTCCCGGGCCAACGCCTGTAAGGTCGCAAGCACAATATGCTTGGCATCCACCTCAAAGAAGTTGCGCAGCGTGGCTCGGTCCTCACTTCGGCCAAAACCATCCGTGCCCAGCGCAACCAGCGGACCCGGTATCCACTGCGCGATCGACTCCGGCAACACCTTCATATAGTCGGAGGCGGCCACGAACACTCCCGGTGCATTCTTCAAACACTGGGTCACGTAGGGCACGCGCGGAGTGGCGAGCGGATGCAGGCGATTCCAGCGTTCGCATTCGTTGGCCTGGTTGTACAGGCGCTTGTAGCTGGTGACGCTCCAAACATCAGCGTCTACCTGATAGTTGTCTTGGAGGATCTGCTGTGCCTTGAGCGCCTCATACAGGATGGTGCCGCTGCCGAGCAGCTGAGCCCGTAACCGTCCCTCCCTGCTCTGAGCCGGTTTGAAGCGGTACAAACCTTGCAGGATTCCGTTCCGCACCTCGCTGCCTTCCGGCATGGAAGGCATCGGCAAGGGCTCATTCGTGACCGTCAAGTAGTAGAAGATGGGCTCTTCCTCGACATACATTCGTCGGATGCCGTCCTCGATGATGACGGCGATCTCATAGGCAAACGCCGGATCGTAGGCGAGAAGATTGGGCACCGACAGGGCCAGCACGTGGCTGTGACCATCCTGGTGCTGCAGACCCTCGCCCGCCAGCGTCGTTCGCCCGGCGGTACCGCCGATGAGAAAGCCGCGGACCCGCATGTCGGCGGCCGCCCAGATCAAATCGCCGATGCGCTGGAATCCGAACATGGAATAGTAAATGAAAAAGGGGATGGTGTTGATGCCGTGGGTGGCGTAGGCGGTTCCCGCCGCGATGAAAGAGCACACCGAGCCGGCTTCGGTGATCCCCTCTTCGAGGATCTGTCCATTCAGCGCCTCTTTGTAGTAGAGCAGGGTGTCCATATCGACGGGTTCGTAGAGCTGCCCCACGCTCGAGTAAATGCCAACCTGGCGGAACAGGGCTTCCATCCCGAAAGTGCGGGCTTCATCGGGGATGATGGGCACGATGAGTTTGCCGATTTCCGGGTCGCGCAACAGCTTGGCGAGCAAGCGAACAAAAACCATGGTGGTCGATGCTTCGCGCCCTTCGGTGCCTTTATAGAATTCCTCAAAGTGCAACGGGGAAAGCGGCCGGATCGGCTTCGACCGCACCTTTCGCTCCGGCAAATACCCTCCCAGCTGCTTGCGCCGCTCTTGCATATAAGTAATTTCCGGGCTGTCGTCGGCCGGGCGGTAGAACGGGGCATCATGCAGCTCGTTGTCGGGGATCGGAATGCCAAAACGCGAGCGGAACATCCAGAGTTCTTCGTCGTTCAACTTTTTCTGCTGATGGGTGATGTTTTTGCCTTCGCCGGCTTCCCCTAACCCGTACCCCTTAATGGTCTTAGCCAGAATGATCGTCGGGGACCCCTGATGCTCTACCGCGGCTTTGTAGGCCGCATGTACTTTGATGGGATCGTGCCCGCCCAGGCGCATCCGTGTCAGTTGCTCGTCGGAGAGATGTTCGACCATATGCAACAGGCGCGGGTCGGTGCCGAAGAAAGTCTGTCGGAAATACGCGCCACTCTCCACGAAGAATTTCTGATACTGCCCATCAGTGATCTCGCCCATACGCCGCACCAGCAAACCGTCCCGGTCGTTGCGGATGAGGCTGTCCCAATCGCTTCCCCAAATCACCTTGATCACATTCCAGCCGGCTCCCCGGAAAATTGCCTCGAGTTCCTGGATGATCTTGCCGTTTCCCCGTACCGGCCCGTCGAGCCTTTGCAGGTTGCAGTTGACCACGAAGATCAGGTTATCGAGCCTTTCGCGAGAGGCTAGGGTAATCGAGCCCAGAGATTCGGGTTCATCCATCTCTCCGTCTCCCAGGAACGCCCACACCTTCCCGCCTCTGGTCGATTTCAGCCCTCGATTTTCGAGATAGCGCATAAAGCGAGCCTGGTAAATGGCTTGGATGGGACCGAGACCCATCGAAACCGTGGGGAATTCCCAGAAATCGGGCATCAACCAGGGATGGGGATAGGAAGAGAGACCGCCGCCAGGTTTCAGTTCGCGGCGAAAATTCTCGAGCTTGTGCTTGGGAATCCGACCTTCCAGGTAGGCGCGGGCGTAGATCCCGGGTGCCGCATGTCCCTGGAAGTAGACGATGTCCTGGTCTCCGCCGGCACCGCCGGCGCGCAAGAAATGGTTAAACGCCACCTCGTATAAGGTCGCCGCCGAGGCATAGGTCGAAATGTGTCCGCCGATGCCTTCCTGGATCTTGTTGGCGCGAACCACCATCGCCAAGGCGTTCCAGCGCACCAGACTCTTGATGCGGCGCTCCATTTCCTGGCTTCCCGGGAAAGGCGGCTGCTGCACGGAAGGGATCGTATTCTGATAGGGCGTGGTTGCGCTGAAGGGCAGATTGACTCCGGCTGCCCGCCGGGCGTGCAAGGAAAGTTGCTGCAAGAGTCGTCCGGCACGTTCCGGACCGCCTTTGGCCAACACATAATCGAGCGAATCCAGCCACTCCCGTGTTTCCAGTACTTCGAGTCCATCCGCCTGCGCTTCCGCCACCGGTGCCATCTTCACCCCCAACATGTGGGAATCTTCCATCATAGACAATCGGGAATTTTTTTGCTGCCAATTGCGCAGGACTGGGGGTTGGTGCCGTGGTTTCTCTCGACAAACGAGCCCGTGTGCGGGACCACCGGGTGGGCTCGAAGCTACCGCGAACAAATTTTAACGGATGGCAACAAATCGGCTTACGGCTTGGCAACCATCATCACGGCGAGTACCACAGGAAGGTAGAGGACGGAGGCATGGACGACGCGGCTGGCCAGCCTGGGAGCGGTTGAGCGAAGCAACCGGCTTACCGGATAGAGCATAAACGCACCGGCCAGGCCCATGGCAGCCGAATAGACCGCACCACCGGAAGACCGCGTTGCCACTAGGGTTACACCTACCAGCAGGAGAGTGCAGGTAAAAATCTCCGCGCGCGTGAACCGCGAATCCAGATCAAATCGCGGCAACATCCGGTACCCGGCTCGAGCGTAATCCTCGCGATACATCAGCGCGATAGCCAGAAAATGAGGGAACTGCCAAAGGAACAGGATGCCAAACAGCAACCACGCCTGCCGGTCGATCGTCCCCGCAGCTCCGGCCCAGCCAATCAAGGTTGGCATAGCTCCGGGGATTGCACCCAAGAGGGTGCACAGGGGAGTCTTGCGCTTCAGCGGGGTATAGATCCAAAGATAGGATAGCAAGGTGGAGATGGCCAGAAGGGCCGAGACTCGGTTCACCGCCAGCGCCAGATACAGTCCTCCGGCTACACTCAACAGCGTCCCGAAGCAAAACGCCTCCCGGGCGCTCACTCTGCCCGCCGGTAGAGGACGGGATGCGGTTCGCCGCATTAGGCCATCCCAAACCCGTTCCATCCACTGATTGAGCGTTGCCGTGCCGCTGGCGACCAGTAACGTACCCAGGAGCGTGTTCAGCAAACCGGCAATGCGCAGCGGACCCCGCGCAGCAAGGTAATAACCTGCAGAAGTCGTCATGAGAATCAGCAGGTTCACCTCAGGTTTGGTGAGCGCGTAATAATCTCGCAACTTCGACCTGAGAGTCGTGCGATCGGTTGTGTTGACGCCTACGGTGATGGTTGCCATTTTACCAGTCTTCGCGGGTTTCGCCGGCGGCACCGGCACGTCGAGTCTGATGCTGCTTATGTCGCATGACAAAAATCATGCCCACGGAGCCGAGGGTGGGAGGGATGATGAGGATGAGGATCCCGCTTTTCAGCGCCTGAATCATTTTGGCTCCCGCCGAGGCCGCCTGAGTATAACAGAGGGCGCAGTTCTGAGAAAAAGCCGGAAGCGGAAGGGCGACGAAGGCAAGCGCTAGCAGGGCAAAAACCAGAAGAGGCCATCGCCTGGGTC
>DATJVZ010000036.1:0-54500 GCA_035501575.1 Terriglobales bacterium | reverse complement strand
TCTTGGGGGTGCTTAGGTAGCCGCTAACGTCCTTTTTTGTCACTGTCCACACCACCAGTTCGTACAACAAGTGGTCGCGGCCGGTGTAGAACTGCATAGGTTCGCTGACATTACGGTCCTTTTTCTCGATCGTCTTGTCATCGGCGGTTACATTCAACGTGAACTTGCTTCGCTTGGGGTCAGTCTTCTTCAGCTGTAGACTGACGGTCGAAACCGCCTGCGGATGGGCTCCCTTAACCAGAGTGAACTCATAATAGTTGCGGTCGCCTTTATGCTTTAGGACTTCGAGATCGTCCCGCGTGCGGGCAATCAGGCCGCTCTGCAATCCGAGGTCGCCAATCGTACTTTGCAACTTTGCGTTCGTCGCGGCCAGGTCGGTTTTGGTCGAGGCTACATCGGACCTGACCCCACCGACATCGCTTTTCACGCTCGCAATATCGCTATTCACCTGACCGATTTGCTGCTGCTGCTCGGCTGTGAGTCGTTTCTCGGCGGCCCGCTGTTGGCTTTGCAACTCGGCAGCGCGTTGGGCCAGCTCTTTCTTGGTAAGACCGAGCTGTTTCGCCAGGGCCTCTGCGTCGGCCTCGGCCGATTGCATGCGCTGGCCAAGCTCTGCAATCTGCTGGTTACTAGCGGCCTGTCCTTTCCCCAATTCGTCGAGACGTGCTCGCAGTTGGAAGAGGAAGTACAACGAGCCCGCTACATAGATCACCGCCAGCAATAGTAGGATCCATTTTCCGGCACCTCCGGCCGAGCTGGTCTGGACCTCAGGAATTTGTTCAACTTCATCGCTCATAGCAGCTCCAAACTCTCCTTAAGACGAACTGTGCTCTTCAAGGGATTTCCGCGCCGTTCGGGAAATGCCGACCAGGGTCTTTTTCGGTGGGCCAACGCTTCGCTGCCCGAAACCGGATCACCCCGGGGCGCCACTCCCGCCGTTCCCTGCAGTAGCTGTTTCGATATAAGGAGTATACACAAGGCAATCCTAGATTTTCCCTCGATTCTCCCCATCCCTGCGGCTAAAGTTTCACGTTTCTCAAACGCAGGGAATTGGCGATCACCGAAACGGAGCTAAAGCTCATGGCTGCGGCCGCCAGAATCGGACTGAGTAGCCATCCGAATAGCGGATAGAACACGCCGGCCGCAATGGGCACGCCGATCAAGTTGTAAGCGAAGGCAAAGAACAGGTTCTGCCGAATGACGTGCATGGTGGCTTGGCTGAGCCTGCGTACGCGCACAATGCCCGTCAGATCCCCTTTAACTAAGGTGATGCTACCGGTTTCGATCGCCACGTCCGTGCCCGTCCCCATGGCGATACCCACGTCGGCCTGGGCCAAGGCGGGGGCATCGTTGATCCCGTCACCGGCCACAGCCACGATCCGACCTTGGGTCTGGAGTTGTTTCACAACCTTGGCCTTCTTGTCGGGCAGCAGTTCGGCCTCAAAGTTCTCGATTTCAAGTTTTTGGCCCACCGCTTCGGCAACACTGCGGCTATCCCCGGTCAGCATGAAAATGTGTAGCCCCGATGCTTTGAGATCCCGCACGGCCTCGTAGGCGGATTCCTTAATCGGGTCGGCGACGCCGATTAGGCCAGCCGGCCGGCCGTCCACCGCCACGAAGACGACGGTTTGACCGTTGCGGTGGAGCTCGTCGATTTCACGCGCGAATAGAGCGGTTCGCATCTCGAGCGCATTCACAAACTTCTCGTTGCCGGCGAGTACGGTTTTATCGCCTACCTTGCCACTGACACCGAGTCCGGTACGAGATTGAAATTTCGTAGCATCCCTCAAGGGAATCTGATTGGCCTTGGCCGCAGCCACGATGGCCGAACCGAGCGGGTGTTCGCTCTTCTGCTCCAAACTCGCCACCAGGCAGATCAATTCCACATCGCTCAAATCCGATAGGGTCACGACCGATTCGACGGTTGGCTTCCCTTCCGTCAAGGTACCGGTCTTATCCACCACCAGCGTGTCCACTTTTTCCAGGGTCTCCAAGGCTTCGGCATTGCGAATCAGCACGCCGGCTTGAGCTCCGCGCCCTGTGCTGACCATGATGGCCATCGGAGTAGCCAGCCCCAGAGCACAGGGACAGGCGATGATCAGCACCGCCACCGCATTGACTAAAGCGTTGGCCACCCGGGGCTGCGGCCCGAACAAAATCCAGACAATGAATGTCAGGGCCGCAATGTCCAGGACCGCGGGAACGAACCAGGCCGATACCCGATCTGCCAATCGCTGAATGGGAGCTCGGCTCCGTTGTGCTTCGCTCACGGTGCGCACGATCTGCGCCAGCAAGGTCTCATTGCCCACATGCTCGGCCCGCATCACGAGCGATCCCGTTCCATTTACCGTCGCGCCGATGACCCGGCTTCCTACCGACTTTTCCACGGCGACCGATTCCCCGGTGATCATCGACTCGTCGACCGCACTCTCACCTTCGAGCACCACTCCGTCGACCGGCACCTTTTCCCCCGGACGCACGAGCAGTCGGTTTCCTGGTTCCACTCGCTCGAGAGGAACGTCCTCCTCTTTGCCGTCGCGCAGCACGCGTGCGGTCTTCGGACTCAGATCGATCAGCGCACGGATGGCAGCGCCGGTGCGGCTGCGCGCCCGCAGTTCCAAGACTTGCCCCAAGAGCACGAGCGTGACGATGGCAGCGGCAGCTTCAAAATACACGGGCGGGTAGCCACCGATTTCCCGAGACGATTCGGGAAACAATCCCGGCGCCACCGTGGCGATCAGGCTATAGAGATAGGCAACGCCGGTACCGACGGCGATCAGCGTGAACATGTTGCTGGAGCGATTTACGATTGAGGCCCAACCGCGCTGAAAGAAAGGCCATCCGCCCCAGAGAACGACGGGGGTGGCCAGCGCCAGCTCGAGCCAGGAAAGCTGTCCTGCGGACAACGAACGCCGGAGAACCACTCCCGGCCACATGTCCCCCATAGCAATCGCCAATAGCGGAATCGTGAAGGCAAAGCTTACCCAGTAGCGAGTGGTCATGTCGCGCAGTTCGAGGTTTTGTTCCTCGTGGGCGCGCACCACCCGCGGCTCAAGCGTCATGCCGCAAACCGGGCACGACCCCGGACCGGGTCGCACCACGTCGGGATGCATGGGGCAGGTATATTCGGTGCGCGAGGCTGGCACCGGCATTTCGGGCTCAAGAGTCATTCCGCAGCTTGGGCACGGCCCAGGCTTGATTTCCCGCACCGTGGGACACATTGCGCAAATGTAGCCCGTCGAGTTTCCCGCCGTTGTCTCTTTCAATCCCGGGCTTTCGACCCCAGGTGTCATCTGTTTCAGATTCTATCTCCCATCCACACAGAAATTTTCTAAACCGTGCCAGCTGCAGAACCAGTACGTCCGGTCCCCGATGCCGCTGACTTCGGCGCGGTCGATCGATCGACGGTGATGCCGCCAGCCGAATCCCTGACCGAAGTTTCGGCCATCCGACTTCGATGGTTGGACATCAGCCTGCTCTCGGAAACCGAGCGACCAACTGACCGCGACTTCAGTCCAACCATGTGCTGCAAGTACACTCCAGCCAGCGAAAGCGCGACAATTCACCATTCAAGTCTGCGTCCTGCCGGGACGATCCATATTAGGATCCCATTCCGGGTGCGCCCCAAACATCTCAACTTACTGATGATAGCCGAGCCGAGAATTTCTCTGAACGATGAAAACGGGTTTATCAGAAGGGATCCTCACCGGCAGCTTCTACCCCATGCTTAAAGGCTGGAGTCTTCCATCCCCAGTCCTGCCTCCGCCACCTGTAAAATATGATTCCGGGCTGCAACTTTCGATGCCGAGCCCATTCTTAGAACAGAATCCTGATTATCGAGGTTAGGAATGACACAGCTGGAAGTCGCTTACCGTTATGGCCGGTCGCCGCTCGAAGCAGAGCTGCGCGCCATCGACGCTATACGCGAAGTCTACGGGGTTCGCCGAATCACCTTTGACGAGGCAGAGCGGATCGTACGTGTGGAGTTCGATGCCTCCCGCTTTAAAGAACCGGTGGTTGCAGGCCTGTTGCGCGGGGCGGGATTGGACATCCAGGAAAGGCTAATCTTGGCTGGATAAGGGTTAAAACCGGAGAGGACTGCTGGCTGGGGGAAAATGCAAGGGGCGTTCAAGAAAACCTCTGGCCGAAGTTATTCTCCAGAACGCCCCGTTGCGCGCCACTTCGTCTGGCTTTCCTTTATGCATCCCGTTTGCCAATCGTAAATCGATGAAAACACTTGTCCAGCAAGGGATTTCCACCTGGTAGGAATTGCCGGAGGGCGGGCAAGATTTACTTGTCCACGCAATTTCCGAAGGCCAGGCTAAGGGCCGCCAGCCCAAGCTGGGGGCGGGTTTTGCCGGCCTCAGGCGGAATCTAAGGTCCCCCTAGTTGTGGTTTCGAGGCTGGCCAACAATCACCTTTGCCGGCCAACCACCACCTTAGATGAAACTTGTCCTTCTAAGGTCTACAAGGCCCTTCAATTCCCGCGCTCTTCGCCACTGCCGGCAGGTAAAGTTCTGGAATAAATGAGGTTACCGCTGGCGTCGTTTACCTCAGTGCCTTTACCACTGCGCCGAAGAACGTTTCATCAGGTATCACGTTCATCCCCGTTGGCTTGGGCCGCGCACTCAAGACGACAACGACCAGGTGTTCCTTGCGATTGATGTACATCAGTTGGCCAAAGAGTCCCCACGCTTCGAAAGCACTCTCGTGAATCGGGTCAACACCGGGAAGGGGCACCACAAATATCCGTACTCCACGAGCTTGCCGCCGATTTCCTTGGCGCTCCCTGCCCCATCGAACCACCGCCGAAGCCCATACCATTCTGCGATTCCAGCCACCACGACGCGTCTTGTTTCATCCCCATGGCACCCAAATTTTTTCAGAGAGATAGCTGGCCAGTGGCTTGCCGGTTGCAGATTCGACCACAGCCCCGACGACAAACGTCTCCCCGGTAATTCCAGATTGTCCCCGGCGCATCCGCCTTGCTGAGAGCGCTCATGAACTTCAAGACTGAGCCTGGCTCCTGTTTCAGTTGCACTTCGAGGAGCTTTCGTCGATCTGAGTTGGGATCGGTGTAGGCTTCATCCCATTTCACACCGGCGGCCATTCGAAGAACATTGCGCACAGTCACTCCTTCGTAGGCTCCGCCCTTGAGGCTTTTCACATACTTCATGACAGGATCGTCGAGACTTGCGATTTTTCCGTCGAGCAAAGCTGCCCCGATAAGGGTCGAGGTGACCGACTTCGCCATCGAAAATGAGGGCCAATGTGTGTTAGGCCCAGTCCCGAGTTCGTAATCCTCGCCAACGACGCGCCGTTTTTCAATATCAGCAGCCCGGCAACTCGGTTCAGTGCCAGGTAACCAAAGAGGCCGTATGTCTTCCCATTCGCTTCAAAACGGAAAGTTGGCTAGTGACTCCTTTCCCACAGGCAGAGGATGAACGTCAGAGCCGTGTTTGATCACCCGCACGGGAAAAAAGCAAGTCGCTGTGCTCCAAGGTTTCGACCTCGACACTTGGCCGCAACGTGCCATCGTACATTTGGCGGACGTCGGCAGTTTGTTGCTCGCGAACACCGGTTGCGCAGCAAAGCGCGACGGTCAGAACCCTCGTCGTCTTCTGGAACCCGAATGTCATGTTCACCTCGCTCTCGTGTCGATTTTTCTATTTCTTTTCCAGTACGGCTTCCAAAGCGCAGGGCTCTAACCGGAGAACTCCATCGCAGAGTAGCTGCAATACCGAAGAGGAAGTGCCTTGACCGTCGACCGTTTGCTCCGCGCCGGCAGCGCGGCGAATCGTACACCTACTTGAACCTGTTCGCTAAGAACCGATGCATTCCGAGTGGATTGCTGACAACAACCAAAACGTGGATTGGGCAATCTGGGAGAGCGCGGCTGTCGATCTTCCCGGTTGAGCGTTCTACAAAAAGTTAAGTCCAGCCCGCCACAAGAGCTACATTGGCTACGATTTGGGCGGGTCGGTTTGAAAAACCTAGCTAAGAATCGGGTACGGAAATCGGGCAAGGAAATCGTTGACGGAACGATGGGAATTGTGCTAGACACAACGGTCCGCGCGAAAGCCGATTCTCGATTGCACTTCCTTTATTCCAGCCATAAATTAACCCCGAGTGCCGCGAAGCAGCCTGGAAAAATCGTCTTTCTTTTCAATGGGTTGTTTCTCCCAACTGCGATTTATTTTTGTCCTTTTCAAAAACCATGCTAGCGTCGGGCCATGAAGACTGCCCGGCGTGTCATTAAGGTTTCGCTGCTGGTGGACGAGGACGTTTACGAAAAACTGTCCACGTACGCACAGCTCACCGATTGTTCGATCTTCGAGGTAATTCGAGCGGGACTGGCCGAATGGACCGGATCCATGCTGCCAGCGCGCAACGAAAACGTTATCAAGATGCCGAGAAGTAACGTTACGGATGAGCCATTACCGACCGGCACCGAGCGAAATTCTCCCCCCCGCCTCAACCCCAGCTGATCGCTCCCCACGACAAATGTAAGGCTGTCATCTCGCCCCCTCTTCAGGCCGTTCGCTGGCCAAGAATGGCACCCACTGGCGGGTGGCGCAAGCAAGGGGATGCGAGTAAACGGATGTGCGATTTTTTCGTTCCGCGACCGCTGCACCCCTGTTGCCGATTTGCGACACCCCGCTAGGGTTCAGTCTTGCCTGGGCTTGAGCCGGCCTTTTTAGCATAGGTACGGTTTTTTTTCTTGCCAGTCCCACCATGCCCGATCGCCTGCAATTTCGACAAGGTGAGTCGACTCTTTCTTTCATGGCGGACAGGATAGTGTTTGCCCGAACACACCAGAGTTGGCAAGAAAAGTTCCGACCACGGTGAAGCAATTAGTCCTCACTGGAGTGAACCGCAAGGGCGGGGTAAACTATGGAAGGTGGCTGCGCGCCCTTAGCTCAGTTGGATAGAGCGTCTGGCTACGAACCAGAAGGTCGGGAGTTCGAATCTCTCAGGGCGCGCCATAATTTCAATTCAGTTAGGGCATCCGAAACCGGACGCCCTTTGCTTATTGTGCGCGAATTGTGCGGGTTTTATTTCTTGTGGGGCGGAATAGACGTTTTCGCGCCGATTTGATTCGCATGCACTTCTGCGCAGAAACTTTCGCGCCTTGTCCTCATCAGTCTCTTCCGTGGATTCGCGGTATTGCTTCCCGCGTAGGTAGTAGGCGCAGCAATAAAACGGGCTGCCCTTGCGCAGATAAATTCGGCCATTTCCTCTCACGGCTTCCTCCCTTGTTTGCGTGGTTTGTTCCAGTAATAAGGCCCGCTTGCTGAGGCCGCGCCCCCGCGATGCTCCTTGCGGTTCGACCACGCGACATAGGCGCGCGCATCCTGCCATTCACGCATACGACTGGTTCACGCTCAGTCTGCGCATGGCTGGGATTTTCCCAAGTCAACTTCGGATCCTTGTCGTATTTGAAGATGGCGCGGCCGCGGCCGCAACCGTTATCGGGCCGGGCATCCCGTCTCCCGACCACATGCCGCGTACTCGCCGCGAGTCACGTCATACTTCGATCCGGGGGAGGGAATTCCCTTCTAAAATGCGATTTGACGAGTGAGTGAAATCGCCGGCTTAAGCGGGAATCGATCTTACTTCTGGCGCTTGGCTGCCGCCTCTACTTTCACCAGGATCTGATCAAGCTCTGCACGGTCAAATAGCCGTCCGTCCGCGATAACAACACTGATTTTCTGGGTGTTCCGGATGTCTTCGAGCGGGTTTGCGCTCAGCAGGACTAAGTCAGTGATCTTGCCAGGTTCGACCGAACCCGAGCTGGCTTCCCTCCCCAGAAACTTGGCCGGATTGCTGGTTGCCGTTTGCAGCGCTTCCATCGGCGTGAAACCGGCTTCGACAAAATTGGCGAGCTCATCGTGCAAGCTGAAGCCCGGCATGATGTACACGCCAGGGGCGGTGTCAGTCCCGGCCATAAACGGTACTCCGGCATGGTGTAGCGCACCGACCATCTGCAGATTTCGCGTAAAGTATTCCTGGCGCAGCTCCAGCGGGTCGCGTAGAAGATCCGACATCATTTCATCGGCGAAGCGGCGCCAGGTCACATCGCGCCAGTAGGCTGGAACGTACTTGTCAAGAGGCTGGTGCTTCAGGTCGCGTTGGTCGAGAAATGTTCCGCCGCGTTGCCAAGCCAGTGTGGGTACCTGCCATATCTGATTCTGCGCGAGCAGTTTGGTGAGCGAGTCACATCGTTGCTGGTCCTGGGTGGTGAGCAGCAGCTGAAGGTTGCCTTTGCCCCTGATGAATTCCTCCTCTTGTGTGGAGCAACCTTCGAAGATACCCATCAGGTGCTCAATGCTCTTTTGCCCCGCTTCGACAACTTCCTCAATGCGAACCTTATCCGGTACATGGCCGACAATGGGCAAGCCTTGTTTGTGCGCCTCGGCGGCCGCTGCAAGGTAGGCGTCGTGCGAAATGACGGACTGGACTTTAATGAAGTCCGCGCCTTGCATTTTGAGTGAGTCCACGGCAGCAACCGCACTGGCCGGAGTAGTGATGGCGATGGAACTGGGAAAGCGAAGTTTGCCGTCCGGTAGATACCCATCCAGCATCGGGCCGGAGATGACCATGCGTGGACCGATGATTTCGCCCTCCGCAATCTCTCTGCGCCACTCAAACAGAACCGGAGCATCTCCTCCCATATCGCGCACTCCGGTGATACCGTTGGCGATGAAAAGAGGAAGGATAATGTCGCGTCCACCGGGGAACCAATCGCCAAAGGCGGAGTGCACATGCATATCCCAAAGCCCCGGAATAAGATATTGCCCGGTGGCATCGATCACCCGCGCGTTCTTCGGCGACTGGAATTGTGCCGTATCAGAAACAGATAGGATGCGATTGCCTTTTATAACAACCGTCCGATTTGCCTGAACCGACGATGTACCTGGATTGATGATGGTTGCATGAGTAATCACAATCGGGACCGGCCTACGGTTGTGTTTCGCAGTGCCGACCGGTGTCAGCAGCAGACAGAAGGCGATGACCCCGGAGAGCCGTACCGCAGCAAGAATGCGCATGGATCAGAGGTTACTATGAAACCCCTCGAAAACAGATCGGTCGCCCGATACTCGCTTGGCCTCCAAGTGCCAGATAACCTGGAAACGTATTCCGCCGCGGGACCGTAACTATTCCGCAGGAGGTTGACAGGCACGACACAAAGGAACGGTTGTCTGTACTGTGGATATTCGCGTTAGTCAACTACCTGTATGCAGACGTTGTCGCCCTGTTCGCTATTGTTGGCTCGCGAAATCCAGCGGAGGAACCCCACAACTCACACAATGGGCTCTGCTGGGTTCAGCGGTCTTAATGGAAATACCTATCGCCATGATTCTGGCGTGTCGACTGCTTCCGTTTAAGAGCGAACCGGCGGGCGAATATCATCGCGGGTGGCATTATGACCCTTATAAACGGTTTGCTGACCTTCGTTCTGCCTCTGACCATCCTTGGCCGGCCGCCTGCTTATCCAGAGTACTTGTTCTTCGGGGCGATTCAGACTGTGTGCACCTCGGTCATCATGTGGCAGGCGTGAACTTGGTCAGGGGTGAAGCCGACAGTCAGTTCGGAGCGGATCCTCCGCCAACCGGAACCTGGGTCCGCTGTCGGCAGAACTTTAGGTGGTTAGATATTTGCTCATGCAGCGCACGCAAGGTGTGTACCCCGCTTGCGTTGCCTCTCGTGCCGCAATTATCCGCAACCTCGCCTTGTCGTGGATAAACGGGCATCCCGCTACGTGAAATGTCTTTCCGTCCAGGGCAACGACTACCATCATATTGGACGGAACGCCGCTGCCAAGTTGAGCATGTTCGGATCGTAGTTCAGGATGGCCGAACACCGAGGAACGAGCCACTTCGACGCTGCCGCCGACCAGGACAGCTGCCGCCGCCGTGACGATCCAGCCCAAGAAGGTTCTCCTCGCGGGAACGGTATTCTCTTTCAGCCGGCGCTGCAGACGGTGGCTGAATCCCAGCGGCACCTCAAACATGCGTTCGTCACCATATAACTGAATCACATTGCGGGTGCCGTCGAGTAGGGCCGTGCAGCGCTTACATCCGCGGAAGTGTTCTTCCATGGCAGCCCGCAAAGCCGGGTCGAGCTCGCCTTCGACAAAGTTGGAGATCTCTCGCCATACTTCTTCGCATCGGATTACCATGGCTTCGCCCCCTTTGCCATAGACAACTTACCGCTCCAACCGCCGCCCAGCCCGGGCGCCAACAGGTCGCGCAGCATCAGTCGCGCCCGTAGCAATCGAGTCTTGACCGATGCGGTCGATATGCCGAGAGCCTTCGCAGTTTCCTCGATGCTCAAGTGCTGCATGTCGCGCAGCACAAAAACCTCGCGGTACTTTTCTCCTAGCGAGGCGAGGGCCTCTGCCAATTTCTGCCGAACCTCTTTGCGTTCGAGGGTGTCCAGTGGAATCTCGCGCCAGTCGGCAAAATCGCGCGGCGTGTAGTTGCCCTCCTCGTCCTGGCGGTCGACCATCGGCTCCATAATGTCGGCGTGGTTTTTCCTCCTTCGCATACGCGCCTCGTTGACGGTGATCTGAATCAGCCAGGTACTAAAACGGGACTCTGCACGAAACTGATGAATGTGCTTAAAAGCCTTCAGCATCGCCTCCTGAGCAGCATCTTCGGCATCTGCTTCGTTTCTCAAAATGGCGAGAGCTGCAGCAAACACACGGCGCTCATAAGGTCGAATGAGTTCGTAGAAGAGATCACGTTCGCCGTCCCGAATACGCCGGATCAGCACTTCCTCGTTGAATTGTGCCGCTGGGCCTCCCAGCAGACTCAGCTCTTCCGGCATCGCTCCTCACGGCAACCTTGAACTCACCACAAACTGCTACTCCGAGCGGTATTCAGGATCTTTCTTCCATCCCGTTAACATTGAGATGAAGTTGTTCCATCCGTGTAGCACCACCATGACTAAGTGTCCGAACACGATCGCCAGCAGCGCCCACATGATGAGGAAGTGCCACAGCCGCGCCCCATGGAAGCCGCCCATCAGCCAGGCTAGCCCGGAAAACTGTACCGGCTTCCAGATAGCGAAGCCCGTCAGGACTGACAGCACGCCCAGCCCAATCGCCGACGTGTATGCATGCTTCTGTAGCGGGTTGTAGGCTTCTCTTACCGGCGGCTTGGAACCGAAGAAAAAGTAGTGGCGCACCATCGGCCAGACTCCGGGAATGTCACGTCGAACAACGAGCACCTGTTTGTAATTGCCGCTGAAGATCTGGTACCCGAGGTAAAGCAACCCTGTGGCAATGTAGATCCACATAAAGGTGAGGTGCCACTGCAGTGCGCCCCCGAGCCATCCGCCGAGCGCTAAAGACGCGGGCCAGTTGATCAGATCCTTTTGCGGGATTTTGGCTCCGAAGCTCGGAAAAGCGCGGAAAATTTGCAGCCCGCTGCCCACCATCACGAAGAGCGAAACGGCATTCACCCAGTGGCAAAGGCGGACGATAAACGGATGCTCGTAGACTGCTTCCGTGACTTCTTCCGTGTTCACATCTTCGACTGCAATCGCGCGCGTGGCCATGGTCATCGACCTCCTGGTTACAGACAGTAAAACTCCGAGTAGCCCTGGTCTTCCCAATAGCCCACTCTTTCGAGTACATGGGTGACTTTGAGGCGGGTTAGGTATTTAGCCTGTTTGTAGCCAATCTTGGTGGGAATCTGCAGACGCAGCGGCGCTCCATGCTCGCGGGTCAGCGCCTGGTTATACATCTCATAACAGAGCAATGTTTGCGGATGCATGGCCGTTGCGATATCCAGGGACTCGTAATAATCGTCGGCACATTCGACAGTTACGAACCGCGCGGCCGGATCGGCGCCAATCGTCCTCAGGAAATCGGCGAGCCGCGCACCGCCGAAGCGGCCAACCACGTCCCAACCCTCCACGCAAACGTGGCGAGTGTTTTGCCTGACCTTGGGCAATGCTTGAATCTGCGCCAAAGTGTACTCTCCAGGTTTCTGCACTGCACCTGTCACCGTAAGAGACCATTTGTCGAGTTCGACTTGGGGATCATCCACGTCGTAGTCATTAATTGGGAACTTGTCGAAAGGAGTAAGATCGGAGTCTCGAAATGTGGGCGCCAGTTGGCCGGAACGAAAGAGCTTTGCCGAAGCCCAGTCGCTGAAACCCAGGCCTGCCTGGAGCAGAGGCGCTTGCAGCTTCGGAACGGCAAACGCACCCAAAACTACTACCGGTGTGAGCTTTAACAACTCACGCCGGTTCATGCTCTTGAACTTGCGGCTATCGACTCGTGAGTTCATAGATTTGCTCTTTTCGGCAGGAAGCATCTTGGCTTAGATGAGATTCACGGCTGATAGAGAAGTTACACAATGACAATGCCCGCTAAGAGACGCCATCAGGGCTCGGCACGGTTCCCGAAATCCAGTCCCTGAGAAAGATGCACTGTGGTGCTCGCAACGACGACGCGTTGCTGGTATAGACCATCGCATAACACACGAACTGGGTCGGAAAAGCTGATCGATTCCAGTCCGCCGCTCATCGGCCGTATCTAAATGGATTCCTCCCCCGACTCTTATAGTTTAAAATCTTCTTCCACGCCCACCGAGAGAAGCAGAACCAGGGAGTCGCCACATGGAGCATCCGCCACTGCCCTTCCATGAATCTTCAGCACCGAGCCAGTCGACTTGCCCCATAGCAGGTGGGGATTCAGAGCACGTCCTCGCCCAGCTGCGCACGAGCATCAGTGCCAGCGATCTCAGCCTGGAGGTCTTGCTCGACTATATCGTCCATGCGGCGCAACTGCTGGCCGGTGCGGACGGAGCTGCCATCGCCATACGACGGGATAATTTGGTCGTCTGCCAAGCCAGATCCGGAGACTTGGCGCCCCAGTTAGGCGCCAAATTGGACGCCGACTCGGGCATCTCCGGGCAGTGCTTGCGAACGGGTGGGACATTGCGCTGCGATGACACCAATAATGACCCGCGTGTGGATGCGGAAGTCTGCCGACGTCTGGGCCTGAGATCGGTGGCTGTGGTATCGGTGGGAAGAATGCCGGCCGTCAGCGGCGTCTTGGAAGCCTTCTCGGTGCTGCCCAATGCCTTCGACCACACCCAGATGGAATTGCTCGAGGAATTGGCAGAGTTGGTGATTGCCGCCCAGCGCCGCTCGGCGGAATCGGGTGTTGACGTGGTGAGCCAGAAGCTCGCCAATGCCGAGTACCCCGCCAATACGAGGAAACGCAGTCTCATCCTGGCGACAGTGGTGGTGCTCGTATTGTTAAGTTGGCTATTTTTACGGGGTAAGTCGAATAGCCATCCTTTGTCTGCTGGCGCCCAACAGCCGGTCGGTGGTCCCTCCGCCTCGGCTGTAGCAGACCGTTCGTCTGCTGACGTGCTGGAAGCGAACCCTCCACCTGTCGAGGACCCTCGGAGCGCTAAGCCCAATCTGCCGTCTCCGACGGTAAAGGCAAGTAAAACGGAGAAAGACAGCGTAACCGGGGAGGTGACTGCACGAAAGTTTGCACTTGCTCCGGCATCGAGCCGGAATACCAGCACCAAGGTTCCCGATGGCGTTAATAGACCGCCGGCGCAAACTCCGGACCATGTTGCCGAGACCGCGGCGCCCGCTCTCTCTGCCGTGTCCACCGGCTTCGAAACGGCGCCCGGTGGGCTGTTGTCCGCTGCTCCCGACAAACTGCCGCAGGCGACGATAAACGTTTCACAGGGCCTTTCAGGGGGAACCATTGAACACCAGGTGAACCCGATCTACCCCCCGGTAGCTCTTGAACGAAGGGTCGAAGGCCAGGTACTGCTACAGGCAGTAGTGGCAGAAGATGGGACCGTGCATGACCTGAAGGTGTTGAAGGGCGACCCGTTGCTCACTGGCGCGGCAATCCAAGCCGTCTCCCAGTGGCGCTACCGACCGTACCGGCTTAATGGCCAGCTCATCCGCAGGCCAACCGAGATCACGCTGATATTCAAGCTGCCGTGAGAAAGGTTGCCGGTAAAACTCGAGGCAAGGATAATGTTCGTGGCTTCTCGACCGAGAGGCAAGATGAGCAGTCGCGAGGGACACGAGAGCGGCAGCACAGCGCAGGTGCAAGAAGCGTTGCGGGATTGCGGATTGAGCACCGTGGTGCGGGAGATGCCGGCGAGTACCAGAACTGCAAAGGAGGCTGCTGAAGCTATTGGATGCGGCGTCGGTCAAATCGCGAAGTCCCTGGTTTTTCGGGGCCGGGAAAGCGGCAGACCGTTTGCTAGTTATCGTGAGCGGGACCAATCGAGTCAATGAACCCGCGTTCGCCGCCTTGGTTGGCGAACCAATTGAACGCGCGACACCTGATTTCGTCCGAGAAACGACCGGGTATGCCATCGGCGGTATTCCTCCGCTCGGTCTTTTGCGACCAATGTCAGTTTGGATGGATAGGGATTTGTTGGGCTACGGGCAAATCTGGGCTGCGGCAGCAACGCCGTTTGCAGTATTTTCCGTACCGCCGAGGGAATTGCAGCGAGCGAGTGGTCCTGCACGGGTGGACGTGAAGTGCGTAACATAGGATTTTGAGTACCACCGCCGTCAGCACTATTGGGAATGACGGGGTTTGCTGTCGTGCCTCTACTTATGCCAAGCACAATGAGGAGAGCAAGAACGATCGCAATTGTCATGATGCTCTGTGTGGTTGCAGCAATCGCGTGTTTCGCTCAGGACGCCGCATACTTGGGCACTTGGAAACTGAAGGAGGCTAGGTCGGAATTCTCCTCCGGAGCAGCGAAGAACACAACCGTCGTCTACGAGGCCGTAGGCGACAAGATAAAAGTCACGGTCGATAGTGTCAGCAGCGACGGCAAGCCGACCCATTACACGTGGGTAGGCAAGTTCGACGGCAACGATTATCCGGTCACGGGCGACCCAACGTCAGATGCGAGGTCATACACCAAAGTCGACGACCGCGTATTGGGGTTCAACATTTCCCGTGGCGGAAAGCTGGTCACCAGCGGTCGTATTGAGGTGTCTGCGGACGGCAAGACCCGCACGGTGACCATGAGCGGAGGAGACGGCAAGGGGCATACGGTAAGCAGTACCGAGGTGTATGAGAAGCAATAACCAGGGAGCGAGCAGGCCTCGCCATGCTGTCATCTGGGGATCGCTTATTGTGGAGGAACAGACTGTTTCTTTCGTACGCCTATTTTCGCGCTGGTCATCTTCTATGCAGTAGCCGCAGAGGTTGCTAGATCCAAGTCTCAGTTGTGAGCCGCAGATATGATCCGGGCGATGCCCAAAACGCTTCTCGCCGCCATGACGTTCCTGCTGACGACCGCCACCATTGCACAGAACGCGGCTCCCCCACTACGACCGCGCAGTTCGGATTTAGGGCTGAAGATCGGCGTTTTACCCGTCGGATCGCGCGATGCGATCACCGATGTTGCTGGCGTCGAGGTCGGGCACACGACCCTCATCCGGAGCAACGACGTTCACACGGGCGTGACCGCCATCCTTCCGCATCCCGGCAATCTTTTCCGGGAAAAGGTTCCGGGGGCAGTTTTCGTGGGCAACGCCTTTGGCAAGCTAGCTGGTTCGACCCAAGTAAACGAACTCGGCGAGATCGAAACTCCGATCCTGCTCACATCCACCTTGAGTGTGCCTCGCGTCGCAGATGCGCTCATCGACTACATGCTGGCTCTGCCCGGAAACGAGGATGTCGAATCGATCAATCCGCTGGTCGGCGAGACCAACGACGGCTACCTGAACGACATCCGGGGAAGGCACATTACACGGGAGGACGTGTTCGCTGCCCTGGCGAACGCTAAGAGTGGCACAGTCGAAGAAGGTTCGGTCGGCGCAGGCACTGGGACAGTGGCGTTTGGGTTCAAGGGGGGAATCGGAACCTCGTCCCGCCGCCTGCCTCCCAAGCTTGGCGGGTACACGGTCGGGGTCCTCGTCCAGACGAACTTTGGGGGGGTGCTCAGCATCGCGGGGGCTCCCGTAGGTCGAGAACTGGGGCGCTACTACCTGCGCGAAGAACTCCAGTCAGAGGGCGGCGCGACAGATCGAGGAAACGGGTCGGTGATGGTCGTCATCGCGACCGACGCGCCCGTAGACGCACGGAACTTGAGGCGGATGTCGGCTCGGGCGATGCTAGGACTAGGGCGCACTGGCGCTGCGGGCTTAAACGGCAGTGGAGACTACGCGATTGCGTTCTCGACTGCACCCCAGATCAGGATACATTCCAACGAAAAGGCGTTAACCCGCCATATCGAATTGCTGTCTAATGACGCGATGTCACCGTTGTTTCTGGCTGTCATCGAAGCTACCGAGGAAGCCGTCTACAACTCTCTTTTTCGTGCTACCACAGTCACCGGACGCGGGCACACCGTCGAGGCTCTGCCGATTGAGCGGACTACGGAGATACTGAAGAGGTACGGAGCCATCCATTGAGGAACGCCGATCTGAAGAACCGCGCTTCGCCGCCACCGCCAGATCCAGCTGATAGTGGCCTGCTTCGCTATCCCCTTGAAGGTCATGTCATGGATATTCAGGCGGGGAGTCATCGGCGGCTATTCCGTTAAGTGCATCTCACCCGAATGGTTTATAAAATTCCATACAGGCTACGAACCTGACGACAGTGATTTCCATCATGTGAGTGCCCTCTGTGACCGATTCCAGATCCCGCTTCCTGACCAATTTCGGCGCTTCCTCTGAAGATGGGATGGCCACGGGGCGGTGGTAGAATTCCCCAATTCTCGCAGAGGCAGAGGTTAGCATGAAGATTTATTGGTTCTCGCTTGCGCTGATCTTGCTTGCGGCCGCCGCTGACAAGCCGGGTGGGATTCGAGGAGGAAATGGCGTCACTCTCCCCACTCCGCCTCCCACCACCCTGAAGCCGATGACCGACAGTGTGAACGGTACGAGCATTGCGGACCCATATCGTTGGCTGGAAGATTCACAAAGCCCGGCAACCCGCGCCTGGATCGAATCGCAAGTCCGCTACACCCAGGAATACCTATCTCAACTGAAGATCCGGCCTGCCATCGCTAAGCGTCTGACCGAGCTTATCCGCGTGGAAGCGTACGGCCTCCCTGTGGAACGTCGCGGCCAGTATTTCTTCACCAAGCGTATGGCGGACGAGAACCAGGCCTCGATCTACCTACGCAATGGCCTGCACGGGAGCGACGAGCGGCTGATCGATGCTACCAAGTTGAGTGTCGATCAAAACACGTCGGTCCAAATCGACGACATCACGAAGGATGGGGCGCTGCTGGCCTATGGCGTACGGGAGGGTGGTGCCGACGAAGAGGCGGTCCATCTGCTCGACATAGCGCAGCGCCGAGAAATGCCGGATATTCTGCCTCGCGCCCGCTACGATCAGATCAGTCTGAGCCCCGACAAAAAGGGTGTTTACTATGCCAAGGACGGTCCCACCGGAACCCTCGTCTACTATCACCGCCTGGGAACCCCGGCGGATTCGGATCAGTTCATTTTCGGCAAGCAATTCGGGGAGGAGACGTTTGGTCCGATGGAGATTATCGGGGCGGCAGTAAGCGAGAACCAGCGCTACCTTTTGGTGGAGGTAGATCACGGCGTGCCACCCTCGCGTGTCGATATTTATATCCGGGATTTGCGCACACCGGATGCTCCCATTCGGCCGCTCATTCACGGCATCGACAACCGTTTCAGCGCGATCAATCACGCCGACTCCCTCTACGTGCTCACCGACTACAAGGCCGAGAACTACCGCATCGTCAAAGTGGACATCGCCGATGCCAGTCCGGACAAATGGCAAACCATCGTGCCCGAGAGCAAGGAGGTTATCTCTGATTTCGCGCTGGTTGGCGGCAAGTTGTTCGTCACCAGCTTGCACGACGTGGTTAGCCAAACCAGAATCTACAGCCTGGAGGGGAAATTCGTGGGTGAGATCCCATACCCCGCCTTGGGCAAGGCCTCTGCGGTCACAGGAATGGATGAATCCGAACACGGCTTCTATTCCTTTGAGTCGTTCATTACTCCTCCCACCATCTACCACTACGACGTTAAGACCGGTAGGGCGGAGATATTCGCCAAGCCGTCCGTGCCGTTTCCGTCCGAGCAATATGAGGTGAAACAAGTTTTCTACACTTCGAAGGACGGCACACGCATCCCGATGTTTATTTCGTCCAAGAAGGGTCTGCCGACAGACGGGAAGGCTCCCACGCTGATGTATGCCTATGGTGGTTTCAACGTGAGCCTGACGCCTGCCTGGCGTCCCGAGTTTGCCTGGTGGATGGAACAGCGAGGGTTTTTTGCGCAGCCCAATCTGCGCGGGGGCGGCGAATACGGCGAGGCTTGGCACAAGGCAGGAATGTTCGAGAAAAAGCAGAATGTGTTCGATGATTTCTTTGCGGCCGCGGAGTACTTAATCACGCATCATTACACCACCGCGTCCCAGCTCGCGATTAACGGAGCCTCCAATGGCGGATTGTTGATGGGTGTGGCCATGACGCAGCGGCCGGAGCTTTTTGGGGCCATCTGGTGCGGCTATCCCCTGCTCGACATGATCCGCTTTCAGAATTTTCTGGTGGGACGCTGGTGGACGGCGGAGTACGGATCGGCTGACGATCCGCAGCAATTTTCGTATCTGCTGAAATATTCCCCCTATCAGAACGTGAAAGCGGGAACGAAGTATCCGGCGATCATGTTCACCACCGGCGATTCCGATACCAGGGTGGATCCCCTGCATGCGCGCAAGATGACAGCCCGCATGCAGGCAGAGAGTGGCAGCGACCGCCCGATTCTGCTGCACTATGAAACCGAGGCTGGTCACAGTTTCGGGGTATCGATCACGCAGTTCATCAACGATACGGCAGACGAGCTGGCATTCTTGTGGAATGAGACGGAGGCGGACTGAACCTACCAGCTCCCGGCACGTCGCCCTAGCGGAGAACTGGTTCCCTGTGACTCGAAGAACGTCGGCAACCGGCGACAAACTGTGGCTGTTCAGGAGATGTTCTTGGCATCCGATCCAGTTGCGGCCGGTTGAGGCAACCGACAACAGCTAGAGAACCGGTATCGATTGCGATTGAACCAGCGATAACCTCTCTCAAGGATCCCATTAAAACCTGGCAGGCTGAAGAGCGCATAGAAAGGCCAGGCCCACCAAATCTGCCGCGCCACGAACAGGTAGGCGTTCGCTCCAGACTCCAATTTCCCGGCGGGAGTCAAGACCAGGATATCGTCGAGCAAGTTCTCCGGCGATATTTGCAGGCTTCCGTCGGCCCATGCGGACTGCAGTTCTTTGAGGGCAAAACCTTGTGCCTTAACGACCTTCTCCCATAGGTGGACCCAGCGAAAGCAGAACCCGCATTCGCCGTCGTACAGTATCCAGCCCTTGCCAGGGGAAGTGGACTCCGCTTCTGCTACCGGCTCCTTCATCAAATTTCCTTCCCTCTAAACACGACGACGGGTGAGCCGTCCGCAATGAAGGCAGAGTCGGGACGACGCCTAAGTACCGCTCCCAGCTCGCCACCGTAGAGGCCGCTCGAATCTCCTTCCAACCGGCCAACGCTGCTCGGCCAAACATTCCAAGGCCCGTGCGAAACCTCGTATTCGATCACCCGGCCATTTCGCTGGGTGGAATAGCCCCAATAGTGCTCGGTGATGAACTGTTCGAAGCTGCCCTCCTCGGCGGGAGCGGGAGCGCCCGTTGCCTGCGCGTAGAGCTTCGACCAAACTCCCTTCAGTCGCCAGTGATACTCGGCCGTTTTCCGCTCTCCATTGATATGGATGCGGTGTTTCATGGGAAGGCAGATGTAATTTTCTCTGTACGCAAGGCGGGCGACCTGTGCCACGGCCCGCTTGGGAACGATTTCAGCGACAAAAACGACACCTCTTCGTTCGTCCTTGCCCTCTTTGCGGCGCACATAGAATCGCAGGTTTACCTCTTCGAAGTCGGTGTGGAAGGGGATCGGCAGAGAACCGAAGAGCCGGGTACGACGAAATTGGAAACCTACTAAGCTAACGTAGGTCTTTCCACCGAATGAATCTAACACGGTCCCCGCAGGAACATAATCGTGCAAAAGTCTGCCATCAACTTCGTAGTTCAACATTACAAGGTCTCGCCATTCAGCGGATAGAAATACTTGTTTTCCCTGAAGCATTGGTTCTCGTTGGAGCAAGACGCTCAGATGACGACAAATCTATCAGGCATCCGTCAGGGGCGCTAAGTTTCTCTCTTTGCTTACGACCAGGGAGAGGAAATGGCGCATAGCAGATGGACGCGCGGAATGATAAGTCGGCTATTTGCGTATTTCACTCCCAGTACCTAACCGGGGCGATTACTGGGTTTACCCATTCCAAAAACTTCGTAGCGAGACTGATCCTCCGCTATGGTGCTTTCTCTCGACAGAAGCAGTTTACGTGCCAACCAACCGTGATCCACAAGTTACGAAAGTCCTTTGTCCCTTCGTCGTTCAGGAGGTAGACGGATTGCGGCGAGTGAGAAAAACCATAGCTTCGTGTCGTGATCACCCTAAGAGGTGGCAGCATGGAGGAGTCAACCCGAAGCAATGTGGGTGGAGCGGGCGAGCGACACTTGGTGTCGGTCTGCACAAAACGGAGGAAAACCCCGGTTGCGAGGGGAGACGATATTTTGTCCGGCGTGACTGGCTCCGAGCAAATCCCGCAGCAGTCTCATGCAGTGGACGCGATGCTTGAAACCAGCGCCCGTCAAGCGATTCGGCCTGATTGGCGGGGTCTCCACGTTCTGAGATGCAGTTGTACGGGGTCTTGTTGCAGCGGAAACTTCGGCTGCCCTTAACGGACAAGGCTTGGCAAGGAGGCCTGGCGCATGTTTGGCCAGGCCGTGGGCTCACCTATGCGGAACTTACGATGGCAGCTGCGGTCGAGTAGTCTAGCGGCGGCGAACCTAGTTAGAGCCGTCGTAACCAACTCCGGCCCGCTACCCAAGAACCTGAATAAGTCTTTGTAACTTTTACATCCACAGCGGCCATCCGACATTACTAAAGTTTGGCAAGCTGGGATGGCATGCATTGACAAGCGAGCGAATCGAGCGCAGACTGCGCTCAAACCAGTCGTAAAGGAGTTCCCTGTTCTTCGCAGTAAAAACTTAATAGGGTCTTGAAAGGAGCCCTCCCCATGTATAACTACCTGCAACAACTCTGGTCGGACGAACAAGGGCAGGACATCGCGGAGTACGCGGTGATGTTAGCGGTCATTCTGGTGCTCGTCGTTGGCACGGTTCGCCTGATCGGAGGCAACGCCAATAACGCCTTCTCCGCCACCGCTAGTTCGATTGCACAATAATCGCGGAACGGCGAGCCCGCGGCTATGCCGGGGAGGGGCACGACAGGTTTTTATTGCTCGATCAGCAGGTCGTTGCCACGCTCCTCCCCAACTACCGTCCAGCATTGTCTGGCTCGCTTCGCGGACGTTGACACGACGCGCGGCATGCACCCCAAAACCAAGTTTCCCGCGTGCGTTCTTCCCAGGTCGTGCGCTTGATTAACCACGACGGTTAGCCAGCAATTCTCGTCCTCTGCGCACGTTCCTCAAAACTCCAACCAACCCGCAGCCTTCGTGGAGCGAGGTCAGAGAAGTGTTTTCAATTACCCGTTGATCCCCAGTAAGGCACCGGGCATGGTGTTGAGACCTTGACGAGGTTGAGCCCGCTGCGCGAGGGGTTGGGTTCGATGCGTGATAGAATTCCGTCGGTCTTGCGGCTGTCGTAAACCTACGGCAGCACTCCCATATACCAAGAACAAGGAGGTTGCAGATGAAAGGTCTCAAGGGCGGTCTGGCGATAGGAGCCTCCATACTCGTCGGGCTGCTGCTCTCTCCCCTGGCAAAGGCGCAGACGTCGGAGGCGACGGCCGCTGTGAGCAAGCTCAAGAAGCGGCTGGTCGCTGATTACGGGTATTGGAGCAAATACCAGACGCCAAAGTACGCTGCGGCGCAGATTCCCTATGGAATGCTTACCCATATCAATCATGCCGGAGTGAATCTCAACTCCGACGGAACTTTGGCCGTGCCGCCCGGCTTTCTGGAACCGGCACTTCTCGACAAAGCCCACAAGGCGGGGGTCAAGGTGTTGGTGCTGTTGGGAGGAGATTTTCCCGCCTTGGCGACTCCAGGCGTATTGGACCTTGCCGTCGGCAACCTCTGGACTTTTGTCTCGGAGAAGGGATACGACGGTGTAGACATCGATTGGGAATTTCCTGAGACCGCTCAGGACCGCAAGACGTTTCTTGCTCTGATGACCGCCTTGCGGGAGGTATTCCCCCGTCCCACCTACACGCTCTCCGCCGACATTCCACCTTGGGGCGGATCGGGTTACGACCTCAAGGGTGTTGAACCGCACGTCGATTACTACAACATCATGATGTATGACTGCGCCGGACCCTGGACCGATGATGGACAGCTCAACTCACCGATCTTCTGGGATACGAACGACCCCGAGCCTTGGGAATGTCAACCCGGGGGCAGCGCGCAAGGGGCAATTCACATTTTCGAGGATGAGAATGGGATCTTGCCCGCCAAAATGAACATGGGAACACCTTTTTACGGATACGTTTACACCAACGTCCGCACACTCTTCGGACCGTGCGCCAATATCTCGAAAACTGCGGACGGCAATTGCGACTATTCTGTTCTCACCGAAAACTACGGAACTTACATCAAGCAGCGCATCAATCAGCTGGGCTGGCACACCCTCTACGATCCGATCGCCTTAGTCCCTTACATGCTAAGGACAAATGGAGAACCGGGCTTCATCACTTACGATGATTCCTTCTCCACTTATTACCGAACCTGGTACTCGGATTGGGTGCGAGAATTGGGCGGAACCTTCATGTGGTCGCTCGACGCCGACTACGACGGGCATACCCAGGATCTGCTCGAGGCCGAGTATTCCGGGAGTCTGAAACCAGCCAATTAACCGGTGGAAAGGGGGGAGCAATCGGCCGCGGTGCTGCCTGGCCGATTGCTTTCGTCGCATCGGTTCCACACCAGCCGGGGACATTAGAGCGGCATGGGTGCGACCAGCACATCCTGCTGGCTGTCGTGAGCAAGCTCCTTCTGCCGTTTGTGGGAATAGAGGAACTCGTGGCCTGTCAGAAGACCGGGATAATACCATTTGAGGAGCGCTTCGGGCTTGTCGTAGGGACGCTCGGCAAACTCAATTTCGGTCTCATCGGTTGGCTGCCGACGATCTCTAGGAATCGTCGACAGAGTGGCATAAAGGTAGGACCAATCTTCACTGAAGACCTGGACAATGTCGCGGTCGTAATCACTGTTTAGCAACACAAACCAATACGTGGCCGGCGGCAAAACACGACCGGGAAGCTCTACCGGCTGAGCGAAGGTCATTTTCGTCTTCTGATTCCACTCGTCGGCTCTTGCCGCGGGCAGAAGGACGGCACACGACAAAACACAGCAGAGAATGACTGCGAACACCTTGGAATTATTCATTGTTCTTCTCCATGCCGCTTCAGCGGCTCTAAACAGTAGGAATCCTATGGCCGAGATCGCGTTGCCTCGCTCCGCATACGACTGCTCTTCTCGACAAAAATTCATCTTCGTTGACTGAATCTTTACCGCCGCCGGCGCTCCAATGGTGTTTCCATCAGAAAAGCCATACAGGAATTCACCGGGAGGCGAAAGCCATCAAGGAGCCTAAACATGACTAAGGATTGGCAAGGAGCGTATCGAGCGGCGGTGCTAGAAACGGATCATCACAAGTTGATCGGCAAGATTGATCGGTCGATGAATGTGCTCCGGGCCAGTTTGCTCGAACTGGCCTCTTCTCCCAACGCAAGTGGCGAGATGGAACGCCCGGTAGACGCCTTGCGAACTCCGGAGATGATACGCCGGGTGGAACTCGAGACCACGGCTTGACCGTGCGGCCGAAGACCAAGGTCTACGGTTTTTGCCTTAGGGTCTTCAACGGACCGCGCTAATCGAGATCGAAGTCCCGGATTGGTTTTCCGGTGTCAGGAGACTCTTTGGCTCGCTTGATGGCTTCTTGAAACTTTTTCTCCAGCAAGTCGGAAGCGTGCTTTTGGGCTTCGACGGATTGGCGAAAGATGGATTCGCGGCGACTGTCCTGCTCCTTCATCGCCCGGGCCGCTTCCTCGATGTCGTTGAAGACCTTGGGCTTCACCGCCGCGGTGTGGGCGATGACAGCCTTGGTTGCAGCATCGATCTTCAGCACTGCGCTGCAGCAAGGGCAGGTCACTTCAAAGGCTGAACTACGTCGGGACATGGTTAGGCATGATACCGCAAACCTGCCTTCAATGGGGTGTCAGGCGGATGGGTAGGATATGGAACACATTTAGCATTTCTAAACCCAATAGCAGGACGGAAACCACGACGACGGAGATGGCCAGAATCTCACCGAAGTTGAGTCCGCTGCGGCGTGGTTCAAAGCGCCGGAGCACCAGTCCCAAGATGTTGAGGGTGGCAAAGCCAAACACCAGGACCCACAACATGTTGTAGACATTGGTTTTTTTGGCCGAGTACACCTCGGAGAACTGGGGGATCTGAAGTAGCAGCAAACCCAGCAATCGCAGGCCTAGGCTGCTCGCTGGCGAGAATCTCCGGGCCGTCGACTCGGCCACGCTGGTAGCTAGGAATCGAACCATGCCCGCTCTACGCGATGATTGAGATCATGCGACCTGCCAAGAAGAAAATAGTAACTGTTTTGCCCAAGCGAAGTCAGCGTGAATATGAGAGAGGAATAACAAGAGGCACGCGCACGCGATCAAGATCTCCGGTACCTGCGCGTAGCTTCGGTGGCGAATTGCAATCTGCCTTATAAATAAGAGGATTCCGCCTCCCCCTTAGAAGGTTCCGGTCGTCCCTGCCATCAAACCGCAGGGCACGGACTGGGTCGGGGCAATCTCTCTAGGAATGTCCACAGAGACGTAATGAACCGGAGCGGGACAAGGAATTTTCAAGCGGATAAGGGGGCCCGCTAATTGAACTGGCAGGCCGTTCTCTTGCTGGGCGGAAATGGTTGTTTAGTGAATTGTGCAGATCGTGCATGGCCTCCGACCGGTCGGTACAAGAATCTGCGCCATTACACCGTCAAACGCCCGCGCGGGCTCGATCACGCTGCGGCGGCGGGCCGTCGCACGGCGAAGCTGGTGAAGGTGCGGAGCGAGAGGACATCAAGGATGGTCGGCACAAGGTGGCGTGGACGCGCACAAAGAAGTGAACCTGCCCGTGCAATTTGCGCCGCTCGGACAATCTCGCAATCCTTCACGAGCAAATTATTTACTGCAAGGCAGAAGGGCACCGCTGAGTACATCAATGCCGTCAGTCCGGGCCAGGTCCACCCCGCTATCAGGTAGAGCACCTGTCATAGCTCAAATTGCAAAGCATTTCTCCGCGTCTTCTCGCGCGACCTTTGCGTGTCTTCTCGGGAGTCTCCTCGGGAAGCGCAATTCCGGCACTCCGATCTGCGAAGCGTTGAGGTCGGTTTCCATCTGCTCGGCACCTTGCTGCCAAATTGAGGGCTCAGTCCGACATTGACGCTGGGTACCTTGTCGAGAAAGATCACTCGATCAATCCTTCGGCGCGGCTCATTTCCTCGATAGCTCGTGCCTTGCCAATGTCCTATCACCCTGCAGTTCAGACGCGGACCACTTTGGTTGATCTGTTTTGTCACGAAAATTCGCTTTAACCAGTAGATGCGGCTCCGGGATGTGCATGACGACCAAAGGCACAAAAGGCACTTCCTGGACAGTTCGCAAAAATTCACAATTTAAGGAGATCAAAATGACTATTCGACTACTCATCATCGCTTTAGCAGCCAGTCTCGCAACCGCGACCCAAGCCCATGCCCAGACCATGGACCAAACCGGTCCCTTGGGGACGGTTGGGTGGAGCTCGGCGGCTACCCTCTGTAAACTTCACCCCAACTCTGCTGCGAGCAGTTTCAATTACGTCAAGGGAACTGTCGCGTTTACTGCCACAAGTTACGGTACGATCGGTTTGGCCTGTACGGTGCCAGGCATAAGCAATGGGCTTGCCCCTAGCGATATCAACGCCCTTGCATTCACATTCTCGAACAGCTCGGGCCAGACTGGAGGCTGCACCGTTGGGGTTTACCATGTAGACCGCACTCGTGCTGCTTCGAATGTTGCAGCTGTCGCGGCAACCGCGGATAGTGGCTGGACTAGTGGTCAATCTTTTAGCGGCATTTGGACTGGCAATCTATTTCTGACCAACACCTATCCGCTGAACACCGCCCACTTCTACGAGGTGGATATCTATCTGTACCGCCCGCAATCGGCGGTCGGCGTATGTAATCCCACCGCTTACGGAGCGTACCTGGAAAACTTGGTATTGATACAATGATCGGTTGGGAATGATTCGGCCTTCGTACTCATACGAAGGCCGAATCACTTGCCGCTGCTCATGCAATCGCGGAAGACATCGATATCAACTACTCGAGGAACCGATGTCATGGGCATCGACTCGACCATCCAGAACATCTTGGGGCACCGCGACGGTGGCAACCACGCGGAAATGCTACATCACCGCCATCCGGGCGCGGGACGACGACGAGGTAAGCCGGTTTGTGCCGTGATTGTCTAGTAAAAAGCGCCCTCTGCGCCAACTGGTAAACTAGTTATCAACCAGATAAGTCCATCCTGGATCCCAAGAGGAATGTCCACGGAAACGATTGTTGTTCGCGGCGCGCGAGTTCACAATCTCAAAAACATCGATTTTGAGATCCCGCATAACTCGCTGACCGTGGTAACCGGGGTCTCGGGTTCCGGCAAATCGTCGCTTGCTTTTGACACCATCTACGCCGAGGGCCAGCGTCGCTACGTCGAGTCCTTGTCGGCCTACGCGCGACAATTCCTGGAGAGAATCGAGAAACCCGACGCGGATCTGATTGACGGAATCGCCCCGGCAGTGGCGATCCGACAGAAGAACAGCACGCGAAACCCGAGATCGACGGTGGGCACGGCCACGGAAATCTATGATTACTTGCGGCTGCTGTTCTCCCGCATCGGCCGGACCTACTGCGTTCAGTGTGGCCAGGAGGTAACCAAGGACACCGTGGATGAAGTGGCCGAGAGGCTGCTTTCGCTGCCCGAGGGCACGCGGTTGAACGCGCTGTTCCCTCTCCTGACCGCTGCACCCGGCGGCCGGGAGCAAAAACCGGTTCGTGTCCCGGCGCAGAAAAAAAAGAAAGAAAAGGGGAGTCCCGCCGGGATCCTCTCGGATGCCCTCAAAGCTCGCCTTTCCGATCTCCGCACCCGTGGCTTTAACCGCTTGTATCAACACCATCAGCTTTTCGAGTTCTCCACGCCGGAATCCTTGTTGGATGTAAATTTCGCGGATCCTGTTTTTCTCCTGGTGGATCGTTTGACGGTCACCCCCGACGCCCGGGCCCGGATTGTCGACGCCATCGAGATCGGCTATCGCGAGTCGGGAGAGATCATCTTCGAAACCGTGCCCCGGGGCGAGGAAGCTTCCGAGCGGCTGCGCTTCTCTCAGCGTTTCGAGTGCAAGGGTTGCCACCTCCTCTACCAAGAGCCGGAGCCGCGTCTGTTTTCCTTCAATAACCCCTATGGCGCCTGCCCCCGCTGCCAAGGCTTCGGCAACACCATCGACTTCGACCTCGAGCGAGTCATCCCGGACCCCTCGAAGACCTTGAGCGAAGGCGCGATTGAACCGTGGACCAAGCCGCAGTACCGCACCTTGGCTGCCGAACTGAAGCGCTTTGCCCGGCCGAGGGGAATTCCGCTCGATGTCCCCTGGGCCCGACTGGAACCCGAACATCGCCGTCTGATCATCGAGGGCGAAGAGCGATTTCCCGGCATTCGCGGCTTCTTCCGCCACCTGGAGCGCAAGAAATACAAGCTGCATGTGCGCGTTTTCCTAAGCCGTTACCGGGGCTACTCCATCTGTTCGGAGTGTCAAGGAGCTCGCTTGAGGCTTGAGGCACGCCAGGTCAAGATCCAGGGCAAGAACATTTGCGATGTTGTCTCGATGACCGTAGAGGATGCTGCCAAATTCTTCGCAGCGGTCCCGCTGCGGGGTCAACAGGCCGAAATCGCCGACAAACTCCTGGAAGAAATTCAGCAACGACTTCGGTTCTTGAATGAAGTGGGTCTCGAGTATCTCACCTTGGACCGCCTCTCCTCGACGCTCTCCGGTGGAGAGGCGCAGCGCATTCAGCTTGCCACTTCGCTCGGATCGCGTTTGGTGGGAACCCTGTATGTGCTCGATGAGCCTTCCATCGGGTTGCACAGCCGGGATACTCACCGGCTGATCAAGATTCTGCATGACCTGCGAGATCTCGGAAACACGATTTTGGTCGTGGAGCATGACCCCGACGTCATGCGCGCCTCCGATGTCATTCTGGATCTTGGACCCGGTGCGGGAGAAAACGGTGGCCGACTGATCGCCGCCGCGAGCTTCGACCGCCTGAAGAAAGCTCCTGGCTCGCTGACGGGACGCTACCTGGCCGATGAACTGCGCATCCCGGTACCGAATGCTCGTCGCAAGCCCGGGCGGCAGCAGATCAAAATCTACGGCGCTCGCGCCCACAACCTGAAGAATCTCGATCTGGTGGTTCCCTTGCGAATGCTGGTGGCTATCACCGGCGTTTCCGGATCGGGCAAGTCCACCCTGCTGCACAATGTGCTGTTTCAAGCATTGGCCGGGACAACCAAGCAACAGCCCACTCCGGCCGCTTCGGGCTTGGCATGGGACCGGGTGGAGGGTGGCGAGTTCATCGATGAAGTGGTGATGGTCGACCAGTCCCCGATCGGTCGAACTCCCAGATCCAATCCCGTCACCTACATCAAAGCCTTCGATGCTATTCGCGATTTGTTTGCTTCCCTGCCGGAGGCTCACAAGCAGCGCTTCGCTCCCGGCCACTTCTCGTTCAACGTTCCCGGAGGGCGCTGCGAGGCTTGCCAAGGTGACGGAACGGTGACTGTCGAAATGCAGTTTCTGGCCGACGTGGAGTTGACTTGCGAAGAATGCAAGGGAACACGTTACAAGCCGCAGATCCTCGATGTGCGTTATCACGGCAAGAACATTCACGAAGTGCTGAACCTGACCATCCAGGAAGCTTTGCAATTCTTCGCCGGGGTTCCGAAGATCACGGGAAAGCTCCAGGTGCTCGAAGAGGTCGGTTTGGGATATTTGCGGCTGGGGCAGTCTGCCACCACTCTTTCCGGTGGAGAAGCCCAGCGTATGAAACTGGCGGCGCATCTCCAGCCTCGCAGCTCTCAAGCCGCCGCTTCGCGCGATGGCAGCGGTCGCCGCCATGTTTTGTATATTTTTGATGAGCCCACAACCGGCTTGCACTTTGATGACATTAGTAAGCTGTTATCGGCATTTCGCCGGCTCCTTGCCGGTGGGGGCTCGATTCTGGTCATTGAGCACAATCTCGAGGTCATCAAGACAGCGGATTGGGTCATCGATCTTGGGCCGGAAGGAGGAGAGCACGGCGGTTATATCGTGGGCGCGGGAACTCCCGAATCTATTGCCCAACTCCCGCAATCCTACACCGGCCAATTTTTGGCGCGGGTGCTCGAGGGAAATGGATTTCGCCATGCAAGCTAGTAGGGGAGCCGGCGGGTGGAACCAAACGGCTTTGCTTGTTGCCAGCCTGCTGGCCGTTCCCTTGTCGCCCCTCTGCGGAGCGCCTGTCGCCTCCGAAGCCTACGGCCAAACGGTTCGACATCACACCGTGACCGAGCAGGATTCCTCATGGCCCCCGGAGCTGACCCAGGCGGAGGCGGCCATCGACAAAAAGGATTATCCAACGGCCGAGGCCTTGCTCAAGAAAGTGGTGGGCGATGCTCCGAACAATTATCAGGCCTGGTTTGATCTGGGATTTGTCGAGAACGCACTCGGCAACACCCAGGAGTCCATTGCCGCCTATCGCAAATCGGTTTCCGCCAAGCCCGACGTCTTCGAATCTAATCTGAACCTTGGCCTCATGCTGGCCAAGACGGGGCAGGCGGATGCCGAGCAGTTCCTGCGGGCGGCAACCACCTTGACCCCTACCAGCAATCGGGAGCAGGGTCTGGCGCGAGCCTGGCTTTCCCTGGGCCACATCCTCGAGAGTAGCAACCCGGAGGGAGCGATCCAGGCCTATCTGCGGGCAGCGGCGCTCACTCCCAAAGATCCGGAACCCCACCTTTCGGCAGGACTGCTGCTCGAGAAGCAAAACCGCTTCGCCGACGCCGAGCAGCAATACCGACAAGTCCTAACCATCGACCCGCAATCGAGTGAGGCTCTGACCGGCCTGGCCAATCTTTACCTGCGGGGCAACCGGCTGGTCGATGCCGAACAAGTCCTGCGCCAATTGGCTTCCTTGCGACCGCAGGATCCCACGGTTCATCTCGAACTGGGCCGCGTGCTGGCGGCCAGCGGCAACAACGACCAGGCCATTCAGGAACTGGAGAGCGCCAGCAAACTAGCCCCCGCCGATCCCTCCGTGGAGCGCCAGTTAGCGGATCTCTATAGCGCCAGCCAGATGTATGATCAGGCGGAAGCGAAGTATCGCTCCCTGGTGGCGGAAAATCCGCGGGATGCCGAGGCCCATCATGGGCTCGGTGTGGTACTGATGAAAGAGAAGAAATTCGCCGCAGCCGAACAGGAGCTGCTGACGGCGGTGAAGCTGAAACCCGATTATGGTGAGGCCTACGGAGACCTGGCGGTCGCTGCCAATGAAAACAAGGATTACGAGTTGGCCATCAAGGCGGCCGATGCGCGCGCCAAGTATCTGCCCGAAATTCCCGTCAGCTACTTTCTGCGCGCCACCGCCTATGATCACCTGCGGGCCTACAAACAGGCAGCGGAGAATTATCATAGGTTCCTCGAAGTGGCTCATGGAGAATATCCGGATCAGGAGTGGCAAGCTCGGCATCGCCTGATCGCCATCGAACCCAAGAAATAATCCATGCACCGGCTTCCAATTCTCGCTCTTGTCCTCGCCGTGGCGGCTACCACGCTTGCCGCGAAAGAGCCTACGCTCGACGAGCTGATCGCGCGCGCCAAATCGGCACCTCTCAAGGATCAACCTACTCTGTATGTAGAAGTAGCCGAGCGTCAGCTCAAATCGGCGGACGAGTTGTACGTTGCCGGGAATGTCGACGAGGCACGGAAATCGGTGGCCGACATCGTAACCTACTCGGAAAAAGCCCATGATGCCGCTATTCAATCCGGCAAAAAGGTCAAGAGCGTCGAAATGGCAGTGCGCAAGATGTCGCATAAGCTGAATGACGTCAAGCGTACGCTGAATTTCGAAGACCAAGCTCCCGTGGGGGAGGCTGCCGACCAACTGCAGAAGCTGGCCGATGACCTGCTCACGTACATGTTTGGTCAGGGAAAAAAGTGATGCGCGTCTTTTCGAAGACCGCCAAGTTTGTCGTGTTGCCCCTCTTCCTGCTGGTGGTGGCTTGGGGACAGTTTCGCCCGGAGCCGTTGAACCCTAAGGAAATTGATCAGCTGCGAGACGCTGCCCAGCAACCGGCGCAACGCCTGAAGCTCTACGTGGACTTTGCCCGGGCAAGGCTGGTCGCGCTCGAGCAAATGCGCGCCGATCCCAAGGTCAAAGACCGGGCTCAGCAGACTCACGATAAGCTGGAGAACTTTCTCGCCGTCTATGACGAGTTGAATGACAACATCGACACCTTTGTGGAGCGCAAGGAAGATCTGCGCAAGCCTTTGAAAATGGTGATCGAGGCCGACAGCGAATTTCAAGCCAAGTTGCGGGCTTTAGCGAACGCCCGCGATTCCAATCCAAGCGAGGCCGAACACTACCAGTTTCTCCTCGACAATGTCGTCGAGACCGTGGACACCAGCGTGCAAGATCATCGCCAGTTATTGAGCGAACAAGAAGAAGCCGCCAAGCACAAGCAGAAGTGAGGCTAAAATGAGTGAATCCCGTGGAATTCCCGGAACTTCTCCTAGCCTCAGCAGTTCGATGGAATGCCACCTGCAAGGTCTGCCGGCAATACTGGAGGCAGCAGTCGGAGGAGCCAGCCCTGAAGCCATGCAGAAGGCTCCGCAGGGGAAGTGGAATGCCACCCAGATCCTCGAGCACCTCTATCTGACCTACACGGCTACGAACCAGGCGATCGCCAGGCGCTTAGATTCAGGCAGGCCATTGGCAAAAGCCGCGACTTGGAAGCAACGTCTGGCGGCCTTCCTGGTCACAGGTATCGGCTACTTCCCGGAAGGAGTCAAAGCGCCGGAGGTCTCGGTACCGCGCGGCGTGCCGCCCGAGCTGGTGCGGAGTACCATTTTCGCAGAGATTCAGAAGATGGCCTCCGGCCTCGATGATTGCGAACGACGCTTTGGCTCCACAACCAAGATTCTCAACCATCCGATCCTCGGGCCGTTAAACGTCAATCAGTGCCGTAAATTGCACTGGCTCCACGCCCGCCACCACGCCCGCCAGATTCGAGAACGCACCCGCTTGTGACCCTCGGCGGCAGACGATGGCATTCCGATTCCTGCACTATCAGTATGGAAATAAGCTTCCGACTTTACTAGTAGTCATCCGCGCTACCGATGGATACCGACCTGGTCACCCGGCAATCTCCGCGATAAAGATCATTTCTCGTGAGCGTGCGACGTCGAATGGGCTGGCATCCCAGTCTCCGAAAACGTCGCGTATCACCAGTCCTGAACGCTCGACCAGGGCATTCACCTTTTCTGGCGATGGAAACCGCAGCGTGCTCTCGGTGCTCAGCGTCTCGTGCGCAAGGCGGTAGGAAGTGCGAAACGAAATGAATTCTCCGTCCCGGCCCGTGATCTCGAGCGTCTCCGAAAGTTGTCCCCCGGGAAACCTGTGAACCAAAGGTGGGCTCTTCGCCCACTCGCCGACCTAATCCAGGCGCGGATTGCGAGCCTCAAATGCAGCCCTGCCAAGGTCCTTGAGATGGTCTCGCATGGTTTCTAATACCGCTAGCACGTCGGCGTCGGTAAGCAGGGTTTGGAAAGCATGTCCGGTCATAACGACCAGGTCGAAGCGCCGGGCGACCTTGTAGCTCTGGGCAGAGGACTCGACCCACTCAACTTGTTCCGCGTGAGGTTTCCTTCTGGCCACTGCCAACATCGCCGCCGCGGGATCAACACCCGTCACCCGATGACCACGCTCGGCGAAAGCACAGCAAAGTGTGCCTGTGCCGCACCCCAGGTCGAGGACACTACCGGGGTGTAGTCCGGCGAGCGCGAGATAGAAGTCCGTATCCTGCCCTCGCCGGTTAATCAGGTCGTAAATCTCTGCGATCTGAGTGTGTTGATAGTCCATATGCTAGCCACGTTGCCACGAGGGCCTTAGTGGGAGAAACCTGCTAAGCTAACCTTAAGGTGAGACTACGGCTTTTTGAGATCTTTCAAGAGAGCTATCGCGAACTGCGACTGCGAACACCGATCCCCGATCTGAACATCGAGTTCTTCGCCTTCGCCAATATCACCAGCACCATTCGTCTGCGCCAGGGAAAGCTGTTGGTGCGTCTTTCCGACCTCCTCGAGGGCGCACCCGAAGCCGTGCTCGAGTCGATTGCCCACATCCTGCTGGCCAAGATTTACCGCCAGCCTATCGTGCGGGAACACTCCACCCGCTACCGCCGTTATGTCGGGAGTTCGGAAATCAGGAGGAAAGCTCATCTGATTCGCGAGATCCGCGGACGAAAGCGGATTTCTACCGCCCGGGGCAACATGTACAACTTGGAGGCAATCTTTGAGGACCTCAATACGCGCTTCTTCTACGGCTTGCTGGCCCGTCCCGAGATCGCCTGGAGCCGCGATCGCTCCCGCACCCGCCTCGGCCACTACGATCCCGCCCGCAATACCATCGTCGTCAGCCGCGTCCTAGATGATCCACGTGTGCCGCATTATGTCGTTGAGTACATTGTGTACCACGAGATGCTGCATCTCCGCCATCCCGTAAAACTGTGCGGTAGCCGCCGATCGGTGCATTCGCTCGAGTTTCAGGCGGAAGAGAGACTATTTCCCCGGCTCGATCGGGCGAAGCAGTTCTTACGGCAGCTGTGAGACTTGGCAAGTTCAGGATCGCACGAGGCGGGGCGGAGGCATCTCCCAGCGGCTGGGGCCCCGCAGTCCTCGGCCAATGCCCTTTCCCGCTTCCCATTAGGCCGCTTTGCCACGGGAATTGCCATCTTCCGTGCATTGACCATTGCGGAGCTCGCAGACTATCCTAAATAAGTTGAAATTGAAATTCATTTTCAAGATTCGCTGAGGCGTTTTTCGGCATGTTGCAAGCATTCATCATCACCTTGAGAGAGGGCGTGGAAGCCGCCTTAATTGTCGGTATCACCTTGGCGTACCTCGATAAGATCCGCCGCCCCGAGCTCCGCAAGGCCGTCTATGCGGCGCTGGTCGCGGCTTTCCTGGGGAGCATCGGGGGAGCGGTGCTGGTGGCCCGGATGAACTGGAACGAGGATATCTATGAAGGCTGGATCATGCTCGTCGCCGCCTTCTTCGTCGTTACCATGATCATCTTCATGATGAAGACGGGACACAAGCTCAAGGGGGAGATTGAAGGCAAGGTGGGCTTGCTGGTGGGAAAAGATGCCTGGTTCGGCCTCTTTCTCTTTGTCTTTCTCATGGTACTGCGGGAAGGCGCAGAAACGGTCTTGACACTGGCAGCGGTTTCTCTGAATTCGACGGCGCTGGCCAGTTTCCTAGGCACCCTTGCCGGCGTCCTCGCCGCCATTGCGTTTGGTGTCACGTTCGTGAAGGGCAGTGTGAGAATTGACCTGGGAAAATTCTTCCGCGTTACCACCGTAATCCTGTTCTTTGTGGCGGCGCAACTGTTGGTCTCAGGTCTGCATGAGCTGTCGGAGAATGGGGTACTTCCCTCTTCGAAAGAAGAGATGGCGCTCATTGGGCCGATTGTCCGCAATAACGTGTTCTTTCTGATTACGATTCTGGCTTTGGCCGCCCTGATGGTGCTGTTCGAGGCCAAGCGCCGCCAACCCACGGCCGTGCCGGCGTCCCCGGCCGAGCGACGCAAAGTGCAATGGAAGGCGCGTCGGGAACGTTTATGGATGATCGCGGTTTACGCGAGCTCGTTTGTGTTCATTGTGCTGGTCACGGCGGAGTTTATTTACGCCAAGAGTGTGAGCGCTTTATCTCCGGCAACTCCGGTGACGTTTGTGAACGGGCAGGTAAGGATTCCTTTGCGGGAACTCTCCGACGGCGAGCTGCACCGCTACGAGGCGAAAGAAAATGGGGCCGACGTGCGCTTCTGGCTCTATCAGAAGCCGGATGGCAAGGTCGCCAGCGTCCTCGATGCCTGCCAGATCTGCGGCGCCGTCGGCTTTTACAAGAGGCAGAACACCATCATCTGCAAAAACTGTGCCGCCCCCATTAACCAGCGCTCGCTCGGAATGCCCGGCGGATGCAATCCCATCCCCCTATCAGCAGAGATAACCTCCGACTCCGTCATCATCGAGGAAGCGAACATCGCGGCCCACAGCCGCGAGTTCCAGAAATAGCCCATGTTCCTGCGGCTGGTGTTTGAATCATTCTGGCGGCAGAAGCGCAGGAAGGCCCTGGCCGGCGCCGCCGTCATGCTCGGGGTCTCGGTGGCTACGGCCATGATCGCCGTGGCAACCGATATCGGAGACAAGATCAGCCGCGAGTTACGCAGCTACGGCGCGAATTTGCTGGTCACTCCCCAACAAGACTCGCTCGACCTCGAAATTGGGGGAGTGAATCTCAAGCCGCCGGGCGATGGAAGCTATCTGAACGAGGCTGATCTTCCCAAAATCCGCGGCACCTTCTGGCATAACAACATCGTAGGCTTTGCTCCCATGTTGCCGGTTCAGGTAGCGGTAGGCCTGAAGGGACTCGACCAGCGTACGCTTGTGGGCACTTACTTCATGAAGAAACTGACCTTGAGCAAAGAGAGTTTCCTCACCGGCGTGCGCATCACGCATCCCTGGTGGACGGTCCAAGGTGCGTGGCCAGAAGACGACTCCGAGGATGTTCTCGTCGGAGAACGTCTAGCCCGAGAGGCCGGTCTCGGGGCGGGGGAAACGATTCCGATCGCCGGACAGCCGCACCGGATTGCGGGAATTCTCTCGGCCGGTGGCACCGAAGATGAGCAGATTGTTGCTCCGCTCGGGCTGGCCCAACAGATTCTCGGTAGACGAGGAGCCGTACGACGCCTCTATGTAAGTGCTCTGACCAAGCCGCAGGATGCGCTTGCCGGCCGCGATCCCCGCACCATGAACCCCGAGCTCTTCGAGCGCTGGTATTGCTCTCCCTACGTGCAGTCGATAGCCTACCAGTTGCAGGAGGCAATTCCCGACTCGCACGCCGAGCCCATACGCCAGGTCGCACAGAACGAGGGTGCCGTCCTTGCCCGCATCGAGGGGCTGATGCTGTGGATCACCGCAGCCGCTCTGGTAGCTTCCGCGCTCGCCGTCTCCGCGGCCATGGCCACCGCGATCTTCGAACGCCGCCGGGAAGTCGGTCTGATGAAAGCGCTCGGCGCCCGCAATGCTTTGATCGCGGCTCTGTTTTTCACCGAGGCTACTCTCCTAGCTCTGCTCGGGGGCGGCGTCGGGTTCCTCGGAGGAGCCATTTTGGCCAGGCAGATTGGACGCTCTATCTTCAACGCGCAGATCACCGTTGAGCCCGTGCTCCTGCCGGTAATTCTCGGGATTGCCGTGATCGTAACCTTCGCGGGCAGTGCCATGGCGATTCGGCACGCGGTGAAGTCCGATCCGGTGTACGCCTTGCGAGGTGAGGGGTGAGCCTGTCCTCGCTTCCCGAAATCAGCCGACGCCGCGCCGATAGCCCCCACAGCGACATGTTCTTGCGCATGCTGCTACGGGCCGCCATTCTCGGCCGCGGACATGTCGCCTCGGCCGTGCTGGCGATGGTGGTGGCGGCTGCCGTGGCCACCTCACTCCTGAATCTTTCGGTGGACGTCGATTCCAAGCTGCGCAAAGAGTTTCGTAGTTACGGCGCCAATGTTGTGGTCGTGGCAAAACAGGATCAACAATTACCGCCGGGCACTTTGGACCAAGTTAAGTCCGCGCTTGCGGGTCGTGGCTTGGCAGTACCTTTCGCCTACGCCGTGGCTCGGACTTCGAGCGGGCAATCGGTGGTCGTTTCCGGTACCGACTTCGATCAGGTGCGCCAACTCGATGCCTGGTGGCGCGTCAGCGCATGGCCACACAAATCCGGGGAGGCGCTGGTGGGAGAGAGAGCCGCCGCCGTCGTGAGCCCCACCGGCGAGCCCTTCGACCTTAGTTTTCAGGGACGCACCCGGCACTTCATACCGGCCGGCTCGCTTCGTACCGGGGCAGCCGAGGACAGCCGGGTTTACCTTTCCCTGGCCGATTTTCGAGACTGGACCGGCGTCGATCCTTCGACGATCGAGATGGCTGTAACCGGGTCACCAGCAGAGGTAAACGGGGTCATGGACAGCCTGGCCAAGGCCTTGCCGGCGGCCGAGGTGCGGCCGGTGCGGCAGGTCATGGAGGGCGAGGCCAGGGTTCTCGGAAAGACGCATGCCACCTTAATCGCTGCGGCTGTTCTAGTTATCGTGACCTCCGCCCTGTGCGTCCTTTCTACGCTGATGGGCTGGGTCTTTGACCACCGCCAGGATTTCGCCATCTTGAAGGCCTTAGGGGCCTCCGAGTGGCTTATTAGCGGCTTTTTTGCCGCCGAATCGGCCGTCCTAGGGGTGGTAGGAGCCGTGATAGGATTCGGTATTGGGATCGGGGTAGCGGCCTGGATCGGCCGCGCGAGCTTTCATGCCCCGGTCATACCCCGCTTCAGCGTGCTGCCTTGGGTGCTCTTAGGAAGCATCGTGGTGGCGCTGATGGCCGCGGCTCTGCCCATGTCGGTGCTGCGCCGCGTGCAGCCGGCCGTGATCCTCAGAGGAGAGGAATGATCGAGCTGAAACAAGTCAGCCGGCTTTACCCGGCAAAAGCCGAGGCCAACTGCGGAGTCATCCGCGCCCTCGACAATTTCTCCCTCTCGGTTGATGCCGGCGAGTGGATTGCGATCATGGGTCCTTCGGGATCGGGTAAGTCGACTCTGGTCAATTTGATCGGTTGTCTGGACCGTCCGAATGCAGGGGAGATCTGGCTGGATGGCGAGAACGTCGCGAAGCTGTCGGCGAAGCAGCTGAACCGGGTACGCGCCGAAAAGATTGGCTTCGTTTTCCAGCAGTTCCACCTCCTTCCCTACCTCACGGCTTTAGAGAACGTCATGCTGGCGCAGTACGTCCATAGTATGACCGATCGCGAGGAAGCCCTCGAAGCACTCGAGCGTGTGGGATTGAAAGATCGCGCCGGGCATTTGCCCTCGCAGCTCTCCGGTGGCGAACAGCAGCGGGTCTCGATCGCCAGGGCGCTGATTAATGATCCGAAAATCGTGCTCGCCGATGAGCCCACAGGAAATCTCGACGCTGTCAACGAGGAGATCGTCCTTCGTCTCCTGCGGGAACTGCACCAGCAAGGTCGCACCATCGTCATGGTCACGCATGACCCGGTCGTCGCTCGCCTTGCCGACCGGCGGGTCGAGTTGCACCACGGCAAGATCGCCGCCCAGATGGTGTTTTCGATGGCCGACGAAGAGCAGTTCGAGGAGGTGCTCGAAGAACTCTGGGTGTTGGCCGAACACGCTGAGCTTGCCGAGCTTGGCCGCATGGAAGTGCACGGCGCGCTGCCGGTATCGATCGCGGTCGAGAAGATGATCGAATTAGGTCTGCTCACGACTCGACCCCATCCCCCGGAGCCGCATCAGCACAAACCCTTCGTAAACCCATGCCATGACGCTCTGAAGCCCGATGGAGTCTCGACCGGGGACGGTACCATGATTGTGGAGCTCACAGGGCGCGGCCGCCAGCGGGCTGCCGATATCATTCGCCGTCATCGTCTGGCCGAGCGATTGTTCACCGACAGCCTCGCGCTCGACAGCGAAACCGAGATCGAGCAACAGGCCTGCAAGTTCGAACACATCTTGTCGCGCGAGGCGACCGACAAGATCTGCAGCTTCCTAGGCCATCCTCTCACCTGTCCCCACGGCGCACCCATACCGCCAGGACCGTGTTGCCCCCGCACCCCCGCCTCGGCTAACTTCTCCGCCCTTGGCTCGAAGCGACACGACTGAAGTGGATGCCATCCTGCGCAGAACTACCATCGGCGTGTTCGACTCGGGCGTCGGGGGTCTCACCGTACTGAAAGCTTTACTTGAAGTTGTGCCGGACGCCGATTACCTCTATTTCGGGGACACCGCCCGGCTTCCTTACGGATCGAAGTCGGTCGAGACGGTTTCGAAGTATGCAACGCAGGCGGCTCGCTATCTCGAGCACCACCATGCCCAGGTGCTGGTCATCGCCTGCAACACAGCCACCGCCTTGGCTCTCGATGCCATTACTCAGGCCGTACGGGTTCCGGTGATCGGCGTAGTCGAACCCGGAGCCGAGCAAGCGGCGCTTCAAAGCAGGAATCGAAAAGCGGTTGTCCTCGGCACCGAAGCCACCGTCGCGAGCCATGCCTATCTCAAAGCCCTTGCCACTCGCGGAGTCGAAGCCCGCGAAAAGGCGTGCCCGCTACTCGTGCCGCTGGTTGAGGAAGGCTGGGTTGAGCATCCCGTGAGTGAGCAGGTGAGTCGCATTTACCTCAGCCAGGCATTCTCGGCAGGGTACGAGTCGGCAGACATACTTCTGCTCGGCTGCACCCATTACCCTTTGCTTAAGCCCCTGCTGCGGCGGGTGGCTCCTCCCCATGTAACCATCATCGACTCGGCCCAGTCCACGGCTCAGGCGGTCGCCAAGGTGCTTGCCCAGGTAGCCCCGCGAGATGGCGCGCTCGTGGAGCGGCGTCACCTCCCGCGCTTGATGTTTTTTGCCACCGATTCGGCGGAAAAATTCCGCTGCCTGGGAACTCGCTTCCTCGGTCACTCGATCGAGGATGTCGTGCACGTAGACTTGCGGGAATAAAGAACTGGTGGCAGCGGATCGGCTGGTTTGAGGGAAACCCGCCTAATAGAGCCGGAAGCTCACTTCTACGTTGATCTGAACCGCGACGGCGTGGCCGTCCTTCATGGCCGGTTCAAACTTCCACTGCTTGACGGCTTCGATAGCTTTTTCATCGAGGCCCAGTCCTAGGGTCCTTTGCACCTTGATGTCGCGCGGCTTGCCATCGGGGCCCACAATCATCCACAGAACACACGTTCCTTGATATTTCGCTTTGCGGGCTTCCTCGGAATATTCCGGATCCGGAGTAAAGATCGGGCGCGGAGCCGAAACTCCCCCGCCTACGCGGAACACACCGCCACCGGTGCCACCCCCACGACCCTCGCCTACTCCGGGACCTTCCCCCACGCCAACACCACCGCCACTACCCGAGCCAATGCCGCCACCTGAACCCACTCCGTTCGACGGCGGCCCAGAGGGCAAGTGCGACAAGGGGTCCCCGAGGGTCGGGACATTCGGCTGGGCCAAGTGAATCTGGGGCGGTACAACCACGGTTGGCTCTGCCGTCAGCTTCGGATTTTCGTTACGGACAACCACTGCCGGCGGCGTAATCTGATCCATCGCGAACTTGGGCAAACGCCCTTTGGGAGCCTGGAACTTGTCGCGATCACCACCACCGCCACCACCTCCGACCTGGGTCTTAGCCGGCGGCAACGCGGGAATATCTTCTGGGGCGACCAAAGTGACGGTGGAGTGCGGCTTTTCCACCTCTTTCACCATGCGTCGGCCGATAATGGTCGCTGCGATGATGGCCGTCAGGGCCAACATATGCACTACGGTCGAACCCAGCGCACCGTTTTTCTTGTAATCGTAAAAGCCCCAAATATCTCTGACCGGAACCGGCTTCGACGTCAACTCCAGAGGCGGCTGTTCTTTGGGGAAAAAGCGGTCTTTGAAGCTCTCGCGAATGGACTTCCAGAGGGGTTCCTCCAGCGTGGTGTTCGACAGCAGAAGGTTCAGTTCGGGTTCACTTGCGCTAACGGGTTTGATGTCCCCTGTCGCCATATTCAGCCCTAAATCTCGCCCCGAGGAATAAAGTTCCTCCCCTAACGGATGAGTCAGAATCGCACCAAGTTGCTTCGGCCACGATGTCTCACCCGCTTGGGCTCAGCACGTACCGAAAGAAAGACTGAGCAGGTTTAGCGACTCCCCCCAATATGATGCCCAAAGCTCAGAAAAACGTTACTCCATGTCAGATTGTACACTGATTTCATGTCAATTCCACACGCATTTCCCCTGGTTCCGTTGGTCACTTCTGGGTACTAAATGGACGCTGGTTTTCTCGCTCCCCTATAATGAAGAACATCCATTCGAAAAGGAACTTGCGTGCCTGTTGAGTTGAAATCCACCCTGAATTTGCCCAAAACTGACTTTCCCATGAAGGCCAATTTGCCGGAAAACGAGCCCAAAACGCTGGCTCGATGGGAGGCGATGCCGATCTATGAGCGCATCCGGGAGGCCCGGCGGGGAGCCCCGCCCTACTTGCTGCACGACGGCCCCCCTTATACCAGCGGTCCCATCCACTTGGGCACCGCCCTGAACAAGACTCTCAAAGATTTCGTGGTGAAATCGAAGACCATGGCGGGGTTTGATGCCCCCTACGTTCCGGGTTGGGATTGTCACGGCCTGCCGATTGAAATCAAGGTGGATCAGCGGCTGGGTCGTAAGAAGCTCGAAATGAAGCCGATCGATGTGCGTCGGGAATGCCGCAAGTTTGCCCAAGAGTACCTCGATCTGCAACGCCAGCAGTTCAAACGCATGGGCGTGTTCGGCCGCTTCGACCGCCCTTATGCGACCATGACCCCGCAATATGAGTCGGTCGTGCTTGCGACCTTCTTTGCTTTTTACGAGAACAATTTTGTCTATAAGGGTCTGCGGGCGGTGTACTGGTGCATGTACGACGAGACGGCGCTGGCCGAAGCCGAAGTCGAATATGACAAGGAAACCAGCCTCACCGTCTGGGTAAAATATCCGCTGCTCGACGATCCCGCCCGCATCGCACCCGGGCTTGCCGGCAAGAAGGTCTCGACCGTCATTTGGACGACCACTCCCTGGACCTTACCGGCGTCGATGGCAGTCGCTTTCCATCCCGACGAAGACTACGTCGCCTTCGAATCAGGTCCGGACGTGTACCTGGTTGCCGCCAAGCGCGCCGAAGATTTCATCGCGAAAAGCAATCTGGCAGGAGGGCGCGAGATCGCCCGCTTCCCTGGCCGTCGCCTCGAGCGAGCGAACTTTCAGCATCCGTTTCTAGACCGCAAGATTCTCGGCGTGCTGGCCGATTACGTCGCTATGGACACCGGAACCGGTGTGGTGCACACCGCTCCTTCCCACGGCGCGGAGGACTTTGCCACCGGCGTAAAGTACGGCCTGGACGCGACCAGCCACGTGGATGAAAAGGGGATTCTCCGCGACGGCCTGCCGGAGTACAACGGACTGAAGGTTTTCGACGCCAACGCCCCGATTGTGGCCTTGCTTGAAAAGCGCGGCGCGCTGCTGCATCAGGAGAAGCTCGAGCACTCCTACCCGCACTGCTGGCGCTGCCACAAGCCCATCATTTTCCGTGCTACCGAGCAGTGGTTCATCTCCATGGAATCGTCGATGGCAGGCGGCGGAACCCTGCGCAGCCGGACGCTCGAAGCAATCAAGGGCGTGAAGTGGGATCCGACCTGGGGCGAAGAGCGCTTGACCAATATGATTGCGACCCGTCCCGACTGGTGTATTTCGCGGCAGCGAGTTTGGGGTGTGCCGATCGCCGTCTTCTTATGCGAGGGCTGCGGGAAACCGTTGAATGATCCCGCCATTCATCGCAAAGTCGTCGAACTGTTCGCCCGCGCCGGCGCCGACGCCTGGTATCGAGAAGAGGCCGATGCCATTCTGCCTCCGGGAACCAAGTGCCCTCACTGCGGCGGGACAAAGTTTGAGAAGGAAACCGACATCTTTGATGTTTGGCTCGAGTCGGGAGCAAGCTACCTGGCATTGCGGGCCGCCGAACCCGAGTACCGCTGGCCGTCCGACCTTTATCTCGAGGGCGGAGACCAGTACCGGGGATGGTTTCAGTCTTCCCTGCTCTGCGCCATGGGAACCAAGGGCAGCCCGCCCTATCGCGGGGTGGTGACTCCCGGGTGGACGCTCGATGAGCACGGTCAAGCCTTGTCGAAGTCGCGCGGGAACGATGTCGACCCGGTCGACATCGCGGGCCGTTTGGGCGGGGAAATCGTACGCCTGTGGGCGGCCTCGGTGGACTTCCGAGAGGACGTGGTCGGTTCCGAGCGCTTGATGCAGGCGATCGCCGAGAATTATCGGGCTATTCGAAACCATCTGTTTCGCTACGTCTTGGGCAACCTGTACGACTTTGTCCCGGAAAAGCATGCCGTGGACTTCACCCAGATGGAAGCCCTCGACCAGCACATGCTGCGGCAAACCTGGTGTCTGGCCAAGGAGGTCAAGAACTGGTACGGACAGTTCGCGTTCCACAAGATTTATCACCGCATCAATAACTTTGTGGTGGTCGATCTCAGTGCCTTTTATTTTGATGTGCTGAAGGACCGGCTCTACACCTACGCTCCCAATTCGGTCGGCCGCCGTTCGGCGCAAACCGCGATCTGGCGGATTCTCGAGGCTATGACTCGGCTGCTGGCCCCGATTCTGAGCTTCACGGCCGATGAAGTCTGGCGGTATCTGCCAACCTCGCCCAGCCGGCCCTTAAGCGTGCACCTCGATCGCTTTCCCGAGGCCGAACAACTTTTTGGGGACGCCTCGGTGGCCGAAACCGACGCCGAGCAACAGGAGGCTTTTTCTACCCTGGTGGCGGTACGAGAACCTGTGCTGAAGGCGCTCGAGGAGGCGCGGAATCGAAAACTGATTGGCAAGGGCCTGGAAGCGCAAGTGTCGCTGGTGGCCGCCGATCCGGTTTACTCCGTGCTGGCCCGATACCAGGACCAGCTTCGCTATTTGTTCATCGTCTCGGCGGTTGAGCTCGAGCGAGCCCCCTCCGGCAACGGCGTAGCCGGAGTGAAGGTCGAAGTCGCCCGGGCCGCGGGGAAAAAATGCGAGCGTTGCTGGAACTACTCAACTCATGTCGGCGAGGACCCGGCTTACCCAACCATTTGCGAACGCTGCAGTCCGGTGTTGAAACAGATCGCAGCCGGCGCCACTGCCAGCGAATCTAAAAGGAGCGGAGCTTGAGCCTCGGCGTCACGATTCGAGATATTCGCATGAGTGAACCTCACGTAATGCGTCGCTTCCATCTTCTGATCGCCCTGCTGGTGGTCGTGCTGGACCGGGCAACGAAATGGATCGTGGCCAAAGAAATTTCTCTGCATGACAGCGTCCCGGTGATTCCGGGATTCTTCCGTTTGACCCGGGTGGAGAACCGCGGCGCAGCCTTTGGCCTGTTCGCCGACTCTCCCACCCAATGGAAAATTGCAATCCTGGTGCTGTTTTCGGTGGTAGCTCTGGTGATCGTATCCGCCCTGCTCTGGCGAAATAGCCATGTCATGACCACCACCGGCATCGGGCTCGCCCTTATCCTCGGCGGTGCCGTGGGCAATCTTTGGGATCGCTTGCTCAGCGGGCGGGTGGCCGACTTCTTGGTGTTCTACATCGGCCGTTATCAATGGCCGGCCTTTAATTTGGCCGACAGCGCTATTGTGTGCGGAGCCGGGTTGTTGGTGATCGAGATTCTGTTCGCCAAGACTTCCGCGGCGGAGAAGTCCGCGTAGGTGGGACTGGAGAGGACACGAGGTCGCTTTGGCTGCGACTTCGTGCCTCCTGGGTTCAAATGGGGTTGGAGTGATTACGCGGTCTTTTTCTGCGCTTGCGCCATCTCGGCGAAGAACTTCTTCGCCCCTTCTTCCATTTCCTGCTCGGTCAGGTCCTGGGTGTGCGTGCTCAGCGTCCAACTGTGGCCATAGGGATCTGTGAAGTTGCCGACGCGGTCGCCCCAGAACATCTCGGCCACGGGCATTTTCGCTTTGCCGCCGGCGTCAATCGCCCGTTGAAAAGCCTTGTCTACATCCTCGACGTAGAGATACAGGGCACCGCTAATCCCTCCGAGCGCCTCCGGCGATTTGGTGCCGTAGGCGGGGTTTTCCTCGCTGAGAAAGACAATGGAGTCCCCGATTTTCAACTCGGCATGGCCGATCTTGCCCTCCGGGCCGGCCATCCGCATGCGTTCCTCGGCGCCGAGCGCTTTCTTATAGAAATCAATCGCTTGCGCGGCGTTGCGAACGAATAAGGACGGGGTAACGGTGTGAAACCCGGCGGGAATTGGTTGCTTGGCTTTCATCGTATCGCTCCTCGATAGTGGAATTTAGGGCCAGAGGGGAGAGCATCGACCAACAAAGCCACCATTTTACGCTGGGCCTCCACTGGCCGGGATGAAAATTTGTAAAAACCGGGCCCGGTCTAGGGCATGCCGTACAACTGCCTGTATAGGTTGGCATTGCGCAGAATGTTCTGGACGTATTCCCGCGTCTCGGTAAACGGAATCGATTCCACAAACTCCTGCGGATCGCGGTATTGGCCGGCTCCCAGCCAGGTTTCGACCCGATCCGAGCCGGCGTTGTAGGCGGCCAAGGCATATTCAAAACTGCCAAACTTGTCGGCCATGCTGCGCAGGTACCGTGTTCCCAGGCGCAGATTTGTGCCCGGCGTGAACAGTTGGGTAGTGCTGAAGTGCTTCAGCTTTTCTTCTTTGGCGACTCCCCGGCCAACTTTTGGCAGCAACTGCATCAGCCCGATGGCATTCTTGTGAGACACGGCGTTCGGGTTGAAGGCCGATTCCTGGCGAACGAGCGATGCCACCAAGTAAGGATCCAACCCGTTGCTGGACGAATAGGTCTTCAGTTCCGCCCAGTAAGGTTTGGGGAACAGAGTCTCCCAATAGGAACGCGGCAAGCTAGGGAGATCCACCGCGAAGTAATTAGGGAAGGCACGCTTCAGGGTTTCGATGGCGATGTCATAGCGTCCGGCCTCCGCATAGAGGCGTGCGGTCTCCCCCGGCGCCCAGTTTCCCTTAGTCTCCTGGGCGGCCGCGCTTAATTCCCGCGAGGCGAACTCGAGCAGCCCGCCGTTGGCCAGAAATTCTGCCTTCTGAACGCGCAGGTTGTCCTCGGGCAGTTGCTCCGCTGAGAGGCTGTCGGAGGCGCTCATCGGGGGCACCCGATCGAGTAGGGCGTAACGCTGGGGCTCGTGATCGGCCTTGACTTCCCTGAGCCTCTGGCGCGCCTGCACCCCGTAGTAGTAATTGTGGTATCGCTCGGAAAGCTTTTGATAAAACGCCCGCGCTTGGGCGGGGTCGTCATCCTCTTCGGCCATCCGTCCGCGCCAATAGAGTGCCGCGGGAACTTCCGCGGAAGACGAATAAAGGGCAATCTGCTCCTCGAACCCCTTCTTGGCGTCCTCACTCCGGCCCAGCCGAAGGCTGAGCCAGGCAACTTTCCAGTGTGCGTAGGAGGCGCGATCGGCGTTCGGAAAACGCTGGTCGAGTTCGCGATAGGAATCGATGGCCCGATCATAATCGCGGCGCAGGAGATAAATGTTGCCCGCGGAAAGCAAGGCCTGCTCGAGGTATGGGCTGGTTGGGTATTGGCTACGGAGCTGGTCTACCCGGTGCAGAAAACCGTCATCATCATTCGCGCTGCGCGCCAATTCTGCGAGATTAAACAGGCGCTCGGACTCGACTTCCGGCGTGGAAGCGGGAATTGCATCGAGAATGCTCTTGGCCTCCCTCAGCTGGCCAGAGCGCCGCAAGGCTTCCACCAGCTGGCGTTCGACCAGAGGGCGATCGGCCGGGCCGACTTCCTTCACCAACTCGCCGTATTCCCGAGAGGCTTCGGCGTACTGTTTGCCCTTGGCCAACAGGTCCGCCCGCGTGCGCCGCATCTCAAGGCTGACCGGTGGAGCCCCGGTGAGGGCGGCCAACTTGGTCAGTTGGCCTTCAATCTGCTCGCTTTCTCCTGCGAGCGGCATCGTGTAGTACAAGTTGCGAAAAATGGTCAGCGCCTTCGCGGGCTGTTTGTCGGCCTCATAAGCGTGGCCTAGGGCGAGTTCCAGATCCGCCCGGATGGGCTGGCGATCATTTTCGAGCAATTCAATCGCGTCGTGCGGTCGGCCATCCGCCACCAAAGCGTTGCCATAGGCAACGTGGGCGTCCCGCCGTAGCAAGGAGTCCGGATAGGATTGGTCAAACCCGCTGAGGGTGGTGAGGGCCTCGCTGAGATGGTTGGTCTGGACGTACGCAGTGCCCAGATAATAATTCACATAGTCGCCTATCTCGCCTGCATGCGGCTTGGCTTGGTTCAGTGGGTCGATCGCCTGTGCATAGTTATGATCGAGGATGCGCGCGTATCCGATGACCAACCAGGCCAATGCGCCAGCGTCTTCTCCCTCGTGGCGCGCGGCATAGGCGCGAACCCCGGCATAGGCGGCAGGACTGCGATCCTGAATTAGTTGGCGCGCCATCGGTTTCAGGCTGGCAGAGGCGACAAACGCCTGATGCATGCGGCTTATGCGCGGCGAGGGGTGCTTGTGGGCGGTGGCAGCGGTTTTCGAGGAGGGTTTGCCAGCAGTCTTCGTAGCGGATTTCTTGGTCGCTGGAGTCTTCGTCGATTGGGCAGATGGAGTCTTAGTAGATTGAGTCTTAGTAGATTGAGTCTGAGTAGATTGAGTCTCCGTGGTCGCAGAGTCGCCCGTGCCTTGCTGAGCCCAGACTCTCCCGCTACTCAGAGATAAGGCAAAAATGAGGACGGCAGATACGCGATGACGTGGGACCACTCTGCCTATTATCTTCGATTTTTAGAAGCTGGAATGGCTAAAGTTGTTTCCCAGGTGGGTGCGCTCTCGGGTTCAGGTGCTAGCGACGGAAATTCGGGCCGAGGAGCGAAGCGTCGTCTTCCGCCAAACTACGGATCAACTCGCCCGCAAAATAATCTTTGCTGGCGGCCGGCGTATGGCCGTAACGCTTGAGGTAAGTGGCTCGGCTCTTCTCAATGTCATCCTTCAACCGATCGTACAAATCTTTGTTCTTGCGGCCTTCGGACACCTTCGCCTGGTTATAAAGCTTGATCTCATCCATCAACAGTCGGGCAAAGCGCTGCGCCTTGCGATGGATCTCCGCATCCTGCACCGACATTTCCGCAAATTCATCTCTGGCTGGCGCGGGCGCGGCAGCAGCGGCTGCGGGAACCACGGCTGGCGCGGCGGCCGGAGCAGTCATCACCGGGACCGGCGCGGCAACTTCCGCTGGAGGCGGAGCGACGTGCCGGGGCGCATGCCCGGCAAAAGGATCCGAGTACGCGGGTGCCGAATGCGCGGGTGCGGGTGGGGGTTCGCTGACCGACTCCCCTGCTCCTTCTTTCGCCGCCTGCTTGCGCAGGGAAGCGACTTCGAGCCAGGCGCTGGTCGTAGCCACCAGCAACTCCAGGGCCGCAGCATCCATCTTCGCCACACCGTCGTTGCCGCCATCGGCATAGACGAGCGCGGCAATCTTCTCTTTCAGCAAGAGCGGGAACAGCAAGACCTGATCGTCCGCCGGGGCACCGAACTGGGAGATGAACCTCGAATCCATCTCCGAAATAGGCGAGCGGGCTGAGACTTTGGTTTCGAGCACTCGGGCCGGTGCCGGGGCCCGGACATCCAAAGCAAAATCTTTGAGGTTGTCTTTTTCGAAGGCGCGTCCTTGCCAACCGGTGGCGCTTCCGGCTTTGACCACAAACAGGGCGGCGCGCCCGCAGTACCGGGTTGTGCCTTCGAGCAGAGCGCGCAGGATTTCCTTTTGGGTCGAGCCCGCATGGATCAGCGTCACCACCTTCAATAAATCGTCGGCACTGCTCGCGGTCGAGCCGAGGGAATCCGCCAATTGTGGTTGGAGCTCGAGTACTCGCGCAGTCAGCTCTTCACGCAAGCGCGGCAGGTGTGCCTCGAGGACTTCCTCGACCACGCTGCCTATGACATTCCGAATGCTGCTGTTCTCTGCCATTCCCCCACTGACCTTTGACCGGAACCGGCGCGTTTTCTCCCCGATTCCGCCGTAATGTTCTGATTATAGGGCTAGTTTCGCCCTTCCGCTGATGACTTTAGTACTCGCTCACCAGCCAAGATCCGCACCAGTAAAAATCCAGGCAAACCGGAGCAGGCAAAACCGCGTCTGATTCGTCTAACAATCGCAAAGCACTGGGGATCAATACCAGGTAAAATAGCAGATCCGCCCCTTCGCGGGCGCGAAAATTGTTGCATCGGACGTGAAATGAGCACCATCCAAGCCAAGGTAGGTGAGGCACCCGTCAGTGACGAACTGGCGCTGGTACAGGCCGCCAAAGAAGGCGATGTCGCAGCCTTTGAGGAGTTGGTGCGGCGCTATGATCGAAATGTGTTCCGCATTGCGCAGCACATCACGCAGAATCGAGAAGATGCTGAAGACGTAGTGCAGGATGCCTTTCTCAAGGCATACGGAAACTTAAATCAGTTTCAGGGCCAGTCCAAGTTTTATACCTGGCTGGTGCGGATCGCGGTTAACGAAGCGCTGATGAAGTTGCGGCGACGGCGCCCGGAACGCACCGTTTCCCTGGACGAAGAGGTCAGAACCGAAGAAGATTCGCTGCCTCGTGAGGTGGCGGATTGGAGCCCCAACCCGGAGCAGCAGTACAGCCAAGCCGAGTTGGGAGAGATTTTAACGCGGACCATCCAGGGATTGCCCGCGAGTTTTCGAACGGTATTTGTTTTGCGCGACGTCGAAGGTTTGTCAACCGAGGAGACGGCTGAGGCGCTGGACCTCAGCATCCCGGCCGTGAAGTCTCGATTGCTGCGGGCTCGGTTACAGTTGCGAGAACGTTTGAGCCGCTACTTTCAGAGGCGGCCGAGCGGAGACGGGAAAAAACATGACAGTGGAGATGGTAGCCAGTGAAATGCGCTGAATTCTTGCAAGAGCTGACCAACTACTTGGACGGCATGATTGACGACCGCACCAAGGCCGAACTCGAAGACCATCTCGCTTGGTGCCACAACTGCTACGTGGTCTGCGATACAACAAAAAAGACCATCGAGATCTATCGGGATTCGAAACTCTATGAGCTGCCCGAAGACCTCCGCACCCGCCTGCGCACGGCCATCGTCACGAAGTGCCAAGCGCAAAAGAAGGTCGGCCCCGAACACGCCTAGGACGATTTCTCCTCCGAGGTTGTCGAAAACTCCCGTTTCCCTACTCTTTTCTCACCTGGCCTGGAACCTTTAGGAGTCCTGCAATCCATTCCTCTACAGCAACTTCCACACCTACCTTTAATTACTTGTACAGCCAAGAGTTGCCCCTCCAGAACGGACGAACCTTTTGGGCCATAGCCGAATCTAAGTGAATAGCAGTCGCAGGGGGAGAGGCCGAGGATGTTAGGGCAAATGTTTGATTTCGTCTTTGGTTGCTGGCACAGCCGTTACAGCTTTCCCATCACGGTTCGTTCCAAGGCCCGCCGGAGCCAAGCGGCCGCCCTTACCGGTACCTACGTCGTGTGTCTCGACTGCGGCAAAGAATTACCCTACGACTGGACAGAGATGAAACTCATCAGCTCGTCGCAGGAGCGACGCGCATATCTGCGTTCCTTCCAGACCAAACAAGCCGCGTAGCTTTCCCCCGAAGCTGAGCAAACGTCGTCAAATTCGCGGTTGTGTTCTCTAGGGGGGACTTGCTGACCGCCTGTTCAAATGTTCGGGGATTCCTCGAACTGGCCTGCCACGGAATCGTTTGGCTGGTTGACACGTCTCCGGCGCTTCTACGCCGACGATCGGCGCAGCTCGTAGTTTGTGACCCTAACTAACTCTCCCCTGAAAGCGGAAGCGAAGATGGCAAAGGCCGCGTCGTTAGCGGCCTTTGGGCAGAAGGGGATCGATTTTCTTAGTTGTTGTTGCTGTCGTCGCGGCGCTTCAAAGTCGGATGATCGTCACCGCTCTGTTGGCCGTTGCCGTTATCGGTGCCGTTGGTTGAGGAAGCGTGCCGCAGGCTAGGTTTGTTCGCGTCTTTGTGGTCGGTCAGCTTGCGCCGGTTTTCGATCTCCGCCAGGCGAGCCTTCACGTCGTCAAATTCCGAAGTGCTGACAACATACTCCGGTCGAGCCGGCAGGATCGTCGCAATCTCCTTCTGGGAAGCTTCGATGCGATCGGGCGTCTGCGGGTGGCTGGCAAAGGTCTTATCCATAAATCCGGGCTTCTTTTTCTCCTCTGCTTGAACCTTCTCGAAGAAGCTGATGAAAGCCTGCGGATCGTAGCCGGTCTTGTAATCGTATTGCAAGCCAAGATAATCCGCCTCGGCCTCAAAACTGCGTTGGAAGCTCATGAATGCGATGGGTAATCCCAAGCCAGCGGCGTTGTATACGGCATAGCCGATACCCCCACCGACGAAAATCAAGGGAATCGTTGCCAGGCCGGCATATTGTGACCGGGTCATCTGGCGGGTTGCATGCCGGGCGCAGACGTGGGCAATCTCGTGCGCCATTACCCCTGCCAGCTCTGCTTCTTCATCGGCCGCCATGATAATTCCCGTGTTGATGTACACGAATCCGCCAGGAAGCGAGAAAGCGTTGATGACGTCGGAGTCAATGACTTTAAATGTGAACGGCACTTGCGCATCCGAGTTGCGTACCAAGTTCTGCCCAATCCGGTTCACGTACTCGGTGATGACCGGGTCGCTGATCAACTTCGAGGAAGAATCGACCATTTGGGCGTACTGCCGACCCATCTTGATATCGGTCTCGAGCGAATACCAGTCACCCAAGCCGCGCTTGCCAACCTTGCGGTTGCCGATGGCGTCGACGTCGTCCTTGCCCCCATCGTGCTTCACCTTATCGGGATCTGCCGGTTGAACCGTCGGAGCCGTACTCTGCGAATTCGAGGTCGAAGGAGCTTGGGGAGAACCTGTCGAAACCCCGGGATCGCCAGAAGCGGGGGGAGGCGTTTGGCTGGGGCCAGTGGTGCCGGGCATCTGCGCCAATCCAGAGGTACCCAGAATCAAGACCAGGAAAGCTGCGGTCAGTATTTGAAACTTCATAACACCCCCCTTTGAGGGTTACCGACGATTATACCGCGTTTGGCGGACACTTCCGCCCTAGAAATCCTCTACCAGATTGGACGCATAATCGGGGTGAAAGGTTTCCCTTATCTCGCCGGGTAGAATCGCTTTTTAGCTTCTGTTCTCAATAGCTTGCCATCGCCCGTCGAGGGTCGTACTATGGCCGCGACCGGCGTCGCCTTCCTCTTGAACCGCCCGGTCGGAACATACCCCGTCAAGGATAGGGAAATGGAAGGCCGAAAGGAGAGCTCGTTGCCCAACCGTCGCCAGTTTCTCACGCTCACGGCGGGCGGCATCGCCGCCACGGTAACAGTTCGGCCAAGCTTGCTCGCGCAGCTTGAGAAAGCCCCCACTTCCCTGCCCGACAGCGCATTGTACGGGCGCAATCAGGACGCTTACTGGAGCGAACTCCGCAAGCAGTTTCTCATCCCGCCCGACGAAGTCTATCTGAATAATGGCACCGTCGGATCCAGTCCGGCGCCGGTGTTGCGCGCAGTCTTTGCGGGCTACAACAGCACCGAAAGAATGGACCAGCAGGATCCCGAAGATTACCCGATTTGGGGTTATGCCGCCTGGAACGAATTTCGCGATCCCCTGGCCGAGTTCGTAGGCGCAAGTCGCGACGAGATCGCCCTGTTGCGGAACGCCACCGAGGCCAACAGTTATATCGCAAACGGCATCGATCTGCAGGCCGGGGACGAGGTGATCATTACCGACCAGGAGCACCCGGGCGGAGAACATCCCTGGAACCTGAGAGCCAAGCGCTACGGGATCGTAATCAAGAAAGTCACTCTGCCCAAACCGGTCACCAGCAGCAGTCAGGTGTTGAATCTGTTCGAGGACGCTATCACGCCGCGTACGCGCGTCATGTTTTTTAGCCACATCACAACCGCGACGGGCGTGGTATTGCCGGCCAAAGAGCTGTGCACTTTGGCCCGGTCCAAAGGGATCATATCGGCCGTCGATGGCGCCCACGTAACCGGCATGATGCGCCTCGATCTGCACCGGCTCGGTTGTGACCTCTACAGTTCAAGCCCTCACAAATGGCTGCAGGCACCGAAAGGATCGGGATTCCTTTACGCGCGTGAGGAAGTGATGGATCGCATTTGGAACACCATTGCTACCGAAGGCTGGGACGAACCGCAGCTGCGGGCCGAGCGATTCCAGCGTATCGGGTCCTCGAATGTTCCTTCTCTCTGGGGACTGCGGGCTGCGATTCAACTAGCGAACGACATCGGCATGGAGCGGATCGAGCAGCGGCACCGCGAGTTGTGCGACTACATTCTGAGGGAGATGACGGCGCGGGGCGCGGAGTCCTGGACATCGCCCGATGCCAGCCTGCGATGTGCCATTGCCACGGTGAACGTCCCGCCCATCCACCGCATGGAGCTTGAAAATTGGATGTGGAAGCAACATAAGATCAGGATTCGCGGTGGCGAGCCTTCGAAACTGCGGCTGTCTACGCCCTATTACCTGTCCAAGCAGGACCTCGATCGTTTTCTCGCCGCTTTCGACCAATACAAGCGACAAACTTGAACGGCGTTGCCGATGCTTCCCCGAAGTTGAAATCCGGTGGGGCGACAACAGCAGAGCGGATGGATGGAGCTACCTTGAGGCTGCAACGCCAACGTGCGTCTTGGGGCTAGGAATCTTCCAAGAATCAGGGCTCCCGGCTCTTCTCCACGAGCGCACATTAAGCCCATAGAGCACCATGCAGAATATGTTCGCGGGAATGAATCCTAACTGCGACGTGCGATAGCCAATCACGCAGAGGATCACGCTATTGATTGCGGCTAGAACCCAACCTCCCCACCAGCGCCTGCCCACAAGAAGGGTCGATATCACGGTAAGCACACAGGACAGGTAATCCAGTTTCAGCACGACGAAGAGCGCCCTCCCCCCACCTCTAGCTAAAGGCAGTCTGCCATAGACCGCACGGTCTGCTAGAGATCTCTTTCGTCAGCGTCCGTTCGTGTGGAAAACACGGGGGAAACGCGATTTCATTGGGGTACGCTCGTCCGCCGCCTCCCTCCTACCGCCGGCGGCGAAATCGAGGCTCCGAAATCTGGATTCGCTTTAGAATTCTTTCCGATTGTCGAAGGAGTCAGACCATGAAAGTTCAGACCGAATACCTGAAGTTTCATACCAAGACCCGGCACGCCTATGTCCATATCACCCCTCAAATTGAGGCGTTCGTCGCCAAAAGCGGCGTCCAGGAAGGCATGGTCTTGGTGTCCGCCATGCACATCACCGCGGGAGTATACGTGAATGACAACGAACCAGGATTAATCGAGGACATCACCGAGTGGCTGGAAAAGCTGGCTCCGGCGGATCCGAATTACCGCCACCACCAGACGGGCGAAGACAACGGCGACGCGCATCTGAAGGCGCTCCTCATCCATCACCAAGTCATCGTCCCCATCACGGCCGCCAAACTCGATC
>DATJVZ010000035.1:0-7606 GCA_035501575.1 Terriglobales bacterium | reverse complement strand
CCGGCAAGAGCGCGAACTCGAGACTCTCAGACGTGACCACTGGTCACTCCAAATGGACGAGGAATCAGCAATTTGGGGAGAATGGGCTGGGGTAAATTTACGCAATAAAATGGGTACGGTAAACATATCCTCGGCGTGTGTACCTCAGTAATTCCGCGGCCATGTACCTCAGTAATGTGCGTGAAACTCCCTGCTTCCGCCTTTGATTACGAGAAGACAAAACCAGCGAGCTGTGGGACCTCTTTGGCGCCGAAGTTTCCGCTAAACGGCTTATTAAAAGAGAATGTGCCATAAGTGAGCTTGAACCCAGGTTGGCGTGTTCTCAGCCATGAAAGCTTGCTTCAGGGGGAATCGGAGGTTTGCTTTGAGTCGTCGGATGCTCGAGATAAACCTTTGCAAGCGTTGAGGCTGCCTGGAATGAAGAACGAGGGTTTACACATTCCCATCTTTGAACTCGGGGGAGACCCAAAGGGTCGCTCTGAGGCCCAAAAAGCTTTAGAAGAGTCTATCTTCGTACGGGAGTACTTGGTCCGGGTGGGGAAGCCATGAGCGATTGCAGCATATCTCAAGGCTGAGCGTTCAGCTCTTTTGGCGTGATCTGGTGATGCAGTTTCAACCAATTATTGGCCTGTTGGGTGATGGCTAAGATCTCCTTGAGTGACAGGCGCGATTTAATAAGGTTGACGCGATATTCGCTGGCCTGGTCGCCGCCCGCCTGCGCCAGTATGGACCAGAAGTAGGCTTTGCTCAGGTCCGTCGGAACCCCTCTTCCGGCCAAGTAGTAGGCCCCCAGAGTGGCTTGGGCGAGAACGTGACCCTGCTCCGCCGCTTTCGAAAACCAACGCACGGCCTGGGTGTAGTCTTGCTGAACGTTGTCGCCCGTCGCATACTGCGCGCCAAGAGCAAATTGAGCCGCAGCGTCGCCCTGCTCGGCCAGCGTGGCGATCTCCGGCAGGTCGTTCGTACCCTCGATTGCCGGTTCAGGTTGGTTGATATTTTGGATCGCGGTCTGCACATCGGCGCGGGTCGGAGCCAGAACGGTTCTGCCCAACTTGAGCCAACTGAAACCGGCAATTGCCAAGCACGTCAACGCCAGACCCAACTTGTAATAGTTGGACTTGAAGCGCAAGAAAGAAGAAATCAGTTGGCGATCCGAGTCTACACGCGACTCATCCTCGGTGTTTCCCGGCTCCTTTTCTGCACTGCTCGACTTATCTCCTATAGGCTGCGGCCCGCGCCTTCCGACCAACACCAGGCTCCTCGCTAAGAACTCCAAATCGAGATCGGAGATTTCGCTGAAGGCGTGTGCTCTCCGGGAGAAGACCTCAAGCAGGCCAAATACCACTCCGTTTGCCTCGATCGGTACAGCAGCCATCGAATGGATCCCCAAGGCACGGCATTTCTCGCCATCAATACGGGAATCGTTCTCGGTATCATCGCAGCGCAATAGACGACGGAGGTATATGCATCTACCGGAAAAGCCCGTCCGCGTTTCGAGCTTCGTTCCCACCGGAGGCGTCAGCGAGCCTGCGGTCGCTACACAGACCATATCCTGGTCGCGCCATGTTGCTAGAATGGCGCCGGTTGCCCCGGTGCAGTTTAACGCACGCTCGACAATCGGCCCGCAGTCGTCGAGATTACTCAGAGACTCCGGCGCGGCGCTACCGCGGTCTGAGCTCGGCGGTAAAGTCTGTGCTCCAGGCTCAACCGATCTGGCGCTGGCAAATTGCATGAGGCTCCATGTTAAACCAACGAAACACAATAGATGCGTAAATTGAACTTACAGGGCCCTACAGCGCTACTGGGACGCACTGGCGCGGGACGATCTTGTAGTCCGGGTTGCTCCGGTTATTCTATCCGAAAGCGGGTCAACCAACTTAATAAGCCCCAAAATAAGGTTCCGGATTTTACAAACTACGAGGCGGTGGCGGCGAAATGCTGTTGGCTCTGTAGTAACGGTAGCTCAGTCACATTCCCTACCCGGGCAAGGGCCGCAGAAACCGATGGCTGCAAATAAGAGGTGAGCAAATTCACATCGATGCGCAGAGGGGCCAAACTACTCCTTCGAAACAAGGTTAAGGCTCCCTGTTGCCAACTCCTGGCAGAGGAGATTGGCAAAGACAACGACCAACAGGAATCCTCCGGCACAGCGCTCTTACCGGGTTTCACCCAGGCAAAATACAGTTCTCCTCCCTTGTCTCTTGAAGAGCGTGTTGTTCCGCCTAAGGCATCATTAGCGAGTAGGAATCTGAGTTCAAAGCGGTCAAACTCATTTTGGGAAAATGCCTCCTCCAAAATGAGGCACATTTCGGAGAAAGAAGAGCATCCTCTCAGGCTTTCACAGGCTCGCCGTATGCTGAGATTATTGGCCATGATGCGCTGCTGCTCGATCGTGCGTAACGCAACCCGTTGCAACTCCCTAACCTCCAGGTAGCCCAGCCGTTGCAGCGCCACCCACACCACGGTCGCGACAATCAGCAAAGCAAGGGTCATGCTCTTGCCGCTCCGGTTGAGTAACAACAAGCTGGTCGCTGCAAACAGCGCGGAGACGGCATACAGCATGATCACCACTCGCTTCTGCGATATCCCCATAGCCAGAAGTTTGTGGTGGATATGCTCACGGTCTGCGGCAAACAACGGCCTGGCGTTCATGAACCGGCGCAAGACGGAAAGGCCGGTCTCCACCACCGGAAAGCCACAGGCCACTACCGGTATGCCAACGGCGATCATGGTGTGAGATTTCTCGCTGCTGGCCAGCCCCAGCGCGCTCAAGCAAAATCCGATGAACAGGCTTCCCGAATCGCCGAGGAAAATCGTGGCCGGGTAAAAGTTGTAGCGGAGGAACCCGAGAATCGACCCGGCCAGGACTGCGCTGCTCATCGATACAAAGTAATTGCCGGTCACCAGCGAAATAACGAACATTACGATGGCGGAAAATAGTGCCGAGCCGGCGGCCAAGCCGTCCAATCCATCGATCAGGTTGAATGCGTTGGTGATGAGTACGACCCAGAAAATGGTCGCCCCCAGGCTGAGATAGAAGCCCAGTTCTCTTGCACCGAAGAAAAGTGGGACCGACGCAATATGGTACCCGTTGGCGAACAACCAAATCGCCGCCCCAACTTGGGCGCCAAATTTAACATAAGGGCTAGTGCTCCTGAAGTCGTCATATAACCCAACGGCAAAGATCAGAAGTCCAGGCTCGAGCAGCCCCAGCCAACTTTCGGTGAGAAAGCCGAACTGTCGACCGATGAGTCGGGCTATAAGCGCGAGTGCGCCGGTAACAGAAAAGAAGGTAAGCACGATGGCTACGCCGCCGACTCGCGGCATGGGAGCGATATGGAGATGACGGTCGCTGGGTGCGGCGCACACCCACTTGTTCGCAACCGCGATCTTGCGAACATACCAGGTTAAGAACAGCGCCAATCCGAATGACGCAAAAAACGAGACGAGGTGATTCATTGCCACCCGCGTTCGGCATGCAAAAGTGAATTTCGGCACCCGAACGGTCGATTGTTCAAACCGCGCCCTCCAAAGCGACAGGCTTAGGATCGACGAATCGGCATTGTGCTAAACCTATTACAGCTGTCCACCGCAACACAATTAAGAGGTTTGGTTACTCTTTGTGGAAATCAACGAGCCGTTCCTTCTCTCCCTAGCGGTCTGTCGGTGAGGGACGCGGTTGGGTAAGGCCGGCGACGCCTATGGTCGCCCTAGAGGGGACTGATCGGTGTCGCTTAAGACCTGCGCGTGGGAGCGCCGAAGAAAGAGAAACGAACATGAGCCCATCGCGCACCCTAATTGTCGAGCCCGATGACGGCCGTACTTTGGTCCTGAATACCTTGGATGCCGCCAAAAAGAGTATCGAGCTAACCATCTACGAGCTTAGTGATCCCCAGATCGTAGCGGCCCTCAAGGCCGCCCAAAAAAGGAAGGTCGCAGTACGTGTGCTCTACGACTGGTACTCGTTCCCGACTGATGTGCAACAGCGGGAAATTCTGCCTGTCATTCAGCAACTGAAGGCAGCGGGTATTGAGTGCCGGCCGGCCCCGGCCAAATTTGAGGTTACTCATGAAAAGGCATTCGTCATCGACGGTTCCACCGGCATCGTGATGACGTTTAATCTAACGAGTGAATACTTCAGCGATACCCGCGATTTTGGGATTGTCACCACCGTACCGCCAGAAGTAGACGAAATTGCAGCCGTATTCTCGGCCGATTGGAGCAACAAGCCGATCGTTCCCAAGGTGGCCTCTATGGTGTGGAGTCCGGTCAACTCGCGCACGAAGCTGACCGCCCTCATCAACGACGCCAAGAAAACCCTCGACATCTATTCGGAGGAGGCAGATGATCCGGGGACACTCGGGGCGATGGTCGCAGCTGCGAAGCGCGGCGTAAAGGTGCGATTCATCGCTGCCGTGCTCAGCGGCCAGGGCAAAGCCAACGGAAATGCGCAGGGGATCACCTACCTCGAGAGCGGCCACGTGAACGCCGTGTGCAAATCGTTTCCCTTTGTGACCGGGGGAGTTCAACACCAGATGTACATCCACGCCAAGGTGGCACTGGCCGATTACCAGACGCCAGACGCTCAGGCCTACATTGGCTCGGAGAACTTCTCCTGCGTCTCCCTCGATGACAACCGTGAGTGCGGCATCATCGTGAGCGAGCCTGAAATCCTCGACCGCCTTCAGGCCACCTACAATGCAGACTGGGCCCAGCCCACTGTTCCGGTCACGCCGGATAGAACACCTCTTGCCGCCTGCCTAGGGAACCCGGCGGCGCGCACTACAGCCAGACTGAAAGCGCGTTTGCCCGATCGAGGTTAGCTTGTGTCATTGCAATCTGATTCGAGACTATTGTCATGACCGAGAGTGCGGCCTGGTACACGTTTCTCATCTTGCCTGGGTGATAGCTCTATAGGTCATTGTCGCTCAGAAACCGTCCGTAATGATTCGTTTCCAACCAGTGGTAAAGATGAACCTGGTAGAGAAACGAGGCCACGAGCTCTTCGCCCAACTCATGGGTTTCACTGCATAGGAAAGGCACCTGCAGCCCGGCCAGCATGGCAATTAAGGATTGGGTAATTCGGTTCGGATTCACTCCGGCATGAGGCTGGGGAGACTTTATCTCGCTTAGCGTGCTGGTGATCAGCAGCAGACGATGCGGAAAGCGGGCCATTTGCCGAAGACGATTGATGAAGACTGAACGATTGGTAGTGCAGGAATAGATCAAGTCCGAGAGGTCCTTCCGCTCTACCACACAGATATCCTCCAACCCGTCGATCGAATAATCGCCCAGCTTGAGTGCCTTCCTTTCGATACCTGCGAACCAGCCGTCAAAACGAGACAAATCGAGCGGATTCTGCTCCCGGGTGTCGATTAACGCAACCGCTCGCGGAGTTTTGAGCTGCGTACCACCGCGCTCAGCAAGAACCGGAATGATGGGCGGCGGTACAGGAGCTGCGGCCGTTCGCCATGCGAGGGGGGAAGAAATTAATGTGCGGCGCCTTCTCATCGGTTTCGGTATTCAGCTGCCAGTCGGGACATACGGTCTAAGGCTGGTAACCTCGCTGCCGGCCACCCGTAGGATTCGGAATGGTGATCGCTGGCGACTTCCGTAATTGTAATGTCTAAGCCGGCTCTCAGAAGATCCGGCAACGAAGAACTGAACAGTCCCGGCTAATCGTTCCAGTTTGTTGGTTTTGGCCTTAACTCCAAGCGGACGCGCTCTTCTTCGCATCGACCCATATATAAGGAGGGGGAGGCGCCGCGCCCAGGATCGTGACTGTCACCAGAATGTTGTGGCCGGCCGGGATCACGGGAGCAGGAAGGCGGGAAAGTTTGGACTGCCACGCGTTGAGCGACTGCTTCTCGCATCCGATTCCGAAAGCAGAGGCTTGAACAGCCAGGAATCAGATCTCTTGCTTTCCTTCCAGCCGACCTCTCTCGCTCTCAACAGGGAGCCATGCACTCTGCTGCAAGTCAGTGCTGCTGTCCTCTGGGAAGAGCGTAGGTTTGTTCGAATCATCGATATGGATCCCACTAGCCTCGATCAGCTCCCAAGGGTCGATGCCGTAGACAATGCAGAGTGACATGATTTTCGCAACGTGTCTGGGCAATTTGTCCACGGCTTCGTAGTCTGACAGCATGCCCAAGGCGATCCGGTAGTGTCGATTTTCGAGCAGCGTGGCAACCCGGCGGGTCATTTCGTGAGCTGCGCGAAGCGTAAGGCCGGCGCGCGAGCGCGAGACCCGGAGGAGCTTGGAAAAGCCCGTGTTGCGGCCGTGTGGCGTCATAGGAAACAGATCAGATTTCGTCGGAGCGCACATGGGCTCGAACTGCGTCGTCTCGCGAGGGCGTAGTTCGAGATCCACCAAACCCAGGATTCGCGCTTCCCGCGAGAGGTGCAGCGGCCAAGATGACAACGGGGGACGGTTCGGCAGCAGGACTACGTGCTCCGTGTCGACCCGCTTCACATGGCAGCATGTGAGGCCGCCGGAGTGTTCTACCAGCCACAGACGGTCTGCGGATGACGCATCATCAAGAGCGTGCGGGGAATAGGATCGGTCGGCCCGCACAATGCTGCCCGGAATAAGTCTTGGGTAAACGACAGCGTCACGGCTGCCGATCTTAGCGAAGAAATAGCGCCCGTTCGTCTGGGGTCTCGAGTTCCACGCCACAAGGGTGGAACCGTGCTCGGGAAACGTGTGAGCCGGCGTGACGATCGCAGTGCGTTCGGTGTGAATCCTAAGCTGTAGGGTGAGAATCAGCTTTAGATCAAACCCACAGACATTCAGCCAGTCGGTAAAACGATAACCCGTGATTTCGCTAAGAGCCACGATCTGACAAATATGCGGGGTGATCCCCCGCTTTTGTCGGAAAAGGAAGGTCGGGGGGATGAAATAGGAAGACTTCTTCCCGTAGCGCATACCCGTCAGAGCGGACACCTGGGCGATGGTCAAGCCGACTCGCTGCAAGACCTGCTTGACTTGCCCGGCACGGTCTTCCTCGTGCCGTTTCGGTTTTGTCTGCGGGGGAGAACTCTGCCAAGTGAAGGGTTGACTTCTCAAGGGGAACACGGGCCGAATCACGAGCTGCTGTGGATGCTCTCATCCATCAGCTAGCCCATGACCTCCGGCGGTCGAGGGCCGGAGATACCATGCCTTGCTCCATCACCCCTTTTTCTCCGTGGAGCTTTTGCTCGAATCGAGCCTGTGCTGTACTTCGGGATCGCTCGTGTCGGCGTACTGCGAGCACAGTCTCTTTTCTTTCTCCCGGAGTCAGACTTTTCGAGCCCAGCGCAAGGTAACGCTTGCCACCCCTCCCCGAATCGCTTTTCCTCGGTTCGCACACGTCGGCAGAGTTCATACTGAATCGTTTCCTCCCCATATCTCCGAGCGTTCCAAGCACTCCCGCCTGCACTTGTTCGTCTCCCCTTTGTTGAAGGGGCGTTCGCAGAAGCAACGGGAACCCACCACAGGCTCGGAAATGGCTCGCAGCATACCGTCTGCCGGTGAATCCAGTAAGTTAAAGGGTCGTCCGTCGGTTTTCCGACGAGCGGCTACGCCGGGCCGTTGTCCTGGGAGCAGATAGGGAACATTCTCATGACC
>DATJVZ010000034.1:0-10542 GCA_035501575.1 Terriglobales bacterium | reverse complement strand
ACAGGGCTTCACCGCGTACGGATCGCGCGGAATCGCCTTCGATCCCTCGGATTCGCGGCTGATTTATGCCGGCGGAATGGTCGGTAACCCGTTCTTTAAGAGCACGGATGGTGGACAAACTTGGTCCGTCCGCCGTTTCGGAACCGCCGCGGTTTACGTGATAGCGGTAGCCGTCGATCCGTTGAGCCCGAATATCATCTACGCCGGCACGCAAAACGAGGGAGTATTCAAGAGCACCGACCACGGAGATGCTTGGAAACCGGCGGGAACCGGGCTGTCGGGCGCGATTACGTTCCTGACCCCCGATCCGAGCAAAAGCGGACGGCTATTCGCCTCGACTGCAACCGCCTTTTATCTTTCCGAAGACGGCGGACAGTCTTGGACCAACGTGATGAATGTGCCCGCCTGGACCGTCGCCATCGATCCGAACTCGCCGTTGACAGTTTACGCAGCGGCGCGGACACAAGGCGTATTTCGCAGCCCCGATGGCGGCCACACCTGGCAAAGTATTAACAACGGCATCACCAGTCTCAGTATGGGCCGGAGCGCTCCGGTCATTATCGATCCAACCAGCCGGCAGACACTTTATGTCGGCAGCGACGGCGGCGTCTTCAAGAGTCTCGATGGCGGCGATCACTGGTTCGCCGTCAACTCCGGGCTTGCCGACTTGAGCGTGACTGGGCTGGCCATGGACCCGCACAATCCAGCCGTGTTGTACGCCTCTGGCCCGAGTGGCGTCTTCAAGACGGTTACTGGAGCCGAAGGATTGAGCACCCCAACCATCTCCGGCGTTGCAAACGCGGCCAGCTATTCGACACCGATTTCCTCTCGCGAGATCGTGCTGATTACGGGCTCCGGACTCGGACCTTCCCAACTCGTCTCCGCAACTCCCGCGGGATACTCCGCCCAGCTTTCTGGAACCGATGTGCGATTCAACGGGATTCCTGTGCTCTTGATCTACACTTCGGCCACGCAGGTTGCAGCCCTCGTGCCCGATCTGGCGTCGGCTCCGGCTGCACAGGTCACCGTCACTTACGAGGGCAGAGCATCCTCGCCGTTCACGGTGAGCCTTGCACCCGTGGCTCCCGGGCTGTTCACGCTCGATGCTTCCGGGAAAGGACAAGCGGTCGCGCTTAATCAGAATGGCTCCCTCAACTCCGCCTCGAATCCAGCCAAGACCGGCGAACTGGTCACGCTTTTTGCAACGGGGATTACTGGACCGGCGCTCGTTTCGATCGGAGGTTCGGCCCTTCCCGGCGGGGCCAGGGACGTATCGCCCGGATTAACCGAAATCGATGTCCCAATCCCCGTCGCCGTCCAAGCCGGCACTCAGGTTCCGGTCCTGGTCAAGATCGGAAATGCGACCAGCCAGGATGGAGTGACCATCGCGGTCGCAGCGGCATCTCAGCCGCCGCAGTATGTCGTTGCCACATATGTGGGCGGAGCGCCACCTCCGGACGCAGGCGCGGCAGTCAACGAGGCGATCGGGTACGCAACCGCGGTTGCGGCGGATCAGATCGGCAACATTTACTTCGTCACCAACCTGAATTGTATTTTCCAGGTATCGGTACGGCTCGGAACGATCACCCGCATTGCCGGAACCTCGCAAGCCGGCTACTCGGGAGATGGCGGCCCCGCGCCCGATGCGCGCTTGTTCGCTGCCGATCCGTCCGATGAACCGCAATTCGGTTTTCCCGGAGGGCTCGTATTGGACAACTCCGGTAGTCTGTACTTCTCCGACGCTGGGAATCACCGCGTCCGCAGGGTCGCCCGAGGTATCATCACCACCGTCGCGGGAAACGGCACGGCCGGGCACGCGGGTGACGGCGGCCTGGCCACTGGAGCACAACTGGACTATCCCGGGGGCCTGGCGATCGATGTCCAAGGCAATCTCTACATCGCGGACCTTGGGCAAATCCGCATGGTCTCGCCGACCGGCGTGATGTCCACAGTCGCGCAGGTTGGCGCCTCCGGCATTGCGGTTGACAAATCGGGCAACCTGTACCTCGCAAGCGGTGCCTACGTCCGCAAGTTGTCCCCGGCTGGAACACTCACAGTGGTCGCCGGCAACGGACAAATCGGCGATGGCGGCGATGGCGGTCCTGCTACCAACGCCCAATTGATCGGCCCTACCGGCGTAGGGCTCGATGACAGCGGCAACCTCTACATCGCCGATGTATCTCGAGTGCGCAAGGTGTCCCCGGACGGGACCATCAGCACGGTCGCCGGCGGCGGAAGCGCTCTCTTTGGCGGAGGACCTGCCACAAGCGAGCGGATAGACGTCGAAGCCATCGCCCTCGACAACGCGGGCAATCTCTACATTGCCAGTGACTTCTACGTTCGCAGGGTGAACTCGGACGGAGTGATCTTCACGATCGCCGGCAACGCCGCGTCACCCTTTTACTCCGGCGATGGCGGTCAGGCGCTCAATGCACGGCTCAACGGGCCCCGCGGTCTTGCAGTCGATCCGTTGGGTAATCTGTATATTGCCGATTCGGAGAACTACCGTGTCCGTAAGGTTTCTCCAGGCACCAACGTGATCACCACCGCGGTTGGCACCGGAGTATCCGGATTCTCAGGCGATGGTGGCCCGGCAACATCCGCGCAGATCCAGTCTCCCCTGGGGCTGGCTGCCGACAGCCAAGGGAATCTGTATATCGGCGATGGCTCACGTGTTCGAAAGGTCCTCGCCAACGGGACTATTCTTAGTGTGGCCGGCACTGGCGCCTTCGGCTACTCCGGAGACGGTGGCCCCGCGACGGCCGCGCAAATTACGATCCCGAGCGGCCTCGCGGTGGATCGCTCCGGCAACCTGTACATCCTCGACACGGAAAACAACCGCGTGCGCAAGGTCACGCCCGATGGGATCATCACGACGTTTGCCGGCACCGGTGTCCCCGGTTTCTCCGGCGATGGAGGCCCCGCCGTCAGCGCACAACTCGGGATTACCGATCATATTCACGGCATCAACCCTACGGGTTTAGCGATCGATGGCGCTGGCAACCTGTACATTGCGGACGACGGAAACGTGCGCGTCCGGAAAGTCTCGCCCGATGGGATCATCACGACGGTAGCGGGTAGTGCGATTGTCCTCGGCTACTCCGGAGATGGCGGACTTGCCACCGAAGCCCAAATGAATTTCCCTGCCGCCCTTGCCGCCGATCAAGCCGGCAACCTGTTTATTGCGGAAGGGACTCGAATTCGCAAGGTGACTTCCACCGGGATCATTACTACGGTCGCGGCGAATGGTTCCGGCATTTCCGCGGATGCGCCCGGCGCCGCCGTCGAGCTTGGTAGTCCCGCAGGGTTAGCGATTGGAGCCCAGGGAAGGATCTATCTTTCCGATCCAAACTACAACAAGGTGCGCGTGATGCTGCCTGCCGGCGTTCAATAGTTCTTCGGAGGTGTCAGACGTGAGGATAAGGCTCGCTCTACTGTCGTGCGTAGTGGGACTATTCGGCTATGCGCAATCCCCAGGCACATTCACGGCGACTGGCAGCATGACTACGCCGCGCAGCGGGCACACGGCTACCCTGCTCGCCGACGGCAGAGTCTTGCTTGCCGGCGGCGACACTACTGGCTTCAATACCCAGTCCAGCGCTGAGTTGTACGATCCTCGCATTGGCACGTTTACGGCGACTGGTAACATGACTACGCCCCGCAGCCGGCATACGGCCACGTTGCTTCCTGACGGCAGGGTCTTAATCGCTGGAGGAGTTATCACAAAGAACAGCGGCGCCTTTTTTTCACCCCTCGCGAGCGCCGAACTCTATGATCCCCGAACAGGCGCCTTCAGTGGCACGGGGCAGATGTCCGCGCCTCAGTTCGGCCATACTGCCACGTTGCTGAATAGCGGAAAGGTTTTGATTGCAGGAGTATTCTACCCGAGTCAGGACGGGGCAGGTTGCTGCAGTGCTGAGCTTTATGATCCCGACACCGGGACTTTTGCCCCCACCGGCAAGATGACCGTAGCGGGAATCGCTAGTGAGGCGAACTTGCTCCCGGACGGCAAGATATTAGTCACCAAGAGCGATCTCCAGCTTGGTCCGCCACCTTATCTTGTTCTTAGCCACGCCGAACTCTACGACCCCTTGAGAGGCACCTTCGCCTTTGCGGGATACACGGAAACAAACCACGACTTTCCCACGACGAACCTGATGATGAACGGCAAGGTTCTGATTGCGGGCGGCGACGTTGGCGCCGGCGATGGAGGATCCTTCGTCGCCGAACATTACAACCCCGCCACCCAGGCCTTCTCCAGGACAGGCAATATGACTGTCGCCCGGGAGGGCCACACCGCAACGCTGCTCCCCGACGGCAGTGTCTTATTCGCCGGTGGCGATCTCGCCGGCAGCGCCGAGATCTACGATTCCCTCAAGGGAGTGTTCATCAGGATCGCGAACATGTCCACCGTCCGCGCGGTTCACACGGCCACGCTTCTCGGTGATGGTACGGTCTTAGTCGCAGGGGGCTTGGCCACGGACAATCTCGACTTGCCTGTAACCTCTAACGCCGAGATTTTCCATCCCGCACTCTTAGGGACGGCGTAAAAATTACTTCACAGATTCGGTCGAATCGTATAGTTCCAGCGGGGCAGCAGTTTGTCGGGAGTGAGGCGTAGTGAAGAAATCAATTGTGGGTCGGGTTTAAGGTGAGTTGGGTACTCGTTTCGGTCGAGATAGGCGGTGACGACCAGTCCGGTTTGAGTGCTGGTGGTGCGAATGAATTTGAGCATCTTTTCATAGCTGTCCAGAGGCTCGGCAGCCCAGTTTTTTGAGATCTCTGAGAACAAGCGGTGCTCGATGGGGTTCCATTTGGAAGCGCCGGTAGGGTAGTGAGCGATGGTGACTGCGAGGCCGAAGCGATTGCATAGCTGACGTTGGAGTTCGATCTTCCAGGCCCAGGAAGTGCAACTGTTGCTGCCGCCGGAGTCGGCCAGGAGCAGAAGCCTGGGAGCACGGCCATAGCGGCGGGTTCCTTCGCGATTCCACCAAGTGGCGATGGAATGGGCGGCAAAGGCCGGTGTGTCGTGGGAGATGCCGACGTAGACGGAACCGCGGTTGTGGGGCGGGTCGTAAATGCCGTAGGAGATGCCGACGCCGCTGGCATCGGTAAGGAAGTCATGATCGTTGACCAGAACGGGAGATCGGTCCCATTTGGCGCCGGCGTTTTTGAAATTGCCGATCATTTCGCGTTTCTTGCTATCGACGCTGATGATAGGAAGGCCTTGATGCTGGAAGTGAGTCCGAAGCGAGCAGATGTGCTGGAACTGTTGATCGCGATATGGGCTGGAGTTGGTGGCGATCTGCTTGCGGTTGACACGCAAAGAGAAATTCATCTGGTGGAGAAGGCGAGCTACGGTGTTGGCCGAGACCGGAATGTCGATCTGCTGAAGAACCTCCGCGATCTTCTCGGTCGTCTTGCGGGTCCATTTCAGCCCGGTGATGGGATCGCCGGCGGTATCGTGCTCCAGAAGAATCTCTATGGCATCGATTATTTCGGGCGTTTTTTTTCCACGCGCTTGCGGCCTGCGCCGGCTCTGCGTGCACCGCCGATTTCCACGTCTTGGGCTAACAACTGTTGCCGCCCTCGGGCCACGGTATGCGGATCGAGTTCGAGAAAGTCGGCCAGTTGGCGGTCGCCGCCACGGCCCAACTTGAGGGACTCCAGGCCGGCATAGAGGCGTCGCTGCTGCTCATCGAGCAAACTGTAGAACAGCAGAATGGCGGCTTTGACTTCCTCGGCGGGAACCTCCAGAGCGGAAGTATCCGCCACCGTGGGCAGGAGTTCCACAGTGCGGCGCGTTAGAAGTTGTCGTCGTTGGACGACCGGATCGGTAGCCGTGTATAGGTACTTGCCGGAAATGGGTTGGCGGGAAAGGCGACCCTGCTGGGCCAGTTGATGCAGCACATCCTGAACTTCGACGTGTAAAGCGGGAGCCAGTTCATCGGCGAAGTATCCGCGCGGGGAGCGATTCACGAATGCTTCCGCGGTGGCCAGCAGGGTGCCGAAACGGGAGAACCACACCTCCGCCCGCGACCAAAGTCCGTGATCATCGAACAGAGCGATTTCGCGGAGCGTGTAGAACCGGCCGCGATGAGAATAACTGGTGAGGTAGTCCAGCGCCTTCAGTTTTCGGAAGACGGTGATGCCGACGGGAGTGCCGAGAGCGTGCTTGAGATCATCCAGAGTGGCGATTTTGTTGCGCAGCAGAAGGGCGCGCAAAGCGTCAGGGCGGAAGGATGTCGGTCGCATAATGTTATAGTTCCGATTGGAACGGATCTCCTATTCGGAACTATAACAAATCCAAGCGGCCTAGGCCACTGGATCGCAATGTGCGGGAGTGGCCTGCTTTCATGGGCGGCCCTGGTAGATCTAGCGTCCCGCAGATCTCCGCACGTGAATGCCTGTTATGACAGAGAACCGATCAATTGTGAGTTGTTATTTTTGAGGCAACCCTTAGTGTCCTCGCCTCAGTTGCTCTCCATTTCGGGCGACGGGCGAGGACAGGGCGCGATCCTGCATGCGAACACATCTCAGGTCGCTTCGGCTGGCAACCCCGCCGCAGTCGGCGAGGCGTTGGAGATCTACCTCACGGGCTTGACGGACGGCGGTGTAATCCCTCCCCAAGTATCGATCAGCGGTCGGATGGCCGAAGTCGTATGGTTCGGGAATACTCCGGGATATGCGGGGTTGAACCAGGTCAACGTGCGCATCCCGAACGGCGTCGCGGCGGGACCCGCAGTCCCGGTGCGGTTGACTTACCTGGGCCGCCCGAGCAATGAAGTCACCATCGGGGTGCGGTGAATTAAAGGAGTAGAGAAATGAGATCCAGAGTTGTTCTTCCGCTACTTCTTTTGGTCACTGCCGGCCCCACCACAGTGGCGTTGGCGCAATCCCCCGGCACGTTCACCGCGACTGGCAAAATGACTGTGCCTCGCTCTGGCCACACGGCGACCCTGCTAACGAACGGCAAGATCTTGGTCGCCGGGGGTTATTCGGACTCAGGGGTCGTTGCCAGCGCCGAACTCTATGATCCTTCTACTGGGGTCTACACCCCTACGGGCGACATGATTACGGCCCGCTCCGGGCACTCCGCCGCGTTGCTCCCCGACGGCAAAGTCTTGATCACCCAGGGCACCTATTGGCCCTCTTCTTACGCGGAGCTCTACGATCCTGCCACGGGGACCTTCACCATTACCGGTGGGACGACAATGGTTAGCGGCATTGTCACGTTATTGAAAAATGGCAAGGTCCTGATTACGGGCAATACTGCCCAACTCTACGATCCGATTACTAACAGCTTCGCTCCCACTGGCTCCTATGTTGGCCCCTTCTACAACGGCCCCTTTTTCTGGCCAGATACCGCCACCTTACTACAGGACGGCAGGGTCTTGATCGTCGGGAACGCCGCTGGGGACGGTAACGGCTACATTGAGCATGAAGAACTCTACGATCCTGTCACCGGAGTTTTTAAGGTAACCGGTAAACCGCACACGTTCGGTTTTGGGAGCGACATCTGGTCGGTCCACACCGCGACCTTGCTCCCGAACGGAAAGGTGTTACTGGCCGGCGGTGTAAGCGAGGATTTCGGCTACTTTAGCATCGCCGAACTTTACGACCCCTCGACGGACACATTCTCGGCTACCGGGAACATGACTATTGCGCGGGCCGGGCACACGGCCACGCTGCTCACCGATGGAACCGTCTTGGCCGCCGGCGGTCAGTTGTACTCCAGCCTCATCAGCGCCGAACTTTATAATCCTGCTACCGGCGCGTTTTCCTCTACAGGGAGCATGACTATAGCGCGGGTTGACCACTCAGCTACGCTGCTGTTCGATGGCCGAGTCCTGATAAGCGGCGGAGCGTGGGGCGGCGGAGTGCTGGCCAGCGACGAAATCTACACGCCGGCTGTGTTGGCCCCCGCGCCCGTGTTGTTCTCTCTATCGGGCGATGGGCGTGGGCAGGGCGCCATCTGGCGCTCCGCAACGGGACAGATCACGTCATCCGCCAACCCGGCTACCGCTGGGGACGTGCTGTCGATGTACACCACCAGCCTGTTTGAAGGCGGCGCGATCCCTCCGCAAGTTGCCGTCGGTAGCCAGCTCGCTGAGATCCTGTTTTTCGGCGACGCTCCCGGATATCCGGGCTACTATCAGGTCAACTTCCGCGTGCCAAGCGGCATCGCGCCGGGACTGGCCGTATCCGTGCGGTTGACCTACCTGGGCCGTCAGAGCAACGAAGTCACCATCGGCGTGCGATGACATTGGAGGAAAGACCTGAGATTGACATTGCTATTGTTCGTGCCCGGAGTAGTGATGGCGCAATCGGCGGGTCCATTCATTGCCACCGGCATCGTGACTACGTCCCAGTGTAGGGAACACGTCGAGCCAGGCGGGCCATCACCATCACGGTGCGATGAAGTGGGAAGAAAGGGGAGAGCATGAAAACCAACGTTGCTTTTCTATTACTTGTATTAGCAGCCGGTCAGACTCCGAAGGCGGCAGCGCAATCGCCAGGCACATTCACCGCGACCGGCAACATGACCACTCCCCGCTTTTTTCACACCGCCACCCTGCTCGCGGACGGCAGAGTCTTGATCGCCGGCGGAAGCAGTCGAGATGCAAGCACTGGTGCCTTCATCACCCAGTCCAGTGCCGAGTTGTACGATCCCCGCACCGGCAGGTTCACGCCGACTGGCAACATGACAATGCCCCGCACCAGGCACACGGCCGCTTTGCTCCCTGACGGCAGGGTCTTAATCGCTGGAGGAGGGCGCACCGACGCTTACGGAGACAGCCTCGCTAGCGCCGAACTTTACGATCCCACAACCGGCCGATTCACTGCCACCGGGGAAATGTCTACCGCTCGATTGAGCCCCACTGCCACGCTGCTGAACAATGGCAAGGTTTTGATCGTTGCTTGGTGCTATACCAGCACGGGATTCGCCTGTTCTTCGGCAGACGCAGAGCTTTACGATCCCGGCACAGGGACGTTTGCCCCCACGGGCAACAGGAACTTTGAAGGCGCTGATACGGCGACCTTGCTCCCGAACGGCAAGGTGTTAATCACCAGGGGTTATCCTCCGGCTGAACCTTACGCCAGTTGGGCCGAACTCTACGACCCCTCGACTGGCGTCTTCACTGCGACCGGATACGCGACCACAAATCACAGCGTGCCCACGGCCACCCTGATGATGAACGGCAAAGTTCTGATAGCGGGCGGCGACATCGGCGATGGCGACGGAGGGTCCGTAATCGCTGAAGTCTATGATCCCGCCACCGGAGCCTTCTCCAGGACAGGCGACATGACTGTCGGCCGGGAGCAGCACACCGAAACGCTGCTCCCCGACGGCCGTGTCTTATTCGCCGGTGGCCATCTTACCATCGATTTCGCCGCCACTGCCGAAATCTACGATCCGATTATGGGAGCGTTCACCAGGACAGCGAACATGCCCACAGCCCATGAGTTACACACTGCCACGCTTTTGGCTGATGGTACCGTCTTACTCGCAGGGGGCTTTATGCCCTGGCCTGCACTCACTTCCAACGCAGAGATTTATCATCCCGCAGTCTTGGTGCCCTCGCCTCAGTCGTTCTCCGTTTCAGCAAACGGGCAAGGCCAGGGCGCGATCCTGCACGCGAACACGTCTCTGCTGGCTTCTCCTGACAACCCCGCCGCCCTTGGAGAGGCGCTGGAGATTTACTTGACAGGTCTCGGCGACGGAAGCCAAATCCCTCCCCAAGTGTCGATCGGCGGCAGAATGGCCGAGGTGTTGTGGTTCGGGAACACTCCTGGATATGCGGGCCTGAACCAGATTAACGTGCGCGTGCCGAACGGTGTGGCGCCCGGGCCGGCGGTTCCGGTGCGAATCAACTACATCGGCCGGCCGAGCAACGAAGTCACGATCGGGGTGCGGTGAAATTCTGGAGGTGCGTCATGAAAATCGGCATTCTCATTCTTTCCTTTTTGACTGTAGCGCCGGGACAGTCTACCGGAACTTTTACAGCAACGGGCAATTCGACCACATTCGGGCTATCCGCCCGGGCGACATTGCTTCCTAACGGGCAGGTCCTGATTACCGGGGGTGTCGGCGCCGAACTCTACGACCCGTCCACTGGAAAATTCACCGCGACCGGGAACACCGCTGGATGGTATTCGCATTCCTCCACTCTGCTCGCTGACGGCCGAGTCTTGCTCGCCGGCGGCTTCGGTAGTAACGGCGCCGCCTCGGCGCGCGCGGAGTTGTACGATCCTGCTACCGCAACCTTTACTCCTACGGGACAGATGACCACCCCCCGAATCGTACCCAAACCACCAAACCTGCTTAAGAACGGGAAGGTTTTGTTCGTGGGTGGAGAATTCATTGGTCCGCCCTACTTGGCCGACATGACCGCCGAACTCTACGACCCTGCCACGGGTGCGTTTACTCCCACCGGAAGCTTCCTCGGCGGCGGCCCGGTCGGCGGCAGCGCAACGTTGCTTTCGGACGGTAGAGTCTTGGTCGTCGGCACCTATTCCGGTCTCGCCGCATTATATGAT
>DATJVZ010000033.1:0-11650 GCA_035501575.1 Terriglobales bacterium | reverse complement strand
CCGAGGCCGGGGCCAGCACCAGATTGCGGTAGTCACCATGCCCGCCACCCTTCACCATGGCAAAATAATCACTTTGTTCCGGGGCGATGTTGCCGAGGCCCGGGCCACCACGAACCACGTCCACGATGACGCACGGCAGCTCGGCGCCGGCGAGATACGAAATGCCCTCTTGCATCAGGCTCAGTCCCGGGCCGGAGGACGCGGTCATGACACGTACACCGGCTGCGGCTGCGCCATATACCATGTTGATGGAGGCGACTTCGCTCTCCGCCTGCACAAACGTCCCGCCAATCTGTGGCAGGTACAGCGCTGCGGCTTCTGCGATCTCGCTCGCCGGAGTAATTGGATACCCATAGTAGGCACGGCATCCGGCGAGGATTGCGCCTTTCACTACCGCGACGTTCCCTTTACAAAGCTGCCGCATGAGTAACTCCAGGTTCGTCTGCCGCTGCCTTGCGCCGCGCCACCAGCCGGTACACGATAATGGCGCCTGGCTCCGGGCAACAATAAAAGCAGATGCCACAGCCGGTGCAGCCCTCCCCCGTGTATTGCGCCGGATGCACGCCGTAGGAGCTCAGCTCCCGCGCCAGTTCGAGACATTTCGGCGGACAGGATTCCACGCACAGTCCGCATCCTTTGCACTCGGTTGTGTCGATGCTCACCTTACCGCGTACTGGCGCTGCCATATTCACCTCGATACGGTCCTTTGGGCAGCCTGCGGGCGATGCAGCCACTTAGTGGTTTCGCAATATTCGTACAGCTCATTTCTAAACTTGGGATGGGCAATCTCGATCAGGGCTTGGGCTCTCTCTCGGATGGTCTTGCCGTGTAGGTAGGCCACGCCGTACTGCGTGACCACGTAGCGAACCAGCCCGCGGGAGGTGACCACGCCGGCGCCCGGACTGAGCATGGGAACAATCCGCGAAATCGTACCGCCTTTGGCGGTGGCTGAAATGGCAATGATCGGTTTCCCGCCTTTTGCATGCGACGCGCCCCGGAGAAAGTCCACCTGCCCGCCAATGCCGCTGTAAAAGTGATTCCCGATCGAATCGGAGCAGACCTGACCGGTTAGATCAACTTGCAGAGCGGAATTGATGGCGACCATATTGTCGTTGCGCGCGATCAATTGCGGGTTGTTGGTGTAGGCGGTGGGGTGAAATTCAAAGATAGGGTTGTTGTCCACAAAGTCGAACAGCTTCTTTGTGCCCAAGGCAAACCCCGCAATGATTTTGCGGGGCTTATAGTTCTTGCGGGCGCCCGTGATTACACCGGAATCGATCAATGGAATTACTCCCTCGCCGATCAATTCGCTGTGAACACCCAGATCTTTCCGGTCCGCCAGCAGGGGAAGGACGGCATCGGGAATGCCCCCGATGCCGGTTTGCAGTACCGACCCGTCTTCGATTAGGCCCGCTACGTTGCGCGCGATCGCGACATGCAGGTCAGTGATGTCTGGCTGCTTGAGTTCGCATAGCGGCCGTGACGATTCCACCACCGCATCTATGTCACTGACGTGGATGAAACTATCGCCGTAGGTTCTCGGCATGTAGTCATTGACCTGCGCGACAACGTAGCGGGCGCACTTGGCGGCAGTAAGCGTGGTATCTACGCCTACGCCAAAACTGCAAAAGCCGTGGGAGTCAGGCGGGGAAACCTCGATCAGGGCGACGTCCAATGGCATTTCCCCACTTTCGAACAGAGCCTCGATCTCACTCAAATAAATGGGAGTGTAGTCAGCACGGCCGTCGTTAATGGCATCGCGGACGTTGGGTCCGATGAAGATCGCATTATGGCGGAAGTGGCCCACCATTTCTGGCGCAACATAGGGCGCTGCCCCCATCGTCATCATGTGGACGATTTCGACGTCGTGGACTTCGGGGGCGCGGCGGATCAGCGCCTCGACCAGAGTTTCTGGCTCCGCGCAGCCGGGCTGGATGTAGACTCGCATACCCGACTTCACGCAGCTTAGTGCTTCGTCGGGGCTTCGCAGCTGCTCGGCGTATTGACGTTCCCAGGACATAGCTGCTTCTTCTTACGTATGAGTAGCCCCCACATTTGCTGGCCTGATGCCGTGCTCCGCAACGGCTCGCTCGTACCCTATGGCAGCATAATGAATGGCCCGGTCAAAGAACTGATCCAGCAATTGCAGCATCTCGAGTTCGCCGAATACTTCGACGGGACGTTCTAAGATAGATTCTTTCTTGATGTAGTCCCAGAGGTTCTCTTTAGTCAAGATAATGGCCCACACGAGCTGGCTCAAAGGTACCCCTTGCAGCGCGCGCCGCGCCCCGATTTCCAAGTAACGCGCTTCTACATTGACTTTGTCCTCGGCAATCAGCCACTCCCCCAGATGGCGGTAGATCTCATACACCCGCCCTTTCAGCTCTTCGGCCGGGACGTTCGTGTAATCCGGAGTGGCTTCAGAATCCTGCACACGGGTCAAAAGAGAGGCTGCCAACGCCTGAGCGTGGGTTTCAATGAGACGAACCAGTCGGTAAAGCATCATCATGGGATTACCCCTTTACCCATGGTTAGTTTCGATGAATGGTGGCCTCGAAGCCATGACGAAGGCCACAGGCTGGTGTGACGCGGCTCACACAGGTCGGCAAGGCAAGTCCTTCACGGCACGCACGTATTGTGCACGCTCAAACGCACTTGGATCGGGGCATCGCAATTGGCTCATGCTACCTTGCATCTGCCGGACGGAATCATACTCGTGACTCTCCATCCATTCCCGCAGGCCGTGCTCGAGGTGACGCAAGTGGTTAACTCCATTCCGCAACAAGGCAGAGCAGAGCATGGTTACGTCGGCCCCAACCATGAGCATTTTGAGGACATCCTCGGTGCGGTGAATGCCACTCGTAGCCGCCAAACTGGCCCTCACCCGTCCATACAAGATGCCGATCCAGGTCAACGGCAGCCGCAATGCCTGGGGGGTGCTGAGCAGAACACTGGCTTGCAGTTCCAGTTCTTCCAGATTAATGTCGGGCTGATAGAAGCGATTGAAGAGAACCAGGCCATCGGTGCCGACGGCATCCAGCCGTTTGGCCATGTTGGCCATGCTGGTAAAGAAAGGACTCAGCTTCACCGCAACCGGAATATGCACAGAATGCTTGACGCATCGGAGTATATCGACAACCATTTGTTCAATGTCAGCAGAAGACCGTTCCGGATCGGAAGCAATGAAGTAGATATTGCATTCGAGTGCGTCTGCCCCGGCGTCCTCGATGCGTTGCGCATAATCGGTCCACGCTCCCAGCGTCGAGGCATTGAGGCTGGCAATGATAGGAATATCCACCGCTTCCTTAGCTTTTTGAATGTGTCTCAGATATTCTTCTGGCCCGGTGTGAAATTCACCCGCTTGGGGGAAGTACGTGAGAGACTCGGCAAAGCTTTGACTGCCGGCCGTGAGATGATGTTCTAATTCTGCCTGCTCTTGGCGCAGCTGCTCTTCGAATAGCGAATAGAGAACCACAGCCGAGGCTCTAGCATCTTCGAGACGGCGAATGCCGTCGAGTTCGTGGGAAAGCGGCGAGGCGGAGGCAACCAAAGGTGTGCGGAGGCGGAGGCCCAGGTACGTCGTGGTGAGATCAGCCATGGTTTCGTCCTCCCATATGGATCACGCTTCCACAAGGTTCGGCTTTCGACGGTCGTGCTGTTCAGGACCCGCTTCTACGCCCTTATTTGTTTTCCGCTGCGCCAGATATTCATAGAGCCGATAACGCTGTTCGGCATCGTGCTGCGCCAGCTGCCACAAGCGGCGGGCATCTTCGGGTTTGCTCTTGGTCAGCATCTTGAAGCGTGTTTGCTGAAGCAGGAAGTCTTGTACCTGCTTGGTGGGCGATCGGGAATCCAGGGTCAGCGGATTCTCGCCATCCCGAGCGCGCTCCGGGTGGTAGCGATAGAGCAGCCATTGGCCCGAATCAACGGCAACCTTTTGATCGGACATGGCGGTGGTCATATTGATGCCATGCGCGATGCAGTGGGAATAAGCGATGATCAGGCTCGGTCCATCATAGGCTTCAGCTTCGAGGAAAGCTTTTAGCGTGTGTTCATCCTTGGCGCCCATGGCCACGCTGGCCACATAGACATTCCCGTAACACATAGCCATCAGCCCCAAGTCCTTTTTCGCCGTGGGCTTTCCGCCGGCCGCGAACTTGGCAACCGCAGCCCGCGGCGTGCTCTTCGAGGCCTGGCCTCCGGTATTGGAGTAGACCTCCGTGTCGAGCACCAGTACATTCACATTACGGCCGCTGGCCAGCACGTGATCGAGGCCGCCGTAGCCGATGTCATAGGCCCAGCCATCGCCGCCCACAAGCCACACACTCTTTTTCACCAGCATGTCGGCCACGGCACAAAGCTGTTTCACTTCGGGCGAATGCAATGGCTCCAGCTTTTGCTTGAGCAGCGTCACCCGCTCGCGTTGGTCGTAGATATCGGCTTCGTCTTTCTGCGGCGAGCTCAGCAGAGCTGCGGCAAGGTCCTCACCGATCGCGGGCGCCAGCCGATCGACCAGCTCCCGGGCAAATTCCGCCTGCTTGTCAATGGAAAGGCGGAAACCCAGGCCGAACTCAGCGTTGTCTTCAAAAAGGGAGTTGGACCATGCCGGACCGCGTCCTTCGGCATTCTTGGCCCAAGGCGTTGTCGGCAGATTGCCGCCATAGATCGAGGAGCATCCGGTAGCGTTGGCAATCACCGCCCGGTCGCCAAAGAGCTGCGAAAGCAGCTTCAAATAGGGCGTTTCTCCGCAGCCGGAGCAAGCCCCGGAAAATTCAAACAGCGGCTCTTGAAATTGCTGCTGGCGAATATTGGATGCTTTAATCTTGCGACGATCCAATTCCGGAAGTTTCAAGAAGAACTCCCAGTTCTCAGCCTCGGAAGAGCGCAACGCGGGCTGCGGCATCATGTTAATCGCTTTCAGCCGCGTCTCGCTCTTGTTCTTGGCCGGACAAATATCCACGCAGATACCACATCCGGTGCAGTCCTCGGGCGCCACTTGGATGGTGTATTTCAAACCTTTCCATTCCCGATCGCGGGCGTCTGTGGACTTAAAAGTTGCCGGGGCACCCTCGAGGTGGGTCGAATCGTAGACTTTGATTCGGATCACCGCATGCGGGCACACCATGGCACACTTGCCGCACTGGATACAGGTTTTTGTGTCCCACACAGGAATCTCGAGCGCGATGTTACGCTTTTCCCATTTGGCGGTTCCGGTGGGAAAGGTCCCATCGGCGGGAAAGGCGCTCACGGGAAGCTCATCGCCGCGGCCGGCATAGATGGCGCCGAGCACATCGCGCTCAAATCTGGGGGCGTCAGCGGGAAATGGAGCCGACAGTTGGCTTTCGTTGGTGACCCGCTGGGGAAAATTGACCTCAAAGAGGTGCGCCAGGGTTGCGTCCACCGCCTTCAGGTTCTTCTGGACTATTTCTTCACCCTTTTTCCCGTAGGTCTCGCGGATGGACTCCCGGATCGCTTCGATCGCCTGTTCTCGCGGCAGAACCTGGGAGATGGCAAAGAAGCAGGTTTGCATAATGGTGTTCATTCGCGAGCCCATGCCGGTGTCCCGCGCTACCCGATAGGCGTCAATTACATATAACTTGGCTTTCTTCGCGATCAGCTGCGACTGAACTTCGCGGGGCAGGCGTTCCCAGGTTTCATCTGCAGGAAAGGGACTGTTGAGCAGAAACACCCCGCCGGGGACTAACGCGCTGAGCATGTCGTAGCGTTCCAGAAAGATCCACTGGTGGCAGGCGACAAGATTGGCTCGGGAAATCAGGTAACTCGAATGAATGGGCTGCGGCCCGAAACGAAGATGCGAAACCGTCATGGCGCCCGACTTCTTCGAGTCGTACACGAAATAGCCCTGCGCATAATTGTCGGTATGCTCGCCAATAATTTTGATCGAGTTCTTATTCGCTCCGACCGTGCCATCCGCGCCTAGTCCGTAAAAGATCGCCTGCCTGACCTCGCCGGATTCCACCGAGAAGCTGGCATCGTATGCCAAGCTGGTGTCGGTGACGTCGTCGTGAATTCCGATGGTGAAATGGTTTTTAGGTTCCTCGGCCGCCAGATTGTCGTAGACGGCTTTTACCATGGCGGGGGTGAACTCTTTGGAGGAAAGTCCGTAGCGACCACCGACAATGGTGGGCACGGTCTTGAGCGCGCCATAACCTTGCTTCATCCCTTCCTGAATTGCGCTCACCACGTCCAGATATAGTGGTTCGCCGGCAGAGCCTGGTTCTTTGGTGCGATCAAGCACCGCGATCTTGCGTGTCGTCGCGGGCAGAGCTTCGAGAAGGGCTTGAACCGAAAACGGACGATACAGGCGCACTTTCAGCAACCCGACCTTCGCGCCTCCCTGATTCAGATACTCGAGGGTCTCGTGGGCGGTTTCAGCTCCCGAACCCATCATGATGATGATACGTTCCGCATCGCGCGCACCTTGGTAGTCGAACAAATGATAGGTGCGACCCGTTACCACAGCAAACTGATCCATCACGGCTTGGACCTTTTGCGGGCAGGCTGCGTAGTAAGTGTTGCTCGCTTCCCGTGCCTGAAAGTAAACGTCAGGATTCTGCGCCGTGCCACGCAGCACGGGGTGATCGGGGGAGAGCGCGCGCTGCCGGTGTTCGATCACGCGATCCAGATTGATGATCGCGCGTAGGTCGTCGTCGCTCAGAAGCCGGACTTTGTTCTCTTCGTGGGACGTGCGAAATCCGTCAAAGAAGTGCAGAAACGGGATGCGGGATTCGAGCGACGAGGCATGCGCGATGAGCGCCATGTCCATGGCTTCCTGTACAGAGTTGGAACAGAGCATCGCGAATCCGGTGGTCCGGCAGAACATCACATCCGAGTGGTCGCCAAAAATCGAGAGAGCGTGCGTAGCCACCGTACGAGCCGAGACGTGAAAGGCCGTAGACGCCAGTTCGCCGGCGATTTTGTTCATATTGGGAATCATCAGCAGCAGGCCTTGCGATGCAGTAAAGGTCGTGGCCAGAGCCCCGGTTTGCAATGCCCCATGCACGGCACCGGCCGCACCACCCTCGCTTTGCATCTCGACGATGTGCGGCACGCTTCCCCAAATGTTCGGTACGCCTTCGGAAGCCCACTGATCGGCCCATTCGCCCATCGGAGAGGAGGGAGTGATCGGGTAGATGGCGATCACTTCATTCAGACGGTACGCCACCCTGGCCACCGCTTCGTTGCCATCCATGGTCTTGAATTCTGGCTTCATCATTGCTTCCTCAAAGGGAGACGATTTCTAAGTGCAATCAGGGTCGCCGTTCTCCAAGAGCATGACCCATGGACGAGTTGATGTCGGGGTCTAATGTCACGCTGCCGTGTGACGCGAGTCACAAGATCAAAACCCCGCCGCGAAAGTAACCCAACGATGGAGGAAGAAGGGAAGGGAAATACGTGCAGAGAACACTCTACAGGTCGAGAACGGCTTGCAGCGAAGGTCCTTCGCTAGGTAAGCGCTGCTGGAAGCCTAGACTACGAAAAATAGCCTGCATCGCCAAATTGTCCCACAGCACTTCGGCGACAAGGCGACTTATCTTCCTGTCTTGCCCGATTTGAATCAAGCGGCGGAGCAATTCTGTTCCGAGACCTTGGCGTTGATATCGGTCGGAAACCAGTACGGCTATTTCCGCCTCTTTAGGCGGGTGGTCCGACGGGAGCTGATTCAGGCGGGCCACGGCCAAGATCTGCTGCCCCCCGGTTTGAGGATCCTTATGTTCCGCGACAAGCACCATTTCGTGCTCGTAGTCCACGGTGCAAATGCGAACCAGTCGCTCGTGAGCCGTGCGTCTGGACAGACTAAGGGAAGTAAAGTACCGCAGGTATACGGTACGGTCCGAAAGCGATTCGTGGAACTTAACCATCATCAGCTCGTCGTCCGGGTGAATTGGGCGGATGGTGACGTGGGTTCCATCTCGCATGGTCCACGACGAAACATACTGCGAAGGATAAGGGTCAGGCCTAACCTGCGAATTTAGCTCTGTCGTGGACACGCAAGCTCCGCTCTCACCAGTGTAATGCTCAAACCTGGTTTGATTCCTGCTTTTGCTTACCAAGCCAGCAGCTAGCCGCGGACGGTCAGGACCGGGCACCGGGCCCGCGTCAGCACCTCAGCCGTAGTGGTGGACAGATGGGTAACAAGCCCCAGACTTCCGCGTACAGCACGTACACCGAGGACAATCAAATCCGCCTCCCTGCGTTCGGCAACCTCGAGAATGCCTTGGGCCGGCGGGATAAACAGTTCGCCAAACTCGACCCTACATTCCGGGTGACACCGGAGATCCGCATCGGCTGGTATCAGTTCTTCGAGTCGACCAAGCAGACACTTTTGTGCCATCGCATGAGCATCTCCTGGCGGTTGCTCGACGAAATGGAGGATAGTAAGACGTGCCTCGTCTTCTTCGGCGAAAGAGATCGCATAGGGCAGGGCGGCGAGAGACTCGCGACTAAAATTCGTTGCGAACAGGATGCGGTAGAACTTTGCGGCGGGATCCGGCGCGCAACATACGTTGGGACCGACACTTAGGACAGGACAGCCAGCCCGGCGAAAAGTTTCCTCGGCCACCGAGCCCATGATCAGCTTGCGGATTCCCGCACGTCCGTGGGTGCCCAACACGAGAAGGTCAATTTCGTGGTCTTCAATGATCCGAGCTAACTCATCGGCAACCCTGCCTTTCGGGGTCAGCACATGGTGCGGGATCGCTTCCAGCTGGCTCTCAAGCTGCTCGACGTAGCCCTGTACTCTGCTGTCTTCATATAGGGCTGCCTCCATACCGAATTCCGGCGACATGGCGAGCATAGAGGCCGTGGAAGGTAGGACATGAGCCACATTTAAGGTCGCTCCATATCTGCGCGCTATAGACCGCGCGTAGGAGAAGGCGGCATCTGAACATGAGGAGAAGTCCGTGCCAAACAAGATGTTCTTCAGTGCGAGCCGATGACCTGCTGCCTGTGTGATTGTCACATTGCACCTCCCGAGTGGATTTTGTCGGCACAAGCAAAATTGTGTTGCGACGCCAGCACCTGCGGGGCAAAGGCCGGTTCAACCGCAAGCAAGCGCGAGACCAGGCATGCCGCCGCAGCTTTCTGCAATATGCGGAGAGCCCGTTGTTGTTCTTCCCCGTCCACAATGGTCAACCTGGGGCAGATAGCGATTTCACCGAAGGAATATCCCCGGTCCGCCTTGCGGAGGCTTCCCTGGACTTCGACAGCCAGATCGAGATAGTTCAATTTTGAATATTCGGCGAGGGCGCAGAAGGTCGTCGTATAACAACTGGCAATGGCTCCGAGCAACAGGTCTTCCGGCGTCCACCTGCCTTCCTCACCACCGAACCGAGGCGGCGCTGCGAAATCAATTGCCGAGGGAGCAGAGTCGGACTTCACCAGTCCCGATTTCCCGGAACTCCAGCAGGCGAGAGCACGATAGTTCTGACCTTCTCCTACGGATTCACGCAAATCGTCTTGTTGTTTTTGGGCCTGCATAAATTGACTCCTAGCTCACTGGGTCATGACGAACGTCACGCAAATCGTGGTTTCGACGTCGACCGGTTCACCGTTGAGCAGGTAGGGACGATAGTGCCACTGCTTGACAGCTTCGATCGCTGGCGGCACGAGTAGGGGGTGTCCGCTCACCAGGATCAGATTTTCGATATCACCGGTCTTGGAGATGATCGCGTTGAGCAGAACCTGTCCCTGAACGCGGGCTTGTCGGGCGATGACCGGATACTCCGGTGCCACCTTTCGCACCAATAACCCTTCCGTCACCCCTCGAGAGACGCGAATCGGTCTAGCCGGAAGTGTGAGTTTTGGGATGATCGCTATATTGGAGGTTTGGCTGACAATGCCACCGATGACCCCGCCCAATTGTCCTCCGGGTACGCCCCCGGGCACGCCTCCCACCACGCCACCCGTCGAAAACATCGGCGGAGCTTCCTCCTCGCGAATCATTTGCACCTGTTTCGGGATTCGGCTGGGTGTGCGCAACTGGCCGCTGCCCAGCAGATCACTTTTGACCTGCCGCACCACTTCAGCCGCCGCCTGCCCTGCGGGCGGAGGAGGTGGAGGCGGAGGCGGCGCCACCAGGAATGTCAACAACTGCTGCGTGGGAAGAGCCTCGGTAAACATGAGGGGCAGAATGAGCAAAAGACCAATCAACAGGCACTGGAACACAAAGGAAAAACCGGTCGCGAACCTGCGACGTCGTTTCTCCCGTCGGCTGGAATCCAACAGGCTGTCGGAGAACATTTCGTGCTCCGGCAACCAAGGGATCTGTAACAGCGAGCCCGGCGTCTGCGGGACTTGAGGTGGCGCCGGGGCTTCGACCAGGTCAGCAACTTCTGGTTCTCGGGCTTCAGTCGCTACGGCCATGACACCCTCCAGGACACCTTCCATCCACGCATATTCTCCATCCGGGAGGCGATAACAGCCGTGCCTAACATCACCCGTTCCCGTGATAGTCATCACAACCGAAATGCTAGAGGCTTTGGCCGTCTTGATCTTCGAGAGACTGGTGCTTAGGACGCACAGAACCGACAAGGTCTGAGACTGGACTCGAATCGCCAGTATCCACGGCGTCCAAAATTTCTGTTCTTCCTCGGATACCACCTCGGATACGACGTAGGGTGCCCCGATTGGAAGAAGAGAAGACGGGGCCAAGGCACAATGGATCCGGGGGCATCCAGCGCTTCCGTGATGGATGTCACAGCATCGGGATAGGGGTGAGCGCAGAATACACTCTAAAAGGCTGTGACCGCCGCTGTCAGAAGTTCCGACGCCGCGCAGGGCGGAATGAGCGCCAGTCGGCGAAGCACGAATGACCGAAGGAGAAGGCACATGAACCAGAAGTCGGTTGCCATACAAACCACACCCGAACAGACAGATCTGAAGCTATCTCCGCCGCAGACCTTATTCGAACGGATTCAGAGAATCCATGAGGACATTGCTCGGCGAGCCTTCGAGACCTTCGAAAACGACGGGAGCCCTTTCGGTCGCGATTGGGATCACTGGTTCAAGGCGGAAGCCGAGCTACTTCATCCGGTCCACATGAGCATTACCGAGTCAGACGACACGCTAACCGTCCAAGCCGAGGTGCCGGGCTTCAAGGCCAATGACCTCGAAGTGAGCCTCGAGCCACAACGACTGACGATTAGCGGCACGAAGGAGACTAGCAAGGAAGGCAAGACGAAGGAAAAAGTCATCTACCAAGAGCACTGTTCCGCTGAACTATTTCGCGCCTTTGATCTACCGGTCGAAGTCGATGCAGCGAAAGCGACGGCGAAGCTGAAGAACGGCATTCTCGAACTCAATCTGCCCAAGGTAGAGAAAGCGAAAAGCACCCGTATTGAAAAGAAGGCGGCGTGATTAGAAACGATTACAACTTGATCCACTCCGAATCGTCGCCAGCACAGGAAGCGCGAACCCTATTTTCGCGTCAATAGTTCAATCCGTCCTTGCCTCGAACGTGTACTGCTGGGACGGAAGGCATCCCGGATATTGTTTCCGCTCACCGGTAAGAACTGGCAGGCCTCACTACTCGAAACTGCCAGCATTGAAAGTTGGTGAGCGGGTGGATACCATCGGTTGAACAGGGAAGGGAAGTGGAAAGGCGCACTTTTCGGCTGCTTGAGGAAAT
>DATJVZ010000032.1:0-8321 GCA_035501575.1 Terriglobales bacterium | reverse complement strand
TCTATGGCGCAACGGTCAGGGCAACCTGTCCGGCTTGCGACTGACCTTTCGCCAGCCCGAAATCCAGAATCTTCGCGTGTCCGCGCTTGGTGACGAAGATGTTCGCAGGCTTGATGTCCCGATGGACGATACCCTCTGAGTCGCTGATGCTGAGGTTCTCGAGCGCTCGGCAAAGCGACACCAGCTATCGACTCCTAGGGCATGCCGCTGGCAGAGTTTCGTGCGGCTGCCTGCGCCGATTTGCGGGCAATCAGCAGAAAGCCGTGCGATCGGGCGTCGGCTTCGAGCTGTTGAAGGTGAGTACGGCCCGAGCTCACCTTGCCCGACGAGAGCTCCAGTTCTCCAAGCCGAAGGCGGGATTCGAGCACGTACGCGAGATAGCCGTATCGGCTGGCCTCCCAGCGAACCCCTTCCAGGGTTTTGAAAGCTTCGGCGAGATTTCCCGTTCGGCTTTCGACCGCGGCGAGCGCGAACTGCGCCTCAAACTGCGAGGTTCGATCGGAGCCGAGGCGACACAAATCGGTCGCGCGAGTGGCCGCGGCTTGCGCCTGCTGAATTTGAGCCTGCGCGAGCAAGGCCTTACTCAACACAGCCTGCGCCCCGCAACCTAAATCGGACATGTTCTGCTTTTCGAATTCAGCCGCTACATCATGGGCGACCTTAGCCGCCTCGGGGGCATTTGCCTGCTCGAGCAAAATCCGGGCGAGCTGTACTTGGCCCTGCGCGAGATGGCTCTTATCCCCAAGTTCGTTAAAAAGCGCAATCGCTTTTTCGGTCTCGGCGCGGGCTTCCGTCAAGCGGTCCTGGGCCAGGCGAACCTCGGAAATGCCAAATGCGGTGAAGCCACGCCCTCTTCGAACACCGATTTGTTCGAGAACGGCCATGCCCTCTGCGAATCGCGCCTCTGCGGCTGCCAATTGGCCCTGGTCGAAAAGAACATATCCCATGTCGGTGAGCGTCTCACCCTCACCTAGTCGATCGCCCTGTTGTCGGGAAGCCTCCAAGGATTGCTCCTGCATGTGAACCGCGCCTGGCAGGTCACCCATGGAGCGTATGATATTCGCGAGATTAGCAAAATCGCTGGCTACGTCTTTACTACCCATTGCGCGATCGATGTCGAGGGCTTCGAGGTAATAACGGCGGGCCTCCGACAAATTACCGCGATCCGCGAAGACATTCCCCATGTCCGTTGCCACCACCGCGATCATACGTTCGGCCCCGATCTGACGCACGGTTGCAAAGGCCTGTCGAAAAGACGTCAGCGCGTCTTCGAAATCTCCTTTGTCGTAGAGGACATTGGCGGCTCCGATCAACGCGCCGGCGGCAGAGGCCGGATTGCCGCTTTCGAGGGACAACTTCCGCACCTCGGCAAACTCCACCCCAGCTTTATCGAACTCTCCCAGGCGCTCCCAAACCCGCGCCTCTTGCGCCTTCGCTGCCGCCATAACGAGGCGGCTCCCTTGGCGCGAGCCAAGGTCGGCGGCCGACGAAGCCTCTTGTTGCGCGCTCTGGAAATTGCCGAGCGACTCGTTGGCCTCCGACTCCCTGAGATCGATGCGCGGATCTTGGTTCCGAGGAGCTGGAAGGTCGCGCAACCGGGCGATTGTAGCCAGAGAATCTTTGGCCTGACCGGCTTTTACTTGCGCAGCAGCAAGGGCTAAACCGCTGTCGACATCGTCGGGAAACAGCTTCCACAACGTGCGGTAGGCTTCGATGGCCACCGGATAATCATTTTGCAATTCGCGATAGCGAGCCTCGACCAGCAATTGGTCACGCCGGGGCAAATTTTGAGAGAGGTCGACAGCTTTCCTGGCTTCCGCTTTCGCCTTCTCCTCATAACCCAACGAGAACAGGCTCTGCGCCAGGTAGGAATGCGAGAGCGCGTGGTTGGGATCGTGGGCTACCGCTTTCTCTAGCAGCTCGCGCGCCGCTTTCGCGTCGAAGGCGCGCAATTTGGCCAGTCCTTCGGAGTAAAAGCGAACAGCTTCAGGGTTCGAAGGCAGGGAGGCATCCACGCGTTGCGCTTCCTCTTGCGGAATGTCACCCATGCCGAGTTTCGTGCGCAGGGTGGAGCTGGCGCGGGAAACCAATTCCGCCAGTTCCGCCTCGCTGCCGCTCTCGGCAATGGCGGCAATGGTCTCGCCGCCGCTCGCGTTTTGAACCCGAAAATTGATGTGCAGTGGACTGCGCGTACCCTTGCCCAGCGCCAGGTAAGAACCGACCACAACATCGTCCGCGCCCAAGTTGCCGCGAATCCTCGCCAGCGTTTCCGGAGCGTAGCTCTCGGTGTTAGGCAAAGAGAGGTCCGATTTCATGTGGGCGATGTTCTCGCCGGCAATGACCCGCAGCTTGTCGCCGGAAGCGAGCTCCGTGCTCAAAATCTCAGAAACGGCGGTCGAGACCCACTCCTGTTCCGGGTTTCCCGAAAGGTTTCGAAAACCCAGGACGGCAACCGAACGGCGACCCTCCACCATCGCCTTCTCCGCCGGGGGCACGACAGCGCGACGAGGCCTACGAGCGAGCAAGATTCCAAGGCCAGCGGCGATCAGCAGGAGCAGAGCGCCGGCGATGACCCACGTTCGCCGGCGCCCAGCCGGAGAGATCGTCGCGGGAACGTGGGTTACCGGCACTTGATCGGAGCGGACGGTCCTCGCGACTCCGGTGTCGGCGTCGTGCCGCAGTTGCTCGAGGTCGGTACCTAAAGCGGCTGCCGACTGGTAGCGCCGTTCGCGTTCCTTTGCCAGGGCCTTTTCGATGATTCGTTCGAGCTCCGGGGGCAGCTCCGAGTTGAGCGTCCTCGGGGAGGGCGGCTGTCTGTGCAGCACAGCGTCCAGAGTCAGAGCAACGTTCCTCTCTGCAAACGGTTGCCTCCCGATCGCCATCTCGTACAGCACCACCCCCAACGAAAACAAGTCTGTCCGCCCGTCTAGGTCCTCCCCGCGCACCTGCTCGGGCGACATGTACGGTGTAGTACCCGCAATGACTCCCATACTGGTGAGCGGTTCCTCTACTGGCGAGGTTGTTCCCCCCGCCCTCGGACTCAGCTTGGCCAAGCCGAAATCCAGCACTTTGGCCGAACCCCGCTGGCTGATGAAAATGTTCGCCGGCTTGATGTCTCGGTGCAGAAGCCCAGCCGCATGGGCCGCTTCGAGGGCGTCGGCCACCTCCGTGCCCCACTGCAGCAGCTGCCGCAAGGGTACGGGGCCTGCCTGCAGACGCTGCTTCAGTGTCTCGCCTTGCAGCAACTCCATCACGATGACGGGTTTGCCCTCGTGTTCTTCCACTTCATAGAGAGTGCAGATGTGGGGATGATTCAAGCTGGAGATCGCCCGTGCCTCTTGTTGAAAGCGCAACAGCGCTTTGGTATTCGCGGACTCGGAGTCCAAGAGCAGTTTAAGAGCGACATGGCGTCCTAACCGGAGATCTTCTGCCTCGTAGACCATGCCCATGCCGCCAAACCCGAGCCGGCGCAGCACCCGGTAGTGCGACATGGTTTGGCCCAGCAGGGGGTCATCGCCCGCGCCCACTTCGGACTGGGTGGAGAACTGGGATCCGACCGGCAGGGCAGGCTCTTCGAGAAAGCCACTCAGTTTCCGGTGGCTGCTCAATAAGGACTGAACTTCCTCGAGTAGCTTGACGTCGCCGGCGCAGGCCTGCCGCAGAAACTCTTCCTGCTGACTGTCTGGCACCTCGAGCACCGACTGCAGCAGATCATGTACGCGTTTCCAACCTTCAGCATCCATTACGACGCCCACGATCGATCTCGCGGTGCAGCCAAGCCCGAGCCGTGCTCCAATCGCGCGATACGGTGACGGGAGACACGTTGAGCAGCTCCGCCGTTTCGTTAAAACTCAACCCACCGAAGAAACGCAGTTCGGCCACCTGCGCTTTGCGAGGATCGACTTTAGCCAGTTCTTTCAGGGCATCGTCGAGGGCCGCGATGTCGATATCTTTGCCCGGCAACAACTGGGTTGCGTCCCGGAGCGGCAGCTCGCCGGCACTGCCGCCCCGTTTCTTGGCGCGGTGACGCCGAGCGTAGTCGACCAAGATCTGTCGCATGAGCTGTTGCGGCAATGGCAAAGAAATGAGTGCGGCTTTCGAACTGGTGAGGTTTCAACCCCACCAGCCGCAGATAGGCCACCAAAGCTGCGCTTTGTAGCGTGTGGCCGGAACGTTCTTGACGCAGCTGAAAATGCGCGAGACGCTGGAGTTCCTTGTAAACCACGGGCCAGCGCCCGGCGGTCCCCACCCCGCCGGCCCTGCAGTAGCTGCCTAACATCACCTGTAGGCCCCCGTCCCACGAAGTTGCCCCAAACGGAAGCGTTTGGTTACCCAGAGTAGCCACACTCGTCCGCCCTGTCAACTGGTCTGCCAGCAAGCACTTACGAGCCATTCCGTCGAATCCAAAAATATTTTACCGCGGAATGCGATCGGCCGTGCCTTTGCGCTGTTAGAGACAGAAGGACAAAAAAGCGGTTCTGGTAAGCAGCCCGGTCCGGGCCGCGTCGGCCGGTTCTCACCACCGTCCCCTTGGGTGCCATTTCGATTGGCAAGCGGGGTGCCCGTACTCTCCATCCCGCACTCGCTTTTCGGGAAATTTATAAGCCAAGAAATTCATGAGCCCCGAAAAATATATGTGGCAGAATTTTTTGGGGTTGCGGCGAACGAGGACCGAAAAATAGTTGCACGTAATGTTCTAGGTTTTCCAAGCTGAAACCCGCTGAAACCTGGCCAGCGTAACTCTATGGCCTTCCGTGGACTAAGATGGCTACCTGTGCGCTACTAAGTCCTTACGTTGCTGTTTCGGGGTAGGTTCGATTCCCATCTCCTGCCCCAGGATTTCAATCAGTTAGCAGGCTTGGCGGTCCGTTTGCCGATTGAGTCGGGCCAGGTTCGGCAAGTATGGTTAAGGGGACTTCTGCGAGAACCGCAGCGCTCCATTTAGAACACCTCGACGCTCGCCGAATGGCCCCGAACAGCGGCGAGCTTTCCGTCACGTGTAAGCAATCGAGCGCCGAGTTTTTCAGCAAGCACTACATAGGCCGCGTCATAGGCGGAAAAATTGTGACGGAGTTGCCAAATCCGGGGCAACAGCAAGAAATGGGGATACCGCGTAATGCGCAGGTCCAGTAAGTCCTGCATCGCCTGGTGGGCGCGACTGGCTGGAATCGTTTCTTCCCGCACCAGGCGCCGCAGTACCTGGGTGACCTCAAGTTCCAGGAGGTGCGGAGCATGCAAGGATTCCCTGGCAGAATAGATGCGATGCTCGATGCGCTGCCCTGCAGATGTCTGGAGAAGCCAGTCCACCGCAGCGGATGCATCCAGAACGATCACCGTGCCTCTCGCTCTTCTCTCACCATGCGAGCAGTGTCGATCTCGACCGCCAACGGCTTGCGTTGATGCAAACGTTCCCGCAACTCCGCCAGCGTTGGCCGCTCCGCGATCTCTCTTATCTCAGCCAACAGATAATCCGAGAGCGACATTCCGGCCATGGCAGCGCGCGCTTTCAGGCTGCGATGCAGAGCGTCGGGCACGTTACGAAGTTGAATCATCTTAGACATGTTACTAGCATACTTTCATGTTAATCACATGTCAACCCGTACTGGGATTGCTCCGAACTAAATTTTGTGTCCGGTGGCAACTTGGCCCACAAGAAGATAGGGTTTTTCGGATATGGGCCTTCACCGCAAAGCTTGAACGAGCCAAAGTCCTTGTACCACGGCCCCTCGGGGCCATTCCGTCAACACGCAGCCGCGCCTTATTCGTGTCCTGGCCTTGCACGACCGTAACCTGCTGGACGGGCGAAATCCGAATCAGAATGGGGCATGCGGATTCGGGTGAGACCCACGATCGCGGTCCTGCTCTGTGGGCTTGCGCTGCGCGTGTCGTGGGCGCATGAGGAACCTCGACAAACCGGAACTTCTGGGACGGTGCGCCAAGGGGTGCATGGGCGAGGGGCCGATCGCTTGCTCAGTCCGGACGATGGCTTGTCGGTGATTGTTGCAGCCCTCGATTCCAAAGTGCGCCTATATTCTGCGCGCGATTGTTCCCATCTGGTGCACGCGATTTATGAGCGAGCCGGTTTCCCCTATGCTTACGCGAGTTCCTCCGACCTCTATGTCGGGATCGAAGGGTTTCAACGCGTCAAGTGGCCGCAGCCAGGCGATCTAGTGGTTTGGCACGGGCACGTCGGGATTGTAATCAGACCATCCCAGCACGTGTTTTTCAGCTTCCTGCGTTCGGGACCCGGGACCGATAACTACGCGGCTCCGTATTGGATCAGGCGGGGACACGCTCGATTCTATCGTTACCTCAAGAACGATCCTTGTCCAGGATGTGCTTGGACTGAATTGAGACGAATGTCCCGAGGAACTTCAGGTTCTGTTGAGCCCTAAGTGCACGTCTTCGCTAACAAGGGAAGGCATGCCTGTCCAGGTTACATCCCGCCGAAATCTGGTTTCATCGCCCGTCGAGCTGCCCGGATTGGCCGTGTTCAATCGACGGAGCCCGTCTGCGTGCCCTGCCGCAGCGATCTTGCTTGAGGAGCTGGCTGTGACTACAACCTTAGCCAATCCCAAATAGAGACTCAGCTACTCGAACGCTAGGTCGCAGAAGGGAGGTCCAGCGGGTAGCCCTGCTGTTGCTTCATGTCTGCGTCCTTAAACGGCGAAGGCTGCGCGCTCCAACCGGATGAAGCTCGGGCTCGACTGTCGCAAATACCGACGTCGTGGCCTTGCCCGGACCTCAGGACCGCCTCACTTCGTCCGGTCTACGTAGGTTTCTCCACCCTTCATCACGAACACAACCTTCTCCATGATCGTGATGTCGGTCAGGGGATCTCCATTCACGGCAACAATGTCCGCGAACTTGCCCACTTCAATGCTGCCGATGTCCGCCGCCCGTCCGGTCAGCTCCGCCCCATTGATTGTCGCCGCGCGCAACGCGTCAATCGGCGACAACCCACCCTTCACCAAAGCGCCAAATTCCTTCGACACGAACTCCGGATCATCATCTACTCCATAGGCAATCCGGATGTGATGTGCCAGGGCTCGCTGAAAAGCCGGTTGCTGCTCCTTCAGTATGGCGACGCCCTTAGCGAAGCTGACCGGATCGCGGCCCTGCGAGATTCCCGTGGTCATATCGTGCTGGAAGCAGAACAGCGTGGGCACGAGCCAAGTTCCGTGTTGTTCCATCAGGCGCGCGCCTTCCTCGTCCATCACCGTTCCATGTTCGATGGAATCCACTCCCGCACGAACAGCAGCCTTGATGCCTTCGGCTCCTTCCGCGTGTGCCATAACCTTCTTGCCCGCGCGATGCGCGATTTCGACCGCCTTGGCCATCTGCTCTTCGCTGAGCTCCTGTACCCGATAATCGCTAATCGGGTCCATCACTCCACCGGTGGCCATCAGTTTGATCCAATCCGCACCGTATTTAATGTCTCGCCGCACCACGTCGCTGATTTCCTCCGGCGTGTCGGCAATGTTTGGACCGCGCGGCAAACCGGCGTCGGGGGCGAGCACGTTACCATCGCCGTGCCCTCCGGTGAGCGACACGCAGTTACCTGACGACACCATCCGCGGGCCGCGGATCAGTCCTTGGTTCACGCTATCGCGCAACGCCAGCTGTCCATACGCGGCGTCGTCTTCGCAGGCTTCGCGCAGCGCCGTGAATCCGTGGTCCAGCCAGACCTGAAGGTTTCGCACACCCCAAATTGCCTTCTGCGGCGAAGACATGCGTAACCGCGCCGTAGCAGACTGATCCTTGGGATCGCCCAAGACATGCGCATGAGAATCGATCAACCCCGGCACCACCGTGTAGTTGGAAAGATCAATGATCCTCAAGCCGGCCGGCGCCGATTCCGCAATGCGCAGAATGCGGTCTTTTGCGATCAGGATGTAGGCATTGACTGAAACTTTGCCCGTGCGGACGTCAATCATCCGTCCTGCACGCACCGCCGCTGTCGGCTCTGGATTCTCTGATTCGGCATCGACGGTAGCGGCGACAGAGTAAAGTACGAATGCAATCAGCATCCACTTGCGCAGCCTTGACATGGTTGGGTCTCCTCCACGAGACCGTCTCAGGAGTTAGCATTCACGGACCGCATAGTTACGGCAGGTGGGTCCAGCATACAAAGGAAGAAAGGCAAAGTGAAATGTGTATTGTCGGATGGCGCGTTATTCGATGCCGCTTGCGCCTTTCTGGTGGTGGGGCATGCCCACGACGGCTCAACGATCATACCCGGCTGTTGCGGGGCCCCGCTCTTGTCACGGTGACGCAGGCCACCGACAAGCCGGTGGCCGCCGACACCCTGGGACAAAACG
>DATJVZ010000031.1:0-27068 GCA_035501575.1 Terriglobales bacterium | reverse complement strand
AAATCGTGGAGTGCAGGCTTCTACCGGAGAGTTGCTGCTTTTTGTGGATGCGGATTGCCGGCTACGCACAGATTGTCTCGCCAACTTGGTCTCAACGGTCTTGGATTCACCGCAACACCATTCCTTTCAACTCCGCCTGGCCGGGGACCTGTCGAAACTGGTCGGCAAAACAGAGGAGTTGCGTTTCATAACTCTGCAAAGCCAGCTCATACAGCCCAACGGCTGCATTCGATACCTGAACACGTCCGCATTCGCCGTGCGCCGGGCGAGGGTGGACATTGAGAAGGGTTTCTTTGATGTGAGCGTGCCCAGAGGAGAAGATACCCTCTTGCTGGTGAACCTCATTGAAGCCGGGGAACTCCCCTACTTTGTGGCAAACGCAACCGTTCAACACGTCATTCCGTTATCCCTCGGACTTTGCCTGCTCAAGGATATCCGCTCTGCCTATAGGGAAAGAAAAGCCTACGACCTCATTTCCTCAAAGGGAGTGCGGATGCGCGTAAGCAATCGAGAGCGACTTGCCATGCTCTCGTCCATGTGGAAGACAGCAGGCCAACCTGGTATTGGACGGCTGGCGTGGTTTGTGCTTGTAGGCAGGCAGACGGTACAACGCATCGTCACAATTGCTTGCTGGCTACTCCGGCTACTCCGGCTATTGCCCGCTCCGCAAGTGGAAACGGCGTGAGCGGTCCTCGGCACAACCTTCTGCCTGCGATAGCGTTTCTCGATGGTGCGAATTGTCTTATTTCGTCGAATATGAGAAATTCTAATAATCGGCGACTTACCCCCCTCACCCGATAGCCTTGGGTAGCCGCACGACGAAAGCAGGATCTTTGTCGGAAGGCGATGATGAAGGCAAATACAAGAGGAATCTGGCTGGCCGTGCTCTGCTGCCTCATATTTGCCACCGCCTGCACAGTCTCAAAAAGCAAACCTGCTTCTTCTTCCTGGGTTCCGAAGGCAGCCGCTGCTTACCTCGACAATAGGGTAAGTTGGTGGATGGAGTGGAACGGAGCCGCGCGCGATCACGGTACTTTCTGCATCTCCTGCCATACGGCTCTACCTTATGCTCTCGCTCGGCCGGCACTCCGCCCGGCGCTGGCGGAACAGGGACTGTCGCCGAACGAGCTCAAGATTCTCGATAACGTCATCAAGCGGGTCCGGCTTTGGGACCAGATCGGGCCCTATTACAGCGAAGCTGGTTATAACGCCAGAGCGACCGAGTCCCGGGGAACAGAAGCGGTTCTCAATGCCCTCATTCTGACTAGCCATGACTCGGAAAGCGGGTCCCTCAGTGCAGATACTCGCAGCGCACTTGGGAATATGTGGGAATCGCAGCAAACCTCAGGAGAGAGAGCAGGCGCTTGGCCTTGGTTGCAGTTCGATCAAGAACCCTGGGAAGCGAACGATTCCGCCTATTACGGGGCTTGCCTGGCTGCCATGGCCGCAGGGTTGGCTCCGGGCAACTATGCGGAGGGCCCCGAAGCCCAAAATGGCCTGAAACTGCTCGTCGACTACCTGCACCGGGAAAGTGCAGCCCAATCCACGATCAATCGTGTGTATCTGCTTTGGGCTTCCACGAAATTGCCCGGATTGCTAAGCCGGGAACAACAGTATGCCATCATTCAGGAGGTTCTGAGTCGCCAGCAGGCGGACGGTGGCTGGAGACTGGCCTCCATCGCCTGGCGGTGGAAGGGTTGGAGCGTCAAATCGCTCTTGAGAATGTGGCTTCTGGGGGATGGAACACCCCTCGCACATAGGAGTGACGGAATGGCCACGGGCCTGGTTACCTTTGTGCTCGAGGAGGCAGGAGTCCCCGGCGATAACATCCAACTCCAGCGCGGGTTGTCCTGGTTAATGAGCCACCAAAACACCGCCGAAGGCTTTTGGCCTGCATGGTCAATCAATCGGCGGAAGAGCCTGACCTCCAACACGGGACGCTTCATGAGCGACGCAGCGACGGCATATGCGGTACTCGCGTTGACCACGCACAAAGCGGCGGCGGCCCCGGTAGCGGCTTCCGCCCATTACTGAGCGTCCTGGCTTTCGAAAGTGAAAGAATGAAAGATTGCCGTCAGTTCTACATTAACGGGGGATGGGTCAATCCGGCCAACCCCCACGAGCTGGTCGCCATCAGTCCTGCCACGGAAGAGCCCATCGCAACCCTATCTTTCGGTAATGCAGCCGATGTAGAAAAGGCCGTGGCAGCTGCCAAAACCGCCTTGCCGTCTTACTCGGAGACAACCGTTGGCGAACGTGTGGCCCTATTGCGCCGGATCATCGACGTCTACCAGTCCAAGAGTGAGGAGATGGCGCAAGCCATTTCATGCGAGATGGGGGCTCCCATCTCCCTGTCGCGAGCCGCCCAAGTTCCCTCCGGACTGGCGCATTTATCAGAAATCGTAAGGGTCCTTGCGCACTTCAAGTTTGAGGAGCTCAAGGGTTCTACGCTCATGCGAAAAGAGCCCATTGGAGTGTGTGGTCTCATTACTCCTTGGAATTGGCCGATGAACCAGATCACCTGCAAAGTCGGGCCTGCCCTTGCGGCGGGTTGCACCATGGTTCTCAAGCCAAGCGAAATCGCACCCCTTTCCTCGAATCTGTTCGCCCAGATCCTGCACCAGGCCGGAGTTCCGGCGGGCGTCTTCAATCTGGTGAATGGCAGTGGACCCACGGTGGGAGCCACACTTGCCTCACATCCCGATGTGGACATGGTTTCTTTCACCGGCTCCACGCGGGCCGGAATCGCCGTGGCTTCAAACGCAGCTCCTACGGTGAAGCGGGTTACCCAGGAACTCGGGGGCAAATCGGCGAACATTGTTCTGGACGACGCTGATTTCGAAAAGGCGGTCAAGGAAGGCGTGCGGTCCTGCTTCCGGAACACGGGCCAGTCCTGCAACGCCCCCACTCGTATGCTGGTTCCACGTGCCAAGGCGGCCGCTGCCGCTGAGGTGGCAAAGCAGATTGCCGACAGCAGCGTGGTTGGGGATCCATTCTCGGAACGTACCCAAATCGGGCCGCTCTCGAGCCGGGCCCAATTTGAAAAAGTCCAGTCCCTGATCGACCAAGGCATTAAGGAGGGAGCAAAGTTGGTCGCCGGTGGTCTGGGCCACCCGCAAGGGCTCAGTCGAGGCTATTTTGTCAAGCCAACCGTATTCGTGAATGTCAGCAATGACATGGCAATCGCCCGCAACGAGATCTTCGGTCCCGTGCTTGCGATCATGAGCTACGAGGACGAAGACGACGCTGTACGGATTGCGAACGATAGTCCGTATGGGCTGGCGGGCTTCGTGAGTTCAGGAGATGTCGAGCGCGCGCGCCGGGTTGCGAAACGCATCCGATCCGGGAACGTGCACATCAACGGGGCACGCGTAGATTTTGCTGGATGCTTCGGAGGATATAAGCAATCGGGCAACGGACGGGAGTGGGGAGAAGCCGGGTTGCAAGAATTCCTGGAACTCAAGGCCATTTTCGGTTATGCGTCCGGGAGCTGAGGACCCAAAAGTGGCTTGTACTAGTGCGTCGCGACCATGGTAGGCTGATTTGTTACAATAACTTATGGATGGGTCGAAAGCCTGTCTAGAAATACGATAATCGGTACCAACCCTCCCCCGACCGATTCACGTTTTTCTCTCCTTTTTGCGGGCCGGAAGATCAGAAGCCGATAGCGTTCCCGTTGGCCCGAGAGGCGGGAGAGGGCTCGAGTTCGAGCGTCGCGGTCAGTCCGAAACGGTACTCACCCAACGCACTTGGCTCTAGAGACAAGAACGATAAGCTGTTGTCTGACGAGAGATCTTCGCCAATCGGGCGGCTTTGACACGAATGACTTGGACTTGGGTGGTGAATCCTCCCGGGTTCACGGAGGCCACGGAAGGGCTGGAGGGTTCGTTTGACAACCGCAAGCGGCTGGTCGAAAACGTTAATCTACTTCGAAGGCAAATGGCACGAGGGCAACTTGCCGATTATGGGCCCGCGCACACACGCCGCCTGGCTTTGCTCGGTCGTGTTTGACGGGGCTCGAGCCTTCGAAGGTGTCATGCCCGATCTTGACCTGCACTGCGCACGAGTGAATGACTCGGCCAAGAAACTCTTTCTGAAGCCGGCGGTTTCGACCGACCAATGGATCAGCCTTGCGAAGGAGGGTGTTTCTCGTTTCGACGGGAAGACCGCGCTCTACATCAGGCCTATGTATTGGGCGGAGCAAGAGGGACCTTGGGTTCAGGCACACGACCCCGAATCCACTCGTTGGTGTCTTTCCATCTATGAAGCACCCATGCGGCCGCCCAAAGGGTTCTCCATCACTCTCTCCCCTTATCGTAGGCCAACCCTCGAAACGATGCCGGTGGATGCCAAGGCGGGATGTCTCTATCCCAACAATGCGCGCGCTCTGTTCGAGGCTCATACTCGAGGCTTCGATAATGCCATCGTCTGCGATATGCTCGGCAATGCCGCCGAACTTGCCACTTCCAACATTTTTATGGCCAAAGATGGTGTAGTGTTCACTCCCGCCGCCAACGGGACATTCTTGGCAGGAATTACGCGCAAGCGAGTGATCGGGCTATTGCGCAACCACGGTGTAACCGTCATCGAGAAAGCCATGACGTACCGTGACTTCGAGACAGCGGATGAGATCTTCTCTACGGGAAATTATTCGAAGGTGGTTCCGGCGACGCGGATCAACGAGCGCACACTGCCTTTCGGCCCGTTCTATACGAAGGCCCGCGAACTTTACTGGGCATTCGCGCATTCTGACCGCTCGGCGGCCGGAGCATAGGAGGCCATCTGACGGAAGCACAGGTCGGGTGCTCGATCATGACCATTGAGAGGCTGATTCCAATCTGGCAGCGTGTGCTGCAAGTCCCGTCTGTGGGGGTGGAGGATAATTTCTTCGACCTGGGAGGAGATTCCACCCTCGCCCTCGAGCTTTTCAACGAGCTTTCGCGTCTCTATGGTCGTGAGCTCCCACCCGTGATGATTTATCAAGCATCGACCATTTTGGCCCTTGCGGAGTTGCTCGAAAAGCCAAGCGCTCTGCGCGTCCCGCCTCTGGTAAGACTGAAACCCGGTTCCGACCCACCGGTGTTCATCACCCACGGTCTGGGCGGCACGGTAATGGATTTCTATCAGGTGATCAAGCATGTCCGCACACCTCGCGCGATCCACGGGATGCAGGCACAGGGAATCGATGGTATGGAAGAACCGCTGGATTCCATCGAAGACATGGCTCGCTGCTCCTTGGAAGCGGTGCGAACGCTGCAACCGCACGGACCTTACTTTCTCATTGGCTTTTCGCTCGGTGGCTTGGTCACACTCGAAATGGCGCAACAACTGACAACCAAGGGAGAAAAAGTTGCACTACTCGCTATGCTGGACTCGTATCCGCATATCAGCCATTTGTCTGCGGTGCAGCACATCCGCTTGGTCTTTCAGCAGATTCGCTATCGTATTTCCCACAGGAAACATGCGAACGGCAATCAGTCTCCGAACGATCGTCTTTCGCCGACGATGCAGCGCTTCCGAGAGAGGGCCCGTTTGGCGTTGGGGCGTTATCAACCCCGGTATTATCCCGGCACAATAAGGTTCGTGCGCGCCGCTGATCCCACGGACTTTCCCTCGGATCCTGTCGCCATCTGGGGACATTTGGCCAAGGAGTTTTGTGTGGAGACCGTGCCTGGCGACCACCTGGGAATCATGACGACTCACTACGAGGAACTGGCCAACGCGTTGTCCCGTTATTTGAGCGAAGCTCTTCCTTCCTGACAAACCGATGAACGGTGCAGAATCCTTGGTTCGTACGCTGCTTGCCGCGGGGGTCGATACCTGCTTCACGAATCCCGGGACGTCCGAAATACACATTGTCGCCGCACTCGATCAAGTCTCGGATATGCGCTGTGTGCTCGGGCTTTTCGAAGGTGTCGTGACGGGGGCGGCGGATGGCTATGCCCGCATGGCGGAAAAGCCCGCCTCGACCGTTCTCCACCTCGGGCCCGGTATGGCCAACGGGCTGGCCAACCTGCACAACGCGCGCCGGGCACGGGTTCCCATCGTCAACATCGTGGGCCAGCATGCCACGTACCATTTGCCCCACGATGCCCCTCTCACTTCCGACATAGAAGGAATTGCCCGGCCCTTTTCCCGGTGGCTACGGACCTCCGCGGCGACGCCCGAACTAGGGCGTGATGCCGCCGAAGCGGTTCTGTGCGCACGAACGGCGCCAGGTCAGATCGCCACACTGATCGTGCCTGCCGACGTTGCCTGGACTGAGGGAGGCAGGGTCGCTGACATCGCCGCTGTGCCGCTTGCACCCCTGCCCGCCCCTGCCACAATCGAACGCGCCGCCAAGATGCTCCGCTCAGGCTTGCGCACCGCCATCCTACTGGCCGGCGGCGGTCTTTACGGGCAAGGACTGAAGGCCGCCGGGCGGATCGCTGCCTCCACCGGTGCGAAGCTCCTGTCCCCTTATCCCTTTACTCGTTTCGAGCGAGGTGCCGGGATCCCCATGGTTGACCGGGTTCACTACATCCTTGAACAAGCCACCGAACAGCTGAAGGAATTTCGACAGCTTATCTTGGTAGGAGCTGCGGCCCCGGTTGCGTATTTCGCGTCTCCCGGCAAAAATGCCGTTCTCACGTCACCAGAATGTGACATCCACACTCTGGCCACCCCTTCCGAGGATAGTGTCGGCGCACTCGAGGCCTTAGCGTCAGCGTTGTCCGCAAACGGTAGTGCGCCGCTGGTAGAGCGAGCTCAGAGACCGCCGGTTCCAAGCGGTCCGATTACTCTTCCTGGTCTTTCGACCGCTGTAGGCGCACTCCTGGCGGAGAACGCCGTCGTGGTGGACGAGTCGATGACCTCGGGCCGAGGATTCATGGGGGCAACCAAGGGAACTCCCCCCCACGAGTGGCTGGGAAACACCGGAGGTTCCATAGGAATTGCTTTGCCGCTCGCGGTGGGTGCGGCAATCGCCTGCCCGGATCGGCGCGTCTTATGCCTGACCGCCGATGGCAGTGCGATGTACACGGCGCAGGCGCTATGGACGATGGCGCGGGAGGGTCTCCAGGTGACCACGGTAGTTTTCGCGAACCGTGCTTACGCGGTTCTGAAACGCGAGTTTTCCTACCTGGGGATTGGCGAACCCGGAGCGCGAGCCCTGAGCATGTTCGAGATCGACCGACCCGATCTCGACTGGGTGTCCCTGGCCAAGGGCATGGGCGTCCCTGGCACCCGGGCTAGTTCGCTGGATGGATTTGTGGAGGCGCTGCGGGCGGGGTTGGAAGGCGACGGGCCGACCCTGATCGAAGTACCCTTGTAGAGTCGGCTTTTCTTGGTGTGACTACTGGGGAGGGGGGGTCTCGAGTAGCTTGGCTAGCTCGCCCTTCACCACTTTTCCGTTGGCGGTCAGCGGCATGCTCGGAACCAGCAAGATCTGTGACGGCCGCTTGTAGGGTGCTAGGTGCTGCGCGGCATGTTGCGCGAGTGCGGATTCGGTGACGGGACTCTCAGGTGCCAATTGCACAAAGGCGATGACCTCTTCGTCTCCTTTGGTGCCTTCGACCGATCGGCCAATTACAGCAGACCGAACGACTCCGGGATAAGCATTCAGCACGGCTTCGACTTCGGCCGGATAAACGTTGAGGCCAAAGCGCACGATTAGCTCCTTGGTGCGTCCGACAATGAATAAGCTTTCCTTCTCCAGGCGTGCGAGGTCGCGCGTGTTGAACCATCCCTCGCTATCGATCGCGGCTGCGGTTTCCTCCGGGGCATGGTAGTAACCCTTCATCACATTGGGACCACGCACGTGCAATTCGCCCACTTCTCCTTCGGCCACTTCTGTGCCCTGGAGACTCCGCAAACGAATCTCAACGCCGGGAAGCACGCGCCCGACCGATGTGTCTCCGCGAACTTCTCCCACCACTGCCTGAGAAATGTTGGGAGAGCATTCGGTCACCCCATATCCGTTGTACAGCGTCATGCCAAACAACTCTTCCACCCCGGTTTTGACCGTGGGCTGAAGCGGAGCACCGGAAGAGGAGAGGATGCGCAGCGCCGGGAACCGCAGCGATTTCCATCCTTTCAATTTGGCGTAGTCGAGCAACAAGGAAAACATGGCCGGCGTGCCCAGCAGGATGGTTAATCGTTCTTTCTCCAGGGCGGTGAGCGCGGCCGCCGGATCAAAGCGATGAGCCAGCATAAGAGTCGCCCCGCTAATCAACGAGCCCAAAAGCACGACCGCAAGACCAACCGCGTGGGACATCGGCAGAACACCGTAAAGGCGGTCGTTAGGGGTCAGGCTTCGAATCTGTGCCGACACGGCCGCAACGAACAGGAGGCTACGGTGGGTCAGCATGACGCCCTTGGGAAGCCCGGTTGTCCCCGAGGTGTAGATCAGGGCCGCAACCCGATCTTCGGACCTCGCGTCGATTGGTTCCGGCTGGGCCTCTTCGCTTAGAGGGCCGATGGCAATCTGACCCAGCCCCGGCAACTCGTGGATGGTTGCTCCGTGGCGTTTCGCATGGTCCCTGGCGTGGGGCGACACACTGGTGGTGTAAAGGACGCGGCGAGCCCCGCAGTGCTTCTGGATCGCGTCCACCTCGCTCCCCGACAGGCGAGCGTTGACCAGCACGGGCCATGCCTCGAAGGCAGCTGCGGCTAGAAGCGTCGCGACAAATCGACGAGAGTTCTCGCAAACAATCATGAGCCGATCACCCGGCCGCACGCCAGACTGCTGCAGCCAAGTTTGGGATTCGGTGACACCCTGGGCGAGCTCTCGATAAGTACAACTGCCATCGGCCGCCACCAACGCGAGTTGATCGGGCGACGTTTCCACCCATGGTTGGATGACGTCGCTGATTCGTTCGGGGAGTTTACTCAAGATCTCCTCGACGTTAACTTGAGTTTGGTTCGGTGATGCCAAGTCTTCCTTTCCAGGAAATGCGATTCGAAGGCGGCGAGCATCCGCCACCTCAAGATTATTCCATTACGGCCCCGTGCGCTGCCACGTGACGGAAGTCTGATCTTCGGCAGCTATTCTCCGCGGGGAAATCCGCCGAATGCGACACAGCGCATCCGCAAAGTAAGCCTTCGAAGAACACCGTGTCACGCATGGTCCGCATCTCTCCCGTGTCGTCCACAATGATCTTATCCGGTCTCGGATCGACGCGCGTTCTTTAAATCTACGACGTCACCAGGGCGCAGCCTCGTCCTCCGTCGACGCATGGAGATGGAATGGGTGGTATTCGCTGAGGAGACGGTGGTGAACCGAGGTTCTTGTCTTACGGCACCGCAGATCGTTTGCCGGATGGCTGATAGAGTTCGCTCGCGGTCGGAAATGCGGTCGCTTCCGCCTTTCTCGAGATTATGTAGCGCAACCAATTGCGATATAAGCCGATGGCGGATGAAGTCCACGCGCTCTCGAGTGCCCCTTGAGCTGACGCAGGGAAATGTTCCATAACTTCCTCACGGCGATCCTGGAGCGCCCTTTTTTCGAAATCAACCAGCGCCTTAGCCGCCCCGGGATCGAAGTACCCCTCCGGCATATTGGGATACGTCTCCCTCTCTCCCCGCAAGAATCTCTTAATATCCCGTCGGTACTCTTTCTGCAAGGTCTGCGCGCCATACTCGGGATGACCTTGAAAGTGTACAAACAGACTCTTCCCTTTATTTTTTACGAAGACGTCGACGCCCGCCCTCTCCGACTCTGTGAGCACGGCATAGCCACAGGCATGCAACTCATCGGCCCGCACTTCGTTCCAACGAGAATGCGGGAATCGGACCGGACTAGCGAGCTGCGCTGTGAGTGTGTGCTCGAAGACTTTTTTCGAGTCAAACACACCAAAGCGCTTGTCGTTCAAGCGATGCCGCGGAATTCCGTCGCTGTTGAGGACGCCGGCATGCGCCGCCAGACAGGACAAAACTGTGGAAGTTGTATTGCGTTCGGCCCAATCCATGACTTGGGTCAGCTCGGCCCAGTATGGTTCCTGCCGCAAGTCGGGTTGACGAGGTTCAGTGCCAGTGATGATAGCGGCATCAACGTGGTCATTCCAGAGATCGTCGAGGCCGAAATAGAAGCTCTTCAAATGGGGTTGCACGCGCTCGGTTCGAAGAACCGCGGGCAGGGAAGAGAGCTTGACGAATATCGGAAGGTCGCCCGATGCGGCGTCGAGCAGCTCGAAAAATTGTAATTCTGTATCTTCCAGCGCCGGGTCTGGCATGTTGTTAACCAGGGCAATCTTGACGGCATTCATGGCCGACAAGTAGTCGCTCACCGGCGCAACGCCGCGGGAACCCTTTTTCTCGAGCCAGCGGGTTGGAATTCGGCCTCCCTCGATCAAAAGCGGCATTACATGCCCCCCACGCTGATCGCGATTCCTTCGCTGACTTCTTGCTTTGACTTCTCTAGTGCCTGCTCCAGGTCCTCGATAATATCGTCGATGTGCTCAATGCCTACACTCAAGCGAATCATCTCGGGGGTGACTCCTACCTTCGCTTGCTCCTCCGACGTGAGCTGCCGATGGGTCGTCGATGCCGGGTGACAGGCCAACGATTTGGCATCGCCCATGTTTACCATTCGCTTGAACAAGCGCAGGGCATTGAAGCACCTCTTGCCTGCTTCGAAGCCCCCTTTCACCCCAAACGTCAGCAGTGAGCAGCGCTTCGATCCCATATACCGTTGTGCCATCTCGTATAGTTCGTTGTCGGGAAATCCTGCGTAGTTAACCCAATCCACCACCGGATGCCCGCGCAAAAACTCTGCCACCTTGCGGGCGTTTTCGACGTGCCGTTCAACCCGCAAGGCCAGCGTTTCCACTCCCTGCAGAAGCAGGAACCCGTTGAAGGGAGACAAAGTGGCGCCGGTATTTCGCTGGCAGACCGTGCGGCAGCGCGCCACGTAGGCGGCATCGCCATAATGATCGACGTAGACAACGCCGTGGTAGGCAATCTCCGGACGGTTGAACATGTAGAAGCGCTCGGGATACTTGCGCCACGGAAACTTGCCGCTGTCGACGATCATGCCACCCAGGGTCGTACCGTGCCCTCCCATAAACTTCGTCATGGAATGCACGACGACATCCGCTCCGTACTCGATCGGCCGCAGCAAGATTGGCGTCGCAATCGTGTTGTCCACGATCAAGGGAACGCCGTGCTGGTGCGCGACTCGTGCCAGGCCCGCGATATCGGCGACATTGCCGGCCGGATTCCCAACACTCTCGCAATAGACCGCTCGGGTGTTTTCGTCAATCAGCTTTTCAACGTCCTCGGGACGATCGCTCGCCGAGAACCGTGAAGTGACGCCTCGTTTCGGCAAGATGTGGGCCAGCAGAGTGTAGGTGGCACCGTACAGCTGCGGTAGAGAAACGATGTTGTTCCCGGCTTCGGCGATATTGATGAGTGAATACTCAATGGCCGCCATGCCGGAACTGACGCTCAGCGCTTCCACTCCGCCTTCGAGAGCGGCAACCCGTTTCTCAAGCACGGCGTTGGTTGGGTTTCCAATCCGGGTGTAGATGTTGCCTTCCACCTCGAGATTGAACAGAGCTGCGCCATGTTCGGCGCTATCGAATTCGAAGGCGATGGTCTGGTAAATCGGCACTGCCACTGCCTTGGTGGTCGGATCGCCCTCCCAACCACCGTGAATTGCGATGGTCTCCCTCTTCATCTCACTGTCCGTAACGACGCGATGTAGGTCATGCTCGTGACCCCCTATGACTCGTCTTCTACTCCGCCGTGCTGGCAACGCTGCTGCGTACCGGCATCAGCGCCGGCTCCCGCGAAAGCGACTGCCGAACTGCCTCGGTCACGGTGCGAGCCGCGAAGCCGGCTCCAAACGCGAACCGCATGACCGGTCCGAAGCTGTTGGCCGCAGATACTCCCACGAAATAAAGACCCGGTACGGACGATTCGAAGTTGGTCGAGAGCACGGGTGTACGCTGGACCGCCTTGAGCTTGGAACGAATCTCCGGACTAAGGAATCGCAAGCGATCCAGATCTACCCTATAACCCGTCGCGGCGATGACATGCTCGGCTTGAAGCTCGCGCTCCGCACCTCCCTGGTCGCGCACCTTAAGATGCACCCTGCCGTTCTCGATATGAGCCTGTTCGGGCGTGCAGCCCAGGCTTAGCGGAACTTTGCCGATTACTTTGTCCCTCGCGAACCACCCTCCGGAAGGCCCCAGGGCTGTGCGCACGATCTCCAGCCGGAGTCGCAGGGGCAGGGGGTGAAACAGCATGGGAAAATCGGAGTAAAAGCGCGACCGCATGCCCGGACCGAGTCCGGATTGCGGATGGCGAATTTGCTGCCACCAAGATCGAGGTTTACCGGTCGGCTTGGTATGGAATTTCAGTTCTAGTCTGCGCGTGACCAGTTCGACATCCGCCCCGGCTTCATGCAGCAATCCGGCCAAATCCGTGGCCGAAGAACCACCGCCAATCACCAGGACACGGTGTCCCTTGAACCCATCGAGCTCGCGGTGGCGATAACTATGGGTGAGAAATTCCGAGGGCAATTGCGCCAGGTTTTCTGGCACGTACTCAAAGTGCGTAATCCCCACTGCCAGCACGACCCTGCGGGCGGAAATCGTCTCGCCGTCCTCTAAACGAACCAGAAAACCCTGCGACGAACGTTCCACACTAACCACCATTTTCTCTTCCAGCTCTGGAACTATTCGTTCGCGGAAGGCCATACCATAGGCGGAAAAGGTGTCAAGGCGCACGGGAATGCCCGTGTGGGCGTACTCAATCTGCCGCTCCGCACAAAAGCGCTCGAGAGTGAGCTCGGCCTTCGGATCGTAGATGTTCGAGGCAAAGCCATCCGATTTGAGGTGCATGCCTTTGGGCATGTGAGCCACCCAGCTGTCCATAGGGCGGCCGAAAACGCGGAAGGGAATGCCGTGGTTTTTGAAGTGTGCAGCCATGGAAAGGCCGTAGGGACCGGCACCAATAATTACAGTGTCTAGCATAGTTATGAAAAGCCTTCCTTTGGGGGTTCAGCTTCGAGGTAACGTTCGTCTGAATGAACTAGTCAAAGTGTCGGGGGAAGTTCGACTATAATAACACGCGACCCAAGCATTCCCGCACTCCACGAATAGGCTATAAGCGGATTCGGCCGCCATTCGATAAGTTATTCTGTTGCAGCAACTTACGCGTTGGCGCCCGGGCAGCCTCCGGCCGGGCTGAACCAGGGAGCTTGGTGGCGCATGCGGACTGCGCTACCTTAGATTCTTGGAAATCAGGTCTGAGAATTTATCTCTTAGAAGTTCAGGCAGCAAGTAGGTCGATGGCTTTCTGAATTGAAGCGTCAGCTTTCTGGTAAGCGAGTTGGAGTTTGCTGGGGGGTTGGTGGAGTTGGGTGGGTTTTCGGTGGAAGAGGCTATTGGCCAGGGGACCGCAGATGCGCTGGTGGAAGAGGGTGAACATTAGGGCAACGCGGATGCCTTTATCGGTCAGGCGGTAGGCGTAGCGGGAGCCTTCGCGCTCCAGTAAGCCATGGGCTTTGAGTTTGCGGAGGTCATAGCGAAGCTGGGTAAGGGTGTAGTTTTGGGGGGTGAGCTGGAAAGTGGAGAGGATGGCTTGGTGGATTTGGCGGCAACGCCATCCTGCGAGTTGGGTGCCGCGGTGGAGCAGGACTTCCATCAGGCGAAGCAGGCGGGTGTCGTGGATCTTGATGCCAGGGATTTTGGTGTTTCCCGACGGGATAGGTAGGGCCAGACGCTGGAACAGGGGAAAGTCGACATGGACATCCAGAGCTTGGGCCTCGAATTCGGCGAAGCGATGGGTGACGGTAGCTAGAGTCTGACGGACGGTGTCCAGGTTATCCAGGGATTTTTTTAGACCGAAGTCTCGGAGATTGTTGCTGAGGACCTCCAAGCGCAGGAAGGTAGTGAACTTTTCATACATGCGGAGCACGGCATTTTTGCCGCAAGCGCGCAGCACGTGATGGCCATGATCCATCTTTTCCAGGACGGTAGCGAGCTTGCCTGGCAGTCTCCTGTGCAGGCGGAAGCCGAACATCTGGGACAGCTTGTCGGCGGTAAGGCGGAACAGTCCGAGATCGCAGGAGCGCTCGAAGAGTTTGTGAATGGGGAAGTTACGTCGGAAGATGAAGTTGCGACAGTATTCGATCTGCTGCAGGGAGTAATGGCGACTGAGATTGATAGCGGCTCGGTCTTTGTGAGAAAACTTCGGTCCCACTACCCATGTCCAGTGATCGAGCTGCTGGCGAATCCGTTGGGAGCTGAGACGGTCGGCTGCGGCCTGTAAGGCTCTCGGATCGGCCACCCAAAGAAAGGCATTGTCGTCTTTACGAAACTGAACCCCGGCGCGCTCCAGTTCACGTTCGATGTAGGAATGGCCGTTGAGGTAGTAAGTGATGGAAAAGGGCAGGAAGGAACCTACACATAAGGCGATCGGGCCCAGCACTTCATCCCGGATGTAGAAGTAATAGTGGGTGTAGCGGGAACGCTGGCGGGCCAAGACGCGGTAATGGGGATCGGCGACCGGGAACTTGGGAACGGCGGAGCGGAACGAGGGTCCCAGTTCCATGCTCTTGAGAATGAAATAGACGCCGAACTGATGGCGACGCTCCATACGTCGTAAGTGAGGCCGGATGTAGTCTTCCTTGCGGACGCCTTTTTCGGCCCACTCCATCGGAATCTGACGTTTCTTGGCAAAGGCCTCCACCCAGCGGTGGTAATCATTGGTTCGCTCGCGCAAGACGTCTTTGCTGATGGTTTCCACGTGATGGATGTCGCGGAAAAAATGGACGATGTTTTCTGGACGGGTAAGCAAGGGCAGATGGCCCAGGATGACGATGCGGTCAAAACAGTGATATACCAAGGCCAGCAGGCTGCCAAACAGCTTTGCAAAGGTCTCCATCGGTTCCCTTCCTTTGAACTTGCGTCGAGAACAAGATCATCGGACAAAGAACCGGTGGAGATCAAAATTTCAAATATCTTTGGGTAGGATTAGGAGACGCTGCGGGATTCGAACCCGGGGCCTAGCGAAGTGACATACAGCCGTGGGCGTCCGACGGTCAAGCAGGGACAGCAGGTTTCTGAGCTGGGCGCCAACCTGCGCTTCGAATATTGCGGAAAACTGTCGCGAAAATGGGAGAGAGTGCTTAACCAGGATGTGGTCCCACCCGCCCGAATGTTGCGCGGGTGGGGGATTCACAGCTTACAGCAATTAGAACTGCAGGCAGATCCGGAGCTGGCGATCGGCTTCATCAATGGCGCGGATCGCCTCGACCCGATGGCCACCGAAGTCATGAGCGGCTTCCTCGAGGTGAGCTTTCGCACCGGCGAGCGCGCGAAGTGCACCTTCGATTTGCGGATGTCTTCCCACGGCTGGGGATGGTGACGAAAGCGCGATCATCAGACCCAGAACAGCAAACGTACTCATCATCCTTTTTCTCATCGTTTTCTAACCCTTTCTTCCGAGTCAACTCGGCTGCCGACATCGTAGCCACCCCAATTTCACGCCACAAGTTACGTTAGGAACTGAGATCGCGCGAATTACCTTGCCCCTAAGGCGTTTTGCGAACGACCGATCTCGACATTTGCACTATGACCGGACCGTCGATGAGAGAGAGTGAAGACTAAAAAAGAATGGCCCGGGCCGCGCGGTTGTGTGGGCCACGAAACACTACTGGTCTAGCACGCAAAACTCGCTATGCCAGACGCGTTTGGCCTGCACCCAACCGAAGCCTCACTTTGACCCGCTGCGCTCCGAGGATGGATCGGCTAGGTGTGCTGGGCGCATTTGCCAACATTCGTAACCACTGCTTCGGTTAAACTCGTTGCCGCGGACAATCGAAGGTGTCCATGGTTAGCTCTCGGAGTCTCTTTGGTCTCGAACATTCCCAGCGTACCTCACAGGCGATGGCGTATCGCAGTGCTGCTGGCCATTGGAGTTCTCGTCAATTATCTCGACCGCATCAACTTGTCCGTTTCTCGGGAAGCGCTGAGTGATTCGTTCGGAGTGTCGCTGGTGGTCTTTGGCTATCTTGCGAGCGCCTTCAGCTGGACTTATGCCCTGATGCAGATGCCGGCCGGCATCCTGCTGGACCGTTTCGGAGTCCGCCGCGTGGGGCGCATTAGCACCCTGCTGTGGAGCGTGGCTTGCTTTGCCGCCGCACTCGCCCCGGGACTGAGGTGGCTTTTCGCTGCCCGGTTACTTTTGGGGGTGAGCGAATCTCCCACGTTTCTTGTGAATGCCAAGGCCATTGGGTACTGGTTCACGAACAGCGAAAGAAGCCTGGCTACCGCCGTTACCGACGCAGCAGCGAAATTTTCTACCGCCCTTGGAGTCCCGTTTCTCGGCCTGCTCCTTTTGCATTTTGGATGGCGCTGGAGCTTCGCCGCCACAGGCTTCATCAGCATTTTCTATTTCCTCTTGTTCTACGGGATTTACCGCAACCCAAAGGAGGATGGCAGACTCTCCGCCGGGGAGCTTCACTTCATCACCGAAGGCGGGGCACAACCGGAAGATCCCGCAAGAGCCAAGGGCGGTTCTGCCCTCGGTTATCTTTTGCGCAAGCGCAAGGTTTATGGTCTTGCCCTGGGGTGGGGCGCTTACAACTACACCTTCTTTCTCCTACTGAATTGGCTCCCGAGTTATCTTTCCCTTTCTCTGCACCTCGCCTTGCTGCAGTCGGCTCTCTACGCCAGCCTTCCTTGGTTAGTAGCCACCATCACCGATTTAGTCATAGGTGGATGGCTGGTCGACGTCCTCATTGAACGCGGGTGGAATGCGAACCGAGTCCGCCACGGGGTCATGGTAGGGGGAATGACACTGGGTCTCTCGATTCTGGGTGCGGCGCGGGCCGAAAGTCCGGCGTCGGCGGTGATTTGGATCAGTCTCGCTCTCGGAGGCCTAGCCGCCGCCGCGCCCGTGGCCTGGTCCATCCCTTCCTTGATCGCGCCGCGGGAGAGCGTCGGCACGCTGAGCGGCATCGTCAATTTCAGCGGCCAGATTGCGGCGATCAGTGCACCCATCGTGACCGGCTACATCGTTTCCGCTACGCATTCCTTCGCCGCGGCGTTTGTTACTTCCTCAGCCACGCTTCTTCTCGGGATCGCGGCTTACGTGGTTTTGCTGGGACGCATCGAGCCCATACCGGAACCGGCAGAAAACCCGAGCTGAGATAGGATAGGGACTGCTGTTCTTGTTCAGGGAAGGATTGTGGGTTATGCGAACGCCCTTGGTCAAACCACTTTGCGATTCGGTTACTCTCCTGGTTATGGCTTTGACATCGTGCGTGCTAAGTTTCGGCTACGGAGACGCCGTGCCACCAGAATTTCTCTTTTATGTGGGCACTTACAAAGACCACGGCGGCAAAGGGATCTACGCCTACCGCTTCGACTCCGCGGCTGGCCAGTTCGAATCCCTTGGCCTGGCCGCCGAAGCTGCTGAACCCTCATTTCTCGCGGTTGCGCCAGACGGGAAATTCCTTTACGCAGTCAATGAGATTGTCAAATACAACGACCAGCCTGCCGGTGCGGTCAGCGCGTTCGCCATTCAGAGGGAAACCGGGAAGCTCTTGCTGTTGAATCAAGTTTCATCCGGCGCTGAGGGCCCGGCCCACATCACTCTCGATCGCACCGGCCGTTATGCTCTGGTCTCCAACTACGAGAGGGGTAGCGTGGCGGTGTTTCCCCTGTTGCCGGATGGTCGACTGGGCCAGCCTTCGGCATTTGTGCTGCACCAAGGCTCGAGTGTGAATCCCGAGCGCCAGAAAGGACCGCACGCTCACGCCATTGCGCTTTCGCCCGACAACCGCTTTGCCGTCGTGGCTGACCTGGGACTTGATGAACTGCTGGTCTACCGCTTCGATGCGGCTGATGGAAGTCTGGGCCGCGATCCACAAATCGCGAAAAGCTTGCCGGGTGCCGGGCCCAGGCACTTGGTGTTCGATTCCGACGGCAGATTTCTCTATCTGATCAACGAAATTCAATCGACGGTCGGGACTTATTCCTACGATGCGGCCACCGGCAAGCTGCGCGAATTGCAGACGCTTTCGACCCTGCCCAAGGGATATTCAGGTCCGAAGGAGGCTGCAGAAATTGAAATCCACCCCTCCGGCAAATTTCTTTTTGCCTCGAATCGCGGCGACGACAATAGTATCGCCGTATTCGCCATCGACCCGAAGTCGGGGACCCTAACTCTGGTGGAAAACGACTCGACCCGCGGAAAAACGCCGCGTCATTTCACCCTCGATCCCACGGGACGGTGGTTGCTCGCAGCCAACCAGGACTCGGATGAGATCGTCTTGTTTCAGGTCAATCCCAACACCGGCCACCTGACCCCCAACGGACAAGTGATCCACGTACCCTCGCCCGCCTGCATACAGTTTGTGGAGCGGTGAATGGGCCGGCTTGCCGTTTTACCCCTGGCGCAACTTGTCGATCTCGGATTCGGACCGGGTCCGGGGTTAGGCGGATGCGGCGGCTGTGTTGGCCTCGGAGAACACCAACCATTCCAGGGTGGAAAACGGCAAGTAGACGTTCGGTGCCTCCAGGCTGGCCAAGGCACTCCCGGTAATCTCCCGCAGGGCTGAGATCAGATCATCGCTGATGAAGCAGAAGCCGATTTCATCGGTGGCGGTGATTGTTCCTGAGAAGGCGCGGCTGAATAAGGAAGACTTCACGAGCACACGTTTGCCCACCAATTTGGCACTTGCAGTCTGTGGGCCGACCAGGGACATCGATACGACCTTTCCCTGGACAGTTTGCCGCCGACAATCGCAGTTGAACAACCATTGCCTGCGCCTTTTCCGTTACCGGAGTAATCGGGTCGGGTTGCGCTACTATGACCTCATGCTCTCCGTGGGATTGGCCATCACGGGGTTAACCACGGTAGCTCTGGTGATTACATTTTTCCGCCACAAGCGATTCCCGTTACCCGCTTACGGCTGGGCGGGGCTCGTCGCTTTGATCGCGGCGGAAGGTTTGCTGTTCTACGGTCTTCAGCCGGTGGCCATCTATTTCACGCCCGTGGCCTGGACCTGCTACATTCTGCTCGCCGACTCTGCGGTGTATGCGATCCGTGGGCACTCCCGGCTCCATACCAATCCTGGTCAGTTCGCCGGCGTCGCCGCGCTTTCGATTCCGCTCTGGCTCATTTTCGAAGTCTACAATCTTCGTCTCGAGAACTGGGTCTACACGGGCGTTCCCCATGCCTGGCCGCTTGCCCTACTCGGCTACGGTTGGTCCTTTGCCACCATCACCCCCGGCATTTTTGAAACCGCCGATCTGATCAGCTCCTTTGGATGGCTCGACTACTCCGCTTGCCCGCTGCGGTTTTCCGCAAGCACGCAGCACATCATGGTGTTGGTTGGCGCCCTCTGTCTGATCCTTCCCCTCGTCCTGCCGCAAGCGCTCGCCGCGCGCCTATTCTTCCTGGTCTGGATCGGCTTTGTGTTTCTTCTGGATCCGGTGAACTGCCGCCGGGGGCTACCTTCCTTGATTGGCAATTTTGCCGAAGGCCGTCGCGATTGGTTCTACTCCCTGCTCGCCTCGGGCTTTGTTTGCGGGTGGTTGTGGGAATTCTGGAACTACTGGGCGGCTGCGCAGTGGCATTACATATTTCCCATGTTTCAGCGGTGGAAGATCTTCGCCATGCCGGCTCCCGGCTATCTGGGATTTCTGCCCTTTGCCCTGGAGTGCTTCGTCATGTATGTTACTGCCGCCTGGTTGCTCCGGCTGCCCTCAGTTCGAGCCTGAGCAGCCGACCGGCCGCGGTATCATTTGATACTGTTCCAGCTTTCCGTTGGGCATTTCGTAAGTCCAGGCCTCGAGGGTCTTGTCGGGGAATTTGATCTGGTAGACGCGCAGCTTCATACCGCCTCGCAGCGCCTGGTTCGTCTCCACAAACTCCTGGGGTGTTCCCAGAGGTTCGAGGCTGCCGGCGATATCCCGTAAGGCAGATTCACTGAAATAAGAGTTGGCATTGTCGGTGAACAGCGAGCGGTCGATGGTCCCGTGCTCGAGCCCGAGGAAAATTGTTCGCGCCTGCTCCAGTTTGCCCGAAGCCTCCGCATCTACACTTGCCAGCAACATAGGGGCGATGGCGCGGGCAATCTCCTGCGCGGTTTCGACCGCATCCTGGTTCACGAGCGTCGCCACGGCTACTCGTTCATCGGGAAAAACCAGGTTGTGGGCGGTAAAGCCCGAGACTTCTCCTCCATGGGATAGGGCCCGATGTCCAAACTCGGAGCTGACGCGCACGCCCAAACCGTAGGTGGTTCCTAGCCCGTTCTTGAGCACCACCTCGCGCTCCAATTCCTCGTAGGAAGCCGGCTTCATCAGCTTGCGATCCATGAGGGAAATGTCCCACTTGGCTAAATCTCCTGCTGGCATTGCCAGTTCACCCGCGGCGAACAGCCATCCTGGTCCCTGTTTCGGAGCCGGACGCAGCGGACCCAGTGCGTACCGGATGTACCCCGAGGCATCGGTGGTTCCGAGTTTCTCCTTATCTACGTTGGCCACGCTGTTCATGGCGAGGGGCGTAAAGATCTTCTTCTGCAGAAAATCGAGTAAGGGCATGCCGCTGGCCTTCTCAACGATCAGGCCGGCAATCACGAAATTGGTGTTGCTGTACTGCCACTTAGTACCCGGGTCAAAATCCAGCGGCTTGCGCGCCCAGGTATCAAGAATCTGCTGCGGGGTCACGGCCTGAAGCATCGCCGGCATGACATAGTCCTGCGGCCAATAATCCTGATAACCCGAGGTATGGGACAACAATTGCCGGATGGTGAGCTCATTGGCCCGGGTCAGGCGGGGAAGAAATTTGCCCACTTTGTCATCCAAGGAAAGCTTGCCTTGCTCCGCCAACAGCAATATGGCGGCTGCGGTAAATTGCTTGCTGATCGATCCGATGCTATAGCGCATCTCCGAATTGGCCTCGAGGCGCGGATCAAGCCGCGCTTCTCCATATGCCTTGAGGTACACAACCTGTGCATCCTTTACCACCGCGACGGACACACTGGGCACATCGGTGTTGGCCAGAGCATCCCCGACAACGTTGTCGATCGCTTGGCGCAGATCTCGAGGGAGCTGGGCCTGTGCCATGGCGAGACCCGCCAACAGGAAAACCAGCATGGAGCGAAGCAAGCGGAGAAGAACAGGTTGACGCATCAAAGTCTCCTCAAAAAGCGCGCCAGTGTAACACGCATGCGGCGTATGGGCCGGCCCACGCTTCGAGTAGGATGGAACACTCGCATCGGCGACGCCAGGTGAGCGACCGACACCTAATTCGGTCCACGCCGCTTTATTTTGGCTGCCGCTCGAAGAAGTGAAACTTGTCCATTTGGGCGGGGACCGCCACGTCAAAGAACCCCACCATCATCTCGTTATAGGTCTGGTCGCCCCAGGTGACCGCGCTGTCCGGATCCGGATTATGGCGATTGTGCCGCGAGTTGTCATAGATACCTATGGCCTCGAGCCGGGATCCGGCCTTGAGAAGCCTCGGCTGCGCCAGGCGATAGCTCAGCTGCCAATAAAAGTCGTAATTCACCCGCAAGAGAGTCTCATCTCTGCCGTCGGGTTGAATCAGATGGTACTCAAAGCGTTTTCCACGCAGGTGCATATGGGGAAAGAAGCTGAGCAATGTGCAGTCGTTCGGCAGCGTGCCCTGAACCTCCACCCGATAGTTGTCTGCCCCTGGGGGAATCGGGATGGTGTCGTGATCATTGGCGAGTTGCAGCGTGAGCACGCGCTCGGCCGGAACGTGCTTGGAAAAGACTAGTCCGACACTGCTCTGGTCGGTAGCTTCATGACCGTTGGTGGTGTAATGCATCTGGAAGATCAGATCGGAGTGCGCCGGAATCAGCTTTGCCATTCCATCCGGCCACTGGTCGGGCGAGCTGCCTGGGGCGTAGACCAGGAGCATATCGCTCTTGGTTTCGTGCGCCGCATGCCGCAGACGCTCATCGCCGAGACCGGAGGCGGTGAATGGCACACCCGTGGGCGCTCCCCGCAACCAGTCCGAGCCGGGCGGGCGAATATAGACAACGGCATGGTGTACGTGCTCCCGGCTCGACGGGCGCACCTCCGACATCTGCACCCAGCGATCATCAGCAAACCTGGTAGGCACGATTTCATAGGTGTATTCGAGATCGCCAGCCGCAGGGATCACGACCGGTTGCGGCATCTTCATCACTGCATCCGGTTGCGGAATGTTCCATCCCTCCGTCCAGTGTGGAGCGGGAGGCGAATCTGATGGCTCTCCAGCTGAGGCTCCTCGGTCCGCCCACGCTGATAGGGTGGAGATTTCGCCGGCTGTCAGCGACGGATCGTCCAAAAAATGCCCACAGCAGGGATCGGCAAACCACGGCGGCATCGCTTTGGTACGCGCCGCAACGCGAATGCGAGTTGCCCAAGGCCGGGTCTCTTCATAGGTCAAGAACGACTGACGCGCAATCTCACCCGGACGATGGCAGCTTTGGCAACGCTTCTCGAGGATGGGTAATACGTCGCGATAAAAGGTTGGAGCCGTCGGTCGGTCTTGATTTGCGAAATTCCAACCCAAGAGCGGAGCTAGTAGAACGCCCGCGAAGAGGAGGACAGATACTGTAAGAGAGCAGGGCACCAATGAACTCAGCTGTGCTTGAGATCTCGCCGAAGCAGCCAGGCCGGCCTAAGCAGCTTCGGGCTTACGCTCCCGTCCACCCGCCTCAAGCACCTCGAGGAAAGCCGCCAGCCACACCGGGTGCGCCGGCCACGCCGGCGCGGTCACTAAGTTGCCATCTCCGCAAGCCTTGTCTATGTCTACGGCAACATAGGTTCCGCCGGCCGCAGTTACCTCTGGCGAGACGGCTGGATAACAACTCACCTTCCGGCCCTGGAGAGCGCCAGCGGCCGCCAGGAGCTGGGCTGCGTGGCAGATCGCCGCAATCGGCTTTTGCGCCTCGACGAAATGCCGGACAAGCTCCACGACACGCGGATTCAAGCGCAGATACTCAGGAGCCCGTCCGCCGGGTAGCACGAGCGCATCGTAGCTATCTGGTTTAATCTCGTCAAAGTTGCCATTCAGCACGAAGTTGTGTCCGCGCTTTTCGCTGTAAGTCTGGTCGCCCTCAAAATCGTGAATGGCGGTGCGCACGAATTCCCCCGCTACTTTTCCGGGGCAGACTGCCACTACGGCATGTCCCACCATCTGCAGGGCTTGGAACGGGACCATCACCTCATAGTCTTCGACATAATCGCCTGCCAGCAGGAGAATACGCTTCTGTGCCATCTTGCCCTCCATGGCTATTGTGCCAGAAATGTGCACTCAGGGTGCGAACTCCGGGACTCGGGGCGAGCTGCCTGCGAGGGCGTTTGGGGCGCTTCTACTCTTTCGTAAACTGACCTCCTGGCTGTACCATGATCAGTCACTTATCCCGGAGGGGATTCTATCCATGCCCTTTGCTAAGTCATCCGCCTGTCGAGTCGTGGGCTTGACAGTTCTCGCCGCAAGCCTCGGATTGAGCGGGTTTGCGCAGCGTGCAACGACGAAGGATCGCCAAAATGCGGAGCCGCCGCAGCCCACCGATCAGAACGCCGCTCCCGACAAGAAAGAGAAAGATCTCCAGTTCAAGGGCATGACGTATCGTCTCATTGGTCCGTTTCGCGGTGGTCGCTCCCTGACCGCGGCGGGAATTCCCGGCGACCCCAAGACTTACTACTTCGGCGCCACTGGCGGCGGGGTATGGAAGTCCACCGATGCGGCCATCACCTGGCATCCCGTCTTCGATAAAGAAGCCGTCTCCGCCGTCGGAAGCATTGCGGTCGCGCCATCGGATCCGAATATCGTGTATGTCGGCACGGGCGAGGCTTGCATCCGCGGCAATATCTCCCATGGCGACGGCGTCTATAAGACGGTCGACGGCGGCAAGACCTGGAAAAACATCGGTCTCAAGGACTCGCGGGCTATTGGCAAAGTGATCGTCGATCCGCGGAACGCGGACATCGTGTACGTGGCGGCTCTCGGCCATCCCTTCGGCCCCAACACCGAGCGCGGTATCTTTCGCACCACGGATGGCGGCAAGAGCTGGGAGAAGGTGCTTTATAAGGACGAGAACAGCGGCGGAATTGACATCGCCTTCGATCCCCACAACTCACACATTCTTTTTGCCGCCTTATGGGAAGCCCGCCGCACGCCCTGGAGTCTCTCGAGCGGCGGCCCGGGCAGCGGGCTTTATCGCTCGAACGACGGCGGTACGACCTGGAAGATGCTGAGCGAACACGGTCTGCCCAGTGGGCCGTACGGCCGCATTGGGGTGGCCGTTTCCGCCAACTCCGATCGTGTGTACGCTTTGATCGAGGCCGCGCAAGGAGGCCTCTACCGTTCTGACGATGCCGGCGAGAGTTGGCAGTTAGTGGATAACAACCGGGCCTTGTGGCAGCGGGCCTGGTACTTCACGCACGTGATCGCAGATCCGCGGTCTCCGGACACGCTCTACATTGCCAACGTCGAGTTCTACAAGTCGACCGACGGAGGCCGCTCGTTTAATAAGGTCAAAGTGCCGCATGGCGATAATCACGGTTTGTGGATTGATCCTCAAGACTCCAACCGCATGATCGTTTCAAACGACGGCGGCGTGACCGTGAGCCTCGATGGCGGCAAGACTTGGACCCAACAGGACAATCAGCCAACGGCGCAGTTCTATCATGTGATCACCGACACGCGTTCTCCTTATTACGTGTACGGATCGCAGCAGGATGCCGGAAGCGTGGCCATCACCAGCCGCAGCAACGATCGGGCCATCGACCGCCAAGATTGGTATGAGGTGGGCGGCGGGGAAGCGGGCTATATCGCACCTTATCCTCCCGATCCCAACATCGTCTATGCCGGCGATTATGAAGGTTTGATTACTCGCTTCGACAAGCGCACGGGACAAATCAAGAACATTTCCGTGCAGCCGGAGATCAGCGATGGCGGCGGTGCCGCGATCCTCGAACACCGCTTCCAATGGACGGCTCCCATTCTGATTTCGCCCCACGATCCCAACACTCTGTACCACGGTGGCGAACGGCTATTCAAAACCACCGACGCCGGCATGCATTGGGAAGCGATCAGCCCCGATTTGACGCGCAATGACAAGAGCAAACAGCAGGTCTCCGGGGGGCCGATTGACAAGGACGACACCGGAACCGAGTACTACGACACCATCTTTGCGATTGCCGAGTCGCCTCTGGTCAAAGACTTGATCTGGGTGGGCACCGACGACGGCTTGCTGCAAATCACCAAAGACGGCGGCAAGAATTGGACCAACATCACTCCCAAAGGCCTGCCTGAGTGGAGCCGGATTAGCCAGATCGATGCTTCCCCGCACGACCCGGGAACCGCCTACGTGGCCGTGGACCGGCATCAGTCTGACGACCTGCATCCCTATATCTACAAAACCGGCGACTATGGAAAGACCTGGACGGTGCTGGCCAAGGGAATTCCGGAGAACACGTTTGTCCGCGCCGTGCGCGAGGATCCCAAACGCCGCGGTTTGCTGTATGCTGGCGCCGAAACAGGCGTCTACGTGTCGTTCGATGACGGCGCCAATTGGCGAGCCTTGCAGCTGAATCTTCCCACCACACCGGTGCACGATCTGGCCATCAAAGATGACGATCTCGTGCTTGCCACCCATGGACGTTCATTCTGGATACTCGACGACGTTTCACCCCTGCGCCAGTATGCGCCTGAAATCGCCAGCCGGGATCTGCACCTCTACACACCTAGAACGGCATTGCGTTATCAAAACGCGAGCGAAGAGCTTCCGGAGCCGACCCTGGCGGGCCAGAATCCTCCTACCGGGGCGGTGATTTACTATTTCCTTAAAAACAAGCCCAAAGCCGAAACCGTGATCGAGATCCTCGACGGAAGCGGAGCGGTTATTCGAAAATACTCAAGTAGCAAGACCCAGGAACTCGAGGAGCCGCTCGATCCAGACGACAAAAAGCCGGAGAAACAGATCAAGCCCGAAGCCGGCCTCAACCGATTTGTTTGGGATTTGCGCTATGAGCAAACCAGTCAGGTTCCCGATTATTATCTCTGGGAATACAAGGATGGCAGCCGGGGCCCGCTGGCTTTGCCGGGAAAGTATCAGGTGCGCATCACCACGGATGCGAAGACCCAGACCGCGTCCTTTGACGTCAAGCTTGATCCCCGCGTGAAGGTGGAAGCGGCGGATTTAGAAAAGCAGTTCTCTTTGTTGATTCAGGTTCGGGATGAACTGAGCCGAGTTTACGACGCGGTCAATCAGATCCAGGATGTTCGCTTGCAATTGGAGGGAATCAAGAAGCGCCTTCCCGATAATGCCGGCACCAAGCCGGTGTCGGCCGCCGCCACCGAGCTAGACCAGAAGATATTGTTGGTGCGCGATAACCTGGTACAGCTAAAGATAAAATCCAACGAGGATTCAGTGTCGTATCCCCAAAAGGTGGATAGCAAGCTGGCCGCCTTAGCCATCATGATTGGGAATTGGACCGACTCCCCCCCCACCCAAGCGCAGTATCGGACTTTCGAAAAATTGAGGGGACAAGCGGAAGATTCGATCTCCCGTTGGAATGAGCTTGAGAAGACCGACTTGGTGGCTTTTCAGAAGATGATGGCAGGACAGAACATTCAAGCCATCGCCGTTCCCGCAGCCGGGAGTGAAGGTTCCGGAGGCGAGGGGCCGAAGTAGTCAGCTGATGGCTGAGTGAACCACAGGAATTGGGTTATGGATGCTGGTGCGGTAGGAGCTGTGGACAGATCAGCCCTAACATTCCTCTTTACCCTCAACTCTCTGCTTGGATCAACAGAGGTGTTCTCGTGAATGTCTTCGAGAAGTTGGTGAAGGTCTCTCTACACTAAAACTGCAGCCGGAACGCAGGTTGACGATGCGAGACAGTATCGCTACCGTCAGTTTGTCTGGACAATCCCCGACAGAGAGGCCGAATAACTGTGGATTCCGGTTATTCCCTGGACAATCGGAGTTGCGGTGAAGCTCCAGTTGTAGGCACTCCCGCCGGTGCCGCCACCTCCGCCGCCGGTGCCGCCACCTCCGCCGCCGGTGCCGCCACCTCCGCCGCCGGTGCCACCACCTCCGCCGCCGG
>DATJVZ010000030.1:0-5911 GCA_035501575.1 Terriglobales bacterium | reverse complement strand
TGGTGGTTGTCTTTCTCACCGTCGGCTGGTTTATCGCCCGGGAGCCATTCCGGGCGTCTCCCGGAACACCATTGGCGGTGGCAACCTACTCCCAAGGTGTGCTGCACATGACCATCCCCTACGAGGCGCTGCAGGCCGGCGCCGGGCGACTGACAATGGAAGTGCTGGATCCAGAAAATCATGTCCTTGGTCGTCGAGAGCAGCGCGTGGAAGTGACGGAAGCGCCAGGACAATGGCAAGACGAGATCAAGCTCGACCACGCTTTGTCAGCAGAGGATCTCGTGTGGCATCGCGTGCATTATTGGTTCGAATATGACGGTACGGAGAGTGTTGCCGCGGAAGGCACGGAATCGATTTCGCAGATTCTGCGCAGACCAGTGGTGCACATTCTCGGGCAGCAGTCTTATCTCACCGGAGGCCAGGCGGCGGTACGAATCATTGTTACGGATTCGAAGGATGAGGTCATCGCCGGTCGCGGTTCTGTCGACATCGAATTGCTGGCCGACCACCAAAAACCGCGCCTCCTCTTCCATGGCCCTCTGAATCGTCGGGGCACGACCGAGGCACAATTCCGATTTCCTGCCGGAGTCGTTGGCAACTACCGTCTGCACTATGTCGCGGATACACCGGTTGGTTCCACGGATTTTACGCAGGATGTGCGGCTGGAAGACAAGGTTTCCATTCTCCTGACTTCTGAAAAGCCGCTCTACCAACCCGGCCAGATCATTCATGTGCGCGCCCTCGCGCTCGACCGCTCCGATCACGAGGCAGCCGCCAAACGCAGGCTGACCTTCGAACTCGAGGATTCTCGCGGTAACCAGGTATTTAAGAAAGTAACGGCTACCGATCAATTCGGCGTCGCCTCCGCTGAATTCGGGCTCGCCGACGAGGTCAACCTCGGCACGTATCACCTGCGCGCGCTGATGGGCGATGCTGACGCGCCCAGCAATACGGCCGAAATTGCCCTCAACGTGGAACGATACGTTCTTCCGAAATTCAAGGTGGCCGTAGAACTCAGCCAGAACGGCAAGAAAGGGAAGCGCGGCTATCAACCTGGCGATCAGGTCACTGGCACGGTGCGCGCCAATTACTTCTTCGGAAAACCGGTCGACAACGCTGAGCTTACGATGAAAGCCTCGGCCATGGATGTTGCGGTAGTTGAGCTGGCGTCGGTCAAGGCAAAGACAGACTCCGAGGGAGCCTATCAGTTTGATCTCCAACTGCCCAAATACCTTGCGGGAAAGCCTCTCAACCACGGTGCCGCTCGCGTGCTAATTGAAGCCACGGTAAAGGATTCCGCAGGTCACTCGGAAACTCGCGGCGAGCCCATCACGGTCAGCGACTCACCCCTTCTGATCACCGCCATTCCTGAAGGCGGCACGCTTGTCCCGAATCTCGAAAACGAGGTGTTTGTCCTGACTTCCTATCCCGACGGAACTCCCGCGAAGGCCGACCTCAGCTTGCGCTATGCGGAAGGTTCCGACCAGCATTTGAGGACCGACGAGGGCGGCGTTGCCGTAGCTCGCGTTATGGTTCCACGCATCACGACCGCGACTTGCTGCAAGCGCATGGAGATTCAAGCCACAGATCAGGAAGGAAATCAGGCCTCAACCAAGATTGACCTGGAGGAGCGCGAGGGGGAGGATCAGATTCTGTTGCGGACCGAGCGGGCCGTGTACCGCGCGGGCGAGCAGATTCGACTGCACGTCTTTTCCACCAAGAAACGCGGCGCCGCCTACGTCGACATCGTGAAGGAAGGCCAGACGGTCGTGACGCGCGACCTGGATCTCATCAACGGACAGTCCGAGCTTACCCTGGCGGCGACGCCGGAGATGGCAGGGACCGTGGATGTCAGTGCGTATCTTTTCGGCCGAGATGCGCGGCCGGTCGGCGATCATCGCCTGATCTTTGTGCAGCCGGCCGAGGAATTGAAAATTCAGGCGGCATCGGATGCCTCCGTCTACAAACCCGGCGGCGATGCGCGCATCAAGTTTCGCGTAACCAACTCGCACGGCGAAGGTGTCCACGCGGCGCTCGGACTGCAAGTAGTGGATGAAGCTGTGTTTGCGTTGGCGGAGAAGCAGCCGGGGTTTGCCAAGGTCTTTTTCTATCTGGAGCAGGAGGTGATGAAGCCGCGCTTTGAGATTCACTCGATCGGCATGCCGGAAGTCGTCGAACCGGCCGAAAAGTCGCAGGCCGAGCAGCGCGATCGAGCGGCGCGGGCTTTGTTTTCTGCGACCGAGATCGTGAATGCGAACAAGTTCGAAACAGAATTTGGCAAGGACCTGCCGATGACGAAGTACGCGGCATATTGGAGCCGATACCAACTGCAGTTTCAGAAGCAGGCAAATCAGCTGGCAAAGGAACTCAACGCGGTATATAGGAAGAATCCCGACGCGGGAGATCTGAGCAAGGTCTATGCGAAGATTGCCCGCTCGGGCGGCGCCGAATTTCGTGATCCTTGGGGCAACGGTCTCACATTTGAGCCGGCACATTGGGATTTATCGAAGAAGTATTACCTGATGCGAAGTGCAGGGCCAGATCGAACTCCGAACACCCTGGACGATTTGCAGGCTGTCTTGCTATTTGAACGCAAATGGATAGCCAGGCCTCTCGGTCCAGAGTCGACCAAGATAAACCTCGACATTGAGCACGATCGCGGGCCTTTTAACGGCCTGGCCGAGATTGTTGGAAGGGTATCCGACCCCACCGGCGCAATCGTGCCGGGCGCCAAGGTTGAGTTGCGCAGCGTATCCAGTGGAAAGACCCGTCCCACGACCACGGACCATTCCGGCCAATTCAATTTTGCAGGCCTTTCCAGTGGCGACTACGTGGTTCAGGTTTCCATGGCGGGATTTAAGAGTGCTTCCAGCCAATTCACAATTCGCGCTCGCGACCGCGCCGTGCTTTCCGCTGTTTTGTCCGTTGGGGAAGTCAATGAAGTGGTCGAGGTAAGGGGACCGGTCGTACAGGTTCAGACCACAGCAGCAGGGGTAATTGGCGGTGTTCCGGGTGGTGTTGCCGGCGGCATTGCCGAAGATAGAGATATGTTCAGCCGGAGCCCCCGAGTGAGCGCTCGCGAGATGGCGGTCAATAGGATTTCCCCGCTTGCGGCGTTCGACCAGGCTCAAAGCAATGCCGTTCTTGCCAAAGAAGGTTCGGCGCCCGCTTCGCACGTGCGCTCGTACTTTCCCGAAGCGCTCTACATCAATCCTGAAATCATCACCGACAGAGACGGCCGCGCCAGCATCGTGATTCCCCTGGCCGACTCGATCACAACCTGGCGCTTGGCGATGATTGCTTCCACCCAACAGGGTGCCCTGGGTACGTCTAGTTCGAGCCTGAAGGTGTTTCAGGACTTCTTCGTCGACCTTGATCTGCCTGTAACCCTCACCCAGGGCGATCGGGTTTCCATTCCGGTGGCTATCTATAACTATTCCGATTCCGCTGACGACGTGAATCTGAAGCTGCATCCGGACGACTGGTTCGCGCTGGTCGATGATGTTGCGGAGAAATCCGTCTCGATCGAGAAAGCCCGCGTGGGAGGATCGCAGTTCACGCTCGAAGCCAAGCGCATCGGCAAGTTCAAGCTCACCCTTTCGGCGCGCATGCAAGGAACAGCGGACCGCGCGGACATTGTGGTTCGGGAGATCGAGGTCGTTCCCAACGGACGCGAACAAAGTCTTGTCTTCAATGGCCACCTCGAAAACACTGTGCAGCACGAAGTCGCCTTTCCCGCGAATTCCATTCCTGAAGCCAGCAAGATTTTCGTGCGGCTCTATCCCGGTCCGATGAGTCAGGTCGTGGAAGGCATGGACAGCATTCTGCGGATGCCCGGTGGCTGCTTTGAGCAAACCTCTTCGAGCACCTATCCCAATGTCCTCGCTCTTGACTACATAAAGCGCATTAAGAAGCTTACGCCGGAAGTGCATGCAAAGGCTGAGGGATACATCGCCAACGGCTATCAGCGCCTGCTGACCTTTGAAGTCCCCGGCGGAGGCTTCTCATGGTTCGGAAGCACGCCCGCCAACAAGATCCTTACGGCGTACGGTCTCATGGAGTTCTACGATATGTCGAAGGTTTACGACGTAGACCCGAGACTCATCGCGCGAACGCAGCAATGGCTGGCCAGCCAGCAGCAAGAGGACGGAAGCTGGAAACCGGACGCTCAATTTATTAACGAAGGCGCCACGAACCGCTACAACTCAGACGTGCTGCGGATTACGGCCTACCTAGCGTGGTCACTCAAAGATACGGGCTACCAGGGAGCGGAGGTCGAAAAGGCGAAGCAGTTTGTCGAGGCACACATGAAAGCCAAGGTTGATCCGTACACATTGGCGGTTGTCGCCAATTTCGCCGCCGACTACGGAGCCGACCGAGACTTTACCCGGCAGGCGATCCAACTGCTGCTCGACGCACGCAGGGAAAAAGACGAGCAGGTCTGGTGGGACGCCGAGGAGACGAGCGTTTATGCCACCGGCCCCAGCGCCAGCGTAGAAACAACCGGCCTGGCCGTGCAGGCTGTTCTTCAGTGGGGCCAAGCCCCTGGAGTGGCACGCAAAGCCCTCAATTACATCGCATCGAAGAAAGACGCCTACGGAACGTGGGGAACAACGCAAGCCACCATCATGGCGCTCCGAGCCCTGCTGACTGCCACGGAAAAGGGCGCGGCTGATGTGCATGGCACATTGTTGGTCTTGGTCAATGGCAATCCTCGAGAGAAGCTCGAGCTGACATCCGACAACAACGATCTGCTCCATCAATTCGTATTCAAAGACATCGATTCCAAGGGCCGTTCGACGGTTGAAATCCGATTCGAGGGCAACGGCGGACTTGCCTATCAAATTGTGGGCAGCTACTTCCTCCCCTGGGAGGCAACAAGGGTTGACCAGCCGCTCTCGATCGATGTGGCTTACGATCGAACCCACCTCGCACAAGACGACATCGCCACGGCAACTGCGACCGTCAGAAACAACTTGAACAAAGCGGCCAACATGGTGATGGTCGATCTTGGCATTCCTCCCGGTTTCGATTTGCTCAGCGAGGATTTGCAGGATTATCAGGAGAAGAGCACGAATCGCAAGAGCGGCCATCTGTCGAAGTTCAGCCTCACGGCTACGCAGGCCATTCTTTACTTCGATTCGTTGGCGCCGGGAGACTCGGTCAGGCTGAAGTTCCGCCTTCGGGCCAAGTATCCCATCCGCGCGCGGACGTTCGAGTCGCGCGTCTACGAGTACTACGATCCCGAGATAAGTTCGGTCGCGCGGCCAGTGCAGTTGGAGGTGTCCGGGCGCTAAACGAGTGCGGGCAGCGGTGCCGAAGTCAATCCAAACCAGGTTGCCGACCGATTCGACGCGGATCTTCGAACAAGCGAGCGGTGGCAGCTCCGAAGATAAAGCCGCCGACGTGCGCCAGGTACGCCACCCCTCCGGTCTCGACCCGCGCGATGGGGCCGGCATGGAAGAGTTGGGTAAGAAACCAGAAGCCGATCAGAAGGGAAGCCGGGATGAATGTGATCCTTACAAATATGAAAATGAATAGAATCGCCTTAATCTGATCCCGCGGATAGGTGACCAAAAACGCGCCCATCACCGCCGCGATCGCACCGCTCGCGCCCAGGTTAGGGACCGTGGAATTGGGATTGGCGAGGACCTGAGCTAACATGGCCGCCATCCCCCCGAGCAGATAGAAAACCAGGTATCGCCCTCGACCCATCGCATCTTCGATTTCGGGACTAAAGGCCCAGAGGAAGATCATGTTGCCGATGATATGGGACCAGCTGCCGTGCATGAACATCGCGGTCAGAATCGTGATCCAGCGATGCCCGGCCACAATTTCGGCGGGGATGGCTGCCCACTCGATCACGAAGGCGTCGCCACGTGCCAGCTCAAGGATAAAGACGAAGACGTTG
>DATJVZ010000029.1:0-9148 GCA_035501575.1 Terriglobales bacterium | reverse complement strand
GGGGGGGCTGCAACCCTTTCGAGGCCCTGTACGCCGAACCAGCTCGGTTGAAAGAGTTTCTGCGAGCCATGACCGGGATGAGCCATACGTCCAATCTCGCTATTGCCCGTAAATTTCCGTGGAGCAAGTACCAGATCGCGGTAGACGTCGGAACCGCCCAGGGCGATCTGATAGCGCAGGTAGCGTTGGCTCATCCCCATATTGAGGGAATTGGCTTTGACCTGCCGGAGGTGGGACCAATCTTCGAGGATTTCATGGGGGCGAACGGGCTTTCGGGCCGAGTCAAATTTGTTCCTGCTAGCTTCATGGAGAAGCCTCTACCCGAAGGCGATGTGATCATGATGGGTCACATTCTGCACGACTGGAACCTGGAGACGAAACAAATGCTGGTGCGCAAGGCGTACGCAGCGCTACTCGCTACCCGCGGGCGGCGCGTATATCGTCTACGAAAGCATCATCGATGACGATCGCTCTCGGAACGCTTTTGGACTGATGATGAGCCTGAATATGTTGATCGAGACCGCCGACGGTTTCGACTATACCGGGGCCGATTGCTCCGAGTGGATGAAGCAGGCAGGATTCCGCGAGACGCGCATCGAACATTGGGTAGGTCCTGATTCGATGGTGATCGGTATCAAGTGACCACCCTCCCTCTGCGATTGGCGAGAGGGAGAAGATGAATTACTCAAAGTCTTCTGGCCGCCTCCGACCAGGTCGGGCTCATGGTGCAGGAGAGCCGACGATGGCGCGGCCAGGTGTCACACCGGGCACGATAGCGCCTCCATCAATCACCGGGCTTCCGTTTACCAAGAGAAAGCGCACGCCAATGCTTGGTTCAAAGGGTTTCTCAAAAGTGGATTGGTCGTGGAACGCTGCCAGGTCGAGGATCACAAGGTCCGCGTCGGCGCCGACTTGCAGGCGTCCCTTCTTGCGGGCTTCAGGCGTGCTGCGTTCCAGGCGAAGCGCCGGCATGTAGGACATCTTGCGTACGGCATCCATCAAGGTGAGGGACTGTCGCTCCCGCACATATTGCGCGAACACGCGGCCGAATGTGCCCGCGTTACGCGGGTGACCGGGCAGGCCGTCGCTGGCAATCATGGTCAGAGGGTTGGCAATCACCTGGTCCACCATTGCCTGCGTGTTGTCTACAATGATGATGGATTGCGGCTGTTGTGAGGCGCGCATCTGCTCGAAGCGCTCCTTGGTCAGACGCTCGCCCGTGCTCGGGATCATCAGATCGGAATAATCGATGCCGTCCTTTTCCTTCCAGCCGGGGTTGAAGCGGGCGGAGTTGATTTGCGTCATCCCGGCAATGTAGGGATAGGCTTCGGTGGTCACGTCGAGTCCTCGGGCGCGGGCGCCAGCCACCAGGCGGAGACATTCGGGAGCGTCTCGCAGGCAGCTGCTGTTGATATGCACGATATGCAACGGTGCTCCGGTTACTGCAGCTGCCGCGATAACCTCCTCCACGGACTCGAGGCGGTCGCCCCGGACGTGCACAAACACCGGCCTGCCGCGTTCCGCCGCGACGCGAAACATCTCAATGATCTCCAGGCGCGACGCCCCCGGCGTGTACTGAATACCGATGCCGACGCCGAGGCCGCCCGCGTTCAGTTCCTCCCGCAGGCGTTGCTCGATGCGTTGCACCTGTTCCGGATTGGCGGGGCCATTCGTGGCAGGCCCCGAGGGTGGCACGATTGCCCCCTCGACGACGGGCTGGCCGAGCACGGCCGCGCGCGCCCAGGGTTGGCTGGCACTGGTCCCGTAATTGATGAGCGCGGCGTTACGGCGCTGGTCGAGAAACTTACGCACGTCGGGTGAGCCGATCTCCAGTTCGAGCGCCGTGGTCACACCGTCCATCGCCTTGAGGCGGTAGGCGGCAGCAGTCTGGTCGTGCTGGTGGAGATCGATGAAACCGGGAGCGACGATGAGCCCAGTGGCGTCGATCACACGCGAGCCCGCCAGGGGGCGCTCGCTGATCGCCACAATCTGGCCGCCTCGAATGCCGACGTCGCGGACAGCGTCCAGGGATGTCTCAGGGTCAAGGATGCGTCCGCCGTGGATGACCACGTCATAGTGGTCCTGGGCGCAGGCTGTGCCGCAGAGAACCAGGGTAAGAAGTGCAATCCGTATCGCAATCACAAGGAAAGAGAATGTGCATCGTGGCCGGTCATCACCTCCGGATTCTTTCATGGTTCTGAAATGCCTCTCCCGCCGGATGGGAAACTCCCCTGGTTCTTGTATCGTCGGGGCGGATGTCCGCTATGCCGCTTGAGGATCGATTACCAGACCAAAGTCACGCTCTATGCTACGGCGCCAGGTTTCGTCGTCGCTGGCGAATAACTCCACCCACTCTTCATCCGTCAATTTGTTGCGCCACTGAAGGAACGGTATCGCATCGGGTCCCACCGGGTGGCGGAGCTGCCAGCTTCCGCTTTCAGCGATTTCCAGTATTTTCTGGCCAACCACGGATGGTGGCACGGGATTCTTCAGGGAAGCTCTGAAGAGAGCGGCGAGGCGCGCTCGATAGGGGTACACGGAGTCGTCGGGGCTTTCTTCGTTCCGCCGCACCATCGCGGTGTCGATGATACCAGGTTCGACAATGGCCACCCGGACGCCAAACGGCTTCATCTCAACCGCCAGCACTTCGCTCAGTGCTTCCAGGGCCCACTTGGAGGCAGTGTAGGGGGCTAAGGGCGGGTTGGCGATACGCCCGGCGACCGAAGTCACGTTGATGATCGACCCGCTCCGGCGCTTCCGCATGTGCGGTAGCACCGCCTGAATGCAACGCAGCGCCCCGAAATAGTTGGTCTCCATAACCGCACGGAAATCGTCGAACGGAAGTTCCTCCACCGAGCCAGCTCGCTCCACACCGGCGTTGTTGACGAGCACCTCGATCGGGCCATGTTTCTCGTGGATGCCCGTAATCGCATCGCGCACCGACCGATCGGAGTCCACATCCATGGTCGAGACCAAAATCGGCAGCTTTTCTCGCGCAGCTGTCTGCGCGAGCTCGGTAGATTGTGACGGGTTGCGCATCGTAGCGTGGACTTGATGGCCGGCTCGGCCGAAAGCCAAGGCGGTCGCCATACCGATTCCTTTGCTGGTTCCAGTAATGAGTACAGATGCCATACTTGTCTCCTCGGAGTTCGCTTGTGCCTGGCGGGGCATTATATCGTCCTCGCCCGGCATCGTGTCATCTTCCGGCAGGTCTGGGAGGTGTTTGATGACACCGCGGGACGTGGTCGGGGCATCAACTTAGCGTAGCCTACAAAGAAACCCAACGGGAGGCAAGCCGATGGCTGATGTCGGAATTCGGGCCGCCACGATGTCTGATATCCCAGTCTTGCTGCGGCATCGACGTCTCATGTGGTGGGATATGGGCCGGCGCGACGAGGCCGCACTCGACCTGATGGAACGAGCAGCAAAAGCGTACTTCTTGAGGGCAGTGCCGGATGGTTCCTATCACGGACTCCTGGCAACGAATGCCGATAGTGAAATTATTGGTGGTGGGGGGATCGTGATCAGTGCCTGGCCCGGGGTGCTTGGGCAGCGTGCACCCAAACGAGCCATGATCCTCAACCTATATGTGGAGCGCGATCATCGCCGTCGCGGCGTGGCTCGTGCGCTGATGAAGGCAATGATTAGATGGTGTCAAGACAACGGCTTCTCGAACGTCGGGCTGCATGCCAGCGATGAGGGGCGTCCTCTTTATGAAGGACTCGGGTTTAAGCCCAGCAACGAGATGCGGCTCGACTTCGAGGAGTCTGCCGACGCATCCTGAGGCCATGCCGGCCGGATTAACTCAAATCCGCAGAATCATCACTTCGGTGGCTTTGATCAGGGCGGCGGCCGTTTGTCCCGGCTTGAGTTGCATCTCGCGGGCGGAGCGCGAGGTGATAATGGAGGTAATTTGCTGGCCACCAATCGAAATCTCGATCTCCGCCATCAGGCCGCTAATGCGGACCGCTTTGATCCTTCCGATCAACTGATTTCGTCCGCTGATGTGGCGGCTCAGCAGCTTTCGTTCTTTCTCGGTCTTGGCTCGGGTGCGGAAAAGCAGCCGGTCAACTTCACTCATCGGGATGCGGTGATGTCCTCCGGCGGTACGGATGCTGCGGATTTTCTTCTTGTAAATCCATTGCTTGATGGTGGGAAAGCTGATCCCCAATTGCAAGGCCGCGTCGCGGAGCTTTAGCAACTCTTCATTTCTCTCGCCGGTTTCGCCGCTGCTACCCATCGGAACGAAATCGTACCGTCATCGCAGGGTGCGGTCAACTCGTTGTCCCGACCAGCCACCCGGGCAAGACTTCGGTTTATCTAACCCCGGGCATGGTGTTTGGCAGGCTTCGTCTCTGGCATCGGCTTAGCTTCACCGCCGGCGGGGGATTCGAGATCGCGGCGACCTCATTCCATCCCGTTCTGAAGTTGGTTCATGCCCAGCGTCGCGTTGGCTTGAGCGTAAGCACTTTTTCACCATCCCTAGCAATTGACGAGCGCCTCCGCACTCGGTAGTCTGAGAGAGAATACGAAATCCGAAGGATACTCTTGTGGCAGTCAAATTGATTCAGCTTGGGCAGGTTTGGCGGCAAAACGGAAGCGGCCAAGACTACCTCGTGACCAAGGTCTACCACGAGGTTTTTAGTCAATATGCAGTGTTGCGGCCGGCCGAAGTCACGGCGCCGGACGCTCCTACCGTGAAGGTGAAAGTGACCAAGAGCTCGGATGGCGTTTCGCTGCCCGGATTTACCTTTACCCAGGAAGGATCGTTCTAGCCTTTGAGCTATCCAGGTGAAGCCAGCCGCTTCACCGCCTGCGGTCTTCCGGTGGACAGCATCCCGCGGACAATCTCTCGATGACAGAAAAAGTCCTCGCGCTTCTGTTTGCCTTCATCAACTCCGTCGTTGCCACCACCGGTTACGGCGGGCTTATCCTATTGATGGCGATTGAATCCGCCTGCATTCCGCTGCCCTCCGAGTTGATCATGCCCTTCGCCGGGTACTTGGTCTACCGGGGGGGCATGAACCTGTTTTGGGTCGCTACGGCGGGGGCCATTGGCTGCAATGTCGGGTCGCTCGTAGCCTACGAAATTGGATGTTATGGCGGGCGCCCTCTGGTGGAAAAATACGGGCGCTGGATTCTGCTGAGCCGCCGCGAACTGAATTGGGCGGACCACTTTTTCGCCCGTTGGGGATATCTGGCGGTTTTCCTGGCGCGGCTTCTGCCCGTGATTCGTACCTTCATCGCACTGCCGGCCGGCATTGCCCGCATGCCGCGCGGACGTTTTCACCTCTACACTTTCCTTGGTTCCTGGCCATGGTGTTACGCACTTGCCTGGTTGGGCAAGAAGTTGGGGGAGAACTGGCGCGAACTGGGAAAATACTTCCATCAGTTCGACGCTGTCATTGGTATCCTCCTAGCCGCAGGCATCGTCTGGTTTGTGTGGTCGCACTGGCAGAACCGCATCACGGTGACCGGATAGGGCTGTCAGGCTAGGCCCGGAAGCATGCGAGGCATGCCTCCTGGTCTTTGCCAAGGTGTACCTCCTGGTGAGAGAAAGGCGGTTGATGTGAAACATCTGGGTCTGGCGCTGCTGTCCCTCTGGCTGGGTGTAACTTTCGCAGCTGCTCAGAGCACTCCGGCTTCTCCCGCCCAGCCGTTCGCCGTCGAATACTACTACAAAGCGAAATGGGGGCACGCAGATGAATTCTTGAAGCTTTTCAAGAAGAACCATTATCCCCTGCTCAAAAGAGAGGTCGAGATGGGCCGATTGCTCAAAGTTTGGATGGATCAGCCGCGGTACCACACAACCGAAGACGGGCGTTGGGACTATCGCGTGACCATTGTCTTCAAGAATGCCACCGTGGCTAACGAGCCATTCGACGAAGACGGCTTAAAGAAGCAGCTTTTCCCCGACCAGGAGACCTATACACACGAGGAGCAGCGCCGTTTTGAAATTCTCGACGCGCATTGGGATTTGCCCATCAGGGCCGTGGACTTAGAAAAGTGAAGCCTTGGCCTTCGAATGGCGAAGGGTGTGGGATTTGCAGACCGCGCCGAGCCATGAAGAAATGCTACTGTCCAACGATTATTCACGAGTCTCGCTGTCGCCGGGTTGCAAATGCCGCCCGCAATACGAGAACATACCTGCTTACTCGAATCTCCAGACTCTCATAAGGACGTGGCCACCGAATGGCGACTGAGCGCAAGCAGGCAAGCCGGGAAACCGAGAAACCGCATGGCAGCGAGATTCAACCGCCCAAGGGCAAGCTGGGTGTCCTGATTCCGGGCATGGGGGCGGTGGCTACCACTTTTGTAGCCGGCGTCGAAGCCGTTCGTAAGGGCATTGCCAAACCCTTTGGATCGCTTACCCAGATGGGAAGGATTCGCTTAGGCAAGCGTACCGACGCCCGCTCTCCCAAGATCAAGGAATTCGTTCCCATAGCCGGGCTGAACGATCTCGTCTTCAGCGGCTGGGACATCTTCGAAGACGATATGCACACTGCCGCCACGAAGGCCGGTGTGCTCGAGCGCGAACTCCTTGACAAAGTGAAGCCTCTGCTCGGCTCGATTCGGCCGCGCAAGGCCGTCTTCGACCGCAACTACGTGAAGAACCTCGACGGGCCCAACGTTAAGAAGGGCAAAAACAAAATGGATCTGGCCGAGCAGGTTCGCGCCGACATTCGCGAATTCAAAAAAAGCTCGGGAGCCGCCCGTTTGGTCACCATCTGGTGCGGATCGACCGAGACCTTTCTGGAAGCTTCGGCGGTGCACCAAACCGTCAAGGCATTCGAAAAGGGGTTGACGCAGAACGACGAGTCCATTGCCCCTTCGATGATCTACGCCTACGCATCGCTCAGCGAAGGGGTGCCCTTCGCCAATGGAGCGCCCAACTTAACCGTGGACATTCCGGTCATGCACGAACTGTCCCGCCAGAACCAAGCTCCCATCTGCGGCAAGGATTTCAAAACCGGACAGACGCTGATGAAGACCATTCTTGCCCCCGGATTCAAAGCCCGTCTGCTTGGCCTTAGTGGCTGGTTCTCGACTAACATTTTGGGTAATCGCGACGGAGAGGTGCTCGATGACCCCGGGTCGTTTAAGACCAAGGAGGAATCGAAGCTTTCCGTTCTCGAACACATCTTGCAACCCGAACTATATCCCGAGCTTTACGGCAACTTTACCCACAAGGTTCGCATTAACTATTATCCGCCCCGTGGTGATAACAAAGAAGGTTGGGATAACATCGATATCTTTGGCTGGCTCGGCTACCCGATGCAGATCAAAGTGGACTTTCTGTGCCGCGACTCCATCCTTGCCGCACCCATCGTGCTCGACCTGGTGCTTTTCAACGACTTGGCCCAGCGCAGCCAGGAGCTGCGGAGTCTCGGGATTCAGGAGTGGCTGAGCTTTTATTTCAAATCTCCCATGACGGCCCCGGGACTCTATCCCGAACACGATTTGTTCATTCAGTTGATGAAGCTGAAGAACACCTTACGCCACCTGCGCGGGGAACAGCTGATTACCCACTTGGGCTTGGAATATTACGATTGAGCTGGCGGCGTTCGTCCTACGCGGGAAGGTCGGGAGGGCAGTCTATAGGGGAAGCCTTGGGGAATTCTTTTCCGGCTCCAGATTAGCGTAGCGTTTCTTCCACTTCGGTCAACCAGTCGGGCCGCTTCAGAACCTCACGCGGCTTCGGCCCATCGGCTGCACCGACAATTCCGTCCCGCTCCATCAGGTCGATCAGGTGCGCCGCCCGTCCGTAGCCGATCCGCAATCGCCGCTGCAGCAGGGAAGTGGAGGCCTTGCCGAACTCGACCACGAGTTTCACGGCATCTTCGAAGAGAGGGTCGTGCTCGCCCTCTTCTGCACCATCGTCCAAGCGGCCCTCCTCGACCTCCTCTTTGGGAGCTTGCAGGAATTTCTCTTCATACTGCGCGCTTCCCTGCGAGCGCCAGAATTCAACCACCGCGGCAATCTCTTTTTCGGTGACAAAGGGCGCGTGCAAGCGGTTCACCCGGGCCGATCCGGCAGGCAGATACAGCATGTCGCCGCGACCGAGCAGGGCCTCGGCACCATTGGCGTCGAGAATGGTTCGCGAGTCCACCTTGCTCGCCACGCGGAAGGAAATGCGGGCAGGGAAGTTGGCCTTGATCAATCCGGTAATCACGTCGACCGAAGGCCGCTGCGTGGCCAGAACCAGATGGATCCCCACGGCGCGCGCCATCTGCGCCAGCCGGGTGATCGATTCCTCCACATTGCCGGAATCGAGCATCATCAAGTCGGCCAACTCGTCGATGATGATCACAATGTAGGGTAGCGGCGTCTCTTCGCTGTCGTCCCCGAACAGGCTGGGGGTCTCGAACAATTTGTTGTATTGCGCAATGTTACGAACCCCCTTCTCGGCCAGTAATTTCAACCGTCGCTCCATTTCGCGCACGGCATTGCGGAGCGCGTTGGCGGCCAACTTAGGTTCGGTAATGATCGGGGTAAACAAGTGGGGAACCCCGTCGTAATTGCCGAGTTCCAAGCGCTTGGGATCGACCAAAATCAGACGCACCTGGTCCGGAGTCGACTTGTAGAGAATCGACATGATCATGGCGTTGATGGCCACGCTCTTGCCCGTGCCCGTCGATCCGGCGATGAGCAAATGCGGCATCGCTCCGAGGTCCGCGGTCACGATGCGCCCGTTGATGTCTTTGCCCAGGGCCAGCGTGAGTTTCGATTTCGAGCCCAGAAACTCCCCGGATTCGATGTTCTCCCGCAGCCAAATGATCTCGCGCTCGCGGTTCGGTACCTGGATGCCAACCGTGGACTTGCCGGCCATGCGCTCGATCAGGATGCTTTCCGCCTTGAGCGCGAGGCAAAGATCGTCGGTCAGGTTGGTGATGCGGCTGTACTTGATGCCCGCTTCGGGCTTGAACTCAAAGGTGGTCACCACCGGTCCGGGATTGATCTGCGTCACCTGGCCGTTTACTTCGAACTCGCCGTATTTCTCGGTCAGTACCTGGGCCAGAATCTTGAGTTCTTCGGCATCGATGGCGCGCTGCCCCTCGGGACGGTGGAGCAGGGAACTGGAGGGCAGTTTGAAGCCCCCATCGTTGCGGGGCAGAGTGGTCTTAGGTCTTTGCGCACTGTCAGCGCG
>DATJVZ010000028.1:0-8077 GCA_035501575.1 Terriglobales bacterium | reverse complement strand
AGTCGCTCTCGAACCGCAGCGCGCATTGGCAGGTGGTCGAGATACTCTCTCGTGCGCGCATTCTCTTCCGTGCTCCATTGCTTGGTTTCGGGATCGTCCCAGTTCTCCAACCAGCGGTAGTCATCCGTGACTTTGACTCCTTGATACTCGTCGGTCACAGCCCGCTTGGGTGTATCCGGTGCCTTCGGGATGAATGGGCTCTGAGCCAGAACCGACAGCACCAGCAAGAACAATAACGAGAGAGACCGCAACGCGCTTTTCAAGGGGATTACCTCCTTGTGCATGCCGGTATTGTCGTACGCTGCAACCGTGAATCGCAAGGCAATGCACCGTATCCTCAGAACACGGGAGGTCACTGGATCCCGGCCTCGGAAGGGGTAGAGTATGGAAAGGTGCCACCAGCGGAGGAAAGACAATGCCTTCGAAGAAAATGACCTCAATCCCCGGAAGCGAAAGACAACCTCTCCCAGGTGCACACGTCGTCGCCCCAGCTCCATCGGATGAGCGATTTGAGGTCACAGTTCGCGTTCGACCCAAGAATGCCTTGCCTAGTGCGCAAGAGATGTTGAAGCTCTCGAGCGCTCCCTTGGAGCAGTTAACCCATGAGCAGTACGAGGAACGTTATGGCGCCGCCAAAAAGGATCTCGCCTTGGTGAAAAAGTTTGCCGAGGAAAACAACCTTAGCGTGGTTCGGGAAAGTGTTCCGCGGCGCAGCGTCATTCTCGCGGGCACCGTCGCCGACTTCAATCGTGCCTTCGGAGTGTCTCTCAAGATTTACGCATACCCGGCAGGAACCTATCGGGGCCGCACCGGGCCGGTGCAGATTCCTGCCCAGCTCGCGTCAGTGGTGGAAGGAGTTTTTGGGCTGGATAACCGTCCGGTTGCCAGGCGGCATCATTCAGGCTCCCACGCGGCAGCCAATCCTCGTCCGCTTACCGGGGCCGAGGTCGCAAAGCTCTACAATTTTCCTTCCGGCTTTGACGGGTCCGGCCAAACGATCGGGATCATCGAGTTGGGCGGCGGCTATCGACCGTCGGATCTGGACGCTTATTTCTCGAGTCTCGGACTGAGCGCACCTACGGTGATCCCCGTTTCGGTGGACGGTGGCACGAACGCGCCGAGCAGCGCCAGTAGCGCCGACGCCGAGGTTGTCCTCGACATCGAAGTGGCGGGCGCGGCCGCACCGGGGGCGAAGTATGTGGTGTACTTCGCACCCAACGATGCTGCCTCCAACGGCTTTCTGGACGCGCTGACCAAGGCGATCCACGATACCGAAAACAATCCCTCGGTAATTTCTATAAGTTGGGGCGGGCCGGAAGAACTGGGAAGCAACGGTTTCCAAGTGCAGTTTGACAAGGAATTACAAGCGGCAGCTTTGCTGGGAATCACGGTGTGCGTCGCGGCCGGCGACAACGGCGCAGCCGATATGGGGCCGAAAGATTGGGACGGCAAGGCGCACGTGGATTTCCCGTCGTCCAGCCCGTTTGCTCTCTCCTGTGGCGGCACGCGCCTTGTAATCGCAAACGACGCAATCTCATCCGAGTCCGTATGGAACCAGAACCAAGCGGACGTATCTCCCGATGCCGGTCCTGACGGCTCGTTCGGAGCGGGCGGTGGGGGCGTCAGTGGTGCGTTTTCAATGCCGGATTATCAGCGGCAAGCTTCCGTTCCCCCGGCTCCGAACCCTGCAGGATTCAAGGGTCGAGGTGTCCCCGACGTTACCGGCGACGGCGACCCAGACACGGGTTACAACATTCTCGTTGACGGACAAAACGAGCAGGTGGGGGGCACGAGTGCGGTGGCTCCCTTATGGGCCGCACTTGTTGCCCGTATTAACCAAAAGCTTAAGGGGCGAGTCGGATTCGTGAATCCGCAGCTTTATGCACTGGGCGGAGGGTCTGGCGCATTCCATGACATCACCACGGGAAACAATCGGGTCAGTTATCGGCAATTCAAGAACGTTGGTTACGATGCCGGAGCGGGATGGGATGCGGGCAGCGGACTTGGCTCGCCGGACGGCACCGCGCTTTCCAACCTTCTGAAGGCGGGCAAGCCGACTTCCAGGGCGATTCGCGCTGCATCCAAGGGCCAAAAAGCAAAGCGCCCGCATCGTCGGACAGCTGGCCGTTCTGTTCCAGTCTAAGCTGCGCGGAGCGCACGAGTTACCGTTGTCGGGGCGTTGCTCCGCAAAAGGGACTTAGCTTTTTTCGGCAGTCCTGCCCTATTTTTGCGGCTCAGTAGTGGTCGAGGGCTCGGGTGTTGTAGGAGGTGAGGGTGCGTTGTGCGAAACCGGCTCCGAAGTCATGGCGCTTTCCGGATTCAGTAGGTGTTCGTGATCCGGTCCCAGTCCGAGTTTGATGAGCGCCCGGGCGTCGGGCGTGGTTTTTGACTGCCAGCCATTGTCGTTCTGATACTTCTCCATCGCCCCCTGTGTGGTGCTATCCCAAACGCCCGAAGGTTCTCCCGAAAGATAGTGCTCGCGAATCAGGGCCTCCTGGATCTGCTTAGCGCGCTGGGGATCGATTTTCTGTTGTCCCCGCTGACGTGAGCTCGATTTCCGCGACTTCTTATGCTTCTGCGAGGAATGGTGGTGAGTCGTCGGGGAGGTACTCGTTTGTGGGGAGGATTGACCCGTCTGGGCCTGGGATGGGAGTGCCGTAAGCGCCAGCGCGCCTAACACCAAGATTTTCCGAAAGCCGGAGTCGGACAGAGTCCACCTCAAAGCAAAAGTCTGGTCCCACACGTCTCAGTATGATGCGGGATCCATGCTGCACCTGCCAGTCTCCAAGGTTGCATGCCGGTTACGGAAGTGTACCGGCCACAAAACTAGTACCACCTTCTCGCCCGGCGCGAAGTTGACGAATCAGGAAAACGACATCTTGCCCGCTTTTTAGGTTCGAGGTGACGCGGTTGAAATCTTCTTCCGAATTCACCGGTTGTCGATTGATCTCCAAAATCACATCGCCACGAATGATGTTTTTGTCGTCGGCGAAGGAGCCTGGTTTGACATCACGCACTACCACCCCCTTGCCGGCGGGAATATCGAGGCGATCAGCTAGATCGTTAGTCACAGCGCCTACGGACAGCCCCAGCTTGCCGGTTGTGGGCGTGGGTTCCTCACTGCCTTCGTCCTCCTCACCCAGACGAGCTCCGAGTAATTTGGCACGATCGGCTACGGTTACCGAGGCCTGTTGCTGCTTCCCGTTCCGGACATACCCAATCGTTACCTTGGTCCCAGGCTTGCGACTGGCAATGTAAGAGACTAGGTCATCGCCGTTCTTCACCGGCTTGCCGTCGACCGAGGTAATGGTGTCTCCCACCTTTAGTCCTGCCGCCTCAGCCGGCGTGTCATGAATAACGTTCGCGATGGTCACGCCACCGCTGCCGACACCATAAACCCGGCTGATAGCAGGATCCTCCTGAGGTGGAAATTCAATGCCGATCGAGCCCCGAGATACGCGGTGATCGGGGCTAATCAGTTGGTTATAAACGGTGACCACGGTATTAGACGGCAGGGCAAAGCCAACCCCGGCGTAGGCATTGGTATCGGTAAGAATCGCCGTGTTAATGCCAATGACCTCTCCTGCCATATTGACCAGCGGTCCGCCGGAATTGCCCGGATTGATGGCCGCGTCGGTTTGAATGAACGACTGGAATTGACGTTGGTTAACTATGTTGCGGCCTTTGGCCGAAACTATGCCGGCCGTGACCGTTTCTTGCAATCCGAACGGGCTACCCACGGCCAGAACCCAGTCCCCCACCTGCATGCTGTCGGAGTTGCCTAGTCTGGCGACCGGTAGAGATTTATCGAGGTCGATCTTGATCACAGCCAGATCTGTTTCCTCGTCCGTTCCCACAACCTTGGCTTCGTGACCTCCGTCGGGGCCTTCTCCTTGCAAGACCACCCTAATGCGGTCGGCCTTCTCAACCACGTGTCGGTTGGTGACGATGTAACCTTTTGCGTCAACGATTACTCCGGAACCGAGAGAGGTCTCCTTTTGGGGACGGGGACCACCAAAAAAACGGTCGAAGAAATCATCAAATGGATTCTGGTCGTCTGGCCCCGGATTGGGAGATCCGCGGCGTCGGTGGGAGGGTTTGATTGTGGCTTCCGTATTGATATTCACCACGGAAGGTTCCAGTTCTTTGGCAATTTGCGAGAACTGGTTCGAGAGCTGCGTAGGCGAGGGAATGGTCAGTGGAGTTGGACCATCGGAGCTCTTCTTTTCCTGACCTCGGACCCCTCTGGAGATGATGGTTCCAGTGAGAATACCAATGGCTAAAGTGGCCACAATGGTAAGGGAATAAGCTGGCCGATTTGCCCTGAGGTACTCCCAGAGACCAGCTGCACGCGGCTCCATAGGCTTACTGTCCTCCCTTTTTCAACACGCTCGATTATACCGTTTTCCCTACGTGACCAAGGAAAAACGCGCTGGCCAATCTTGCTTAGAGTTCGATGCAACGATGAAGAAATCATCTAGGACCACCAAGGATAAGAATTATCGTTGGTGGGTAGAGTCAGTGTAGCCCAATGCCGTTCTTGCCGTCCAAGCTTCTAGACTTCCCCGTACCGCCTTGCCTTGAATTAAGCCGTATCCTTAAGCGAGTTGCGAACGTCGGCCCACGCGCCGCAGGTTAGCAGTCGAATCGGCCCCGATATGCACTAAACTCAATAGCACTAAATGGCGCCTCAATGGCACTTCGGTGGGGTCAAAACCACTGGCATGCGCTAGTGCTTTCGAGGCATACTAATTCAGGCCCGCCCACCCGCCTGGACGAGGAGTACGCCATGCCCACGACGGAAAGCAATCTCGAGATCAGCAGTGGCCCGATTCGTATGGGCCCCGAACAGAGGCAGCGTCGGCGTATGCTAATCGCCCTCGGCCTTCTGGTAATTGCCTTGGGTGTACTGCTTTTTAAGGATAGGGAATTTTACTTCTCTTCGAACCAGTCCGACTCTGATTCGGTCGAATCGTCGCCGACCAAGGTGACCCCAGAGTCGGCAATGGCGGCGACTGCCGCGCCGGCGACTACGACAGCACCGGCGACTGCCACGCCCGAACCCGCGGCTACCACAACGGCACCCGCGGCTACCACGACGGCACCGACACCTACCATGACAGCACCAGCGGCAACGAAGCCCCTAACCCAGGCTGCGCCGGTTTCCAAACCGGCCGCGCCGCCGAGTGTAGCTGCCAAGCCCAAGAAAGCGAAGAGCCAGATGTCTCACCCCGCACATGCAGCCCCACCGCATGTCGCACAGGCAGCGCCACCGCATGTCGCGCAGGCTGCCCCAGTGCAGATGGCGCAGGCTGCTCCGGCGGAAGAGAGTTCGCAGGCCTCTGCGGACGGACCGGTGGTTACGACGACCAATCGCACCATTTTGTATCCGTTAGAAGTCGAGGTTCAGGCCGGTAATCAGCATCGACCGGTTTCAACCGTTAACAATTCCGTCAAGGTAGATATGCAGTCGACCGCATCCGCCGCATTTGCGGGAAAAACCCCAGCCGTCGAGGCCCAACCGGCTCCGGCCATAACAGAGAGTGCCGAGGCGCGAGTCAGCCTCTCACCGGGAACCGCCGAAAGAGTAACGAAGTCGGTAAAGCCGGACTACCCGGTTCTGGCCAAGCAGATGAAGGTTCAGGGAGCCGTGGTGCTCGATGCTGAAATCGACAGGACCGGAAACATTCAGCAACTGCAGGTTCTTTCAGGACCGTCCATTTTGGCGACAGCTGCCCGCGAGGCAGTTCGACAATGGCGCTTCAAGCCGTATTATGAACACGGTCAGCCGGTCGAAACCGAGGCCCGCATCACCGTGAATTTCACGATTTCGACCTATTAACCAAATTTTCACATGAACTTCGGGCAGGCTTGTCGGCCGATGCTTCGGAGAACGATCGCCACTTCGGTAGTACTTCTGTTGCTTCCACTCTCAGTCGGAACCGCAGAGAACGGTGCACGCAACGCTCAAGGGGGAGGACCGCAAGGTATGGGATTCGCCGTGACCAGTCCCAGCTTTCAAAATGGCGGGTCCATACCGAAGAAATTCACTTGTGATGGTACGGATGTTTCTCCCGAACTTCAGTTGGCCGGACCTCCTCCTGGAACCCAGACCCTTGCACTCATTGCCGATGACCCGGACGCGCCGGTAGGGACTTGGGTTCATTGGGTTTTGTTCGACTTGCCCGCAGAAACCAAGGCTCTGCCCGAGGGTGTAGCTAAAGTAGACCAACCGCCCACCGGCGGACGCCAAGGTCGCAATGACTTTCGTAAAGTTGGCTATGGTGGTCCGTGTCCACCTCCCGGCAAACCGCACCGATACTTCTTTCGACTCTATGCGCTGGACGGGAAAGTAGGCCTGAAGGCCGGGGCGAGCCGGCAGGAGCTCGACAAGGCCATGCAAGGGCACATTTTGGCGACCGCCGAGTTGATGGGCAAATACCAGCGCTAGCCACTAATTTCCTTGAAGGGCCTCTGATTCGAAAAGGGAGTGACCGATCGCGCTGTCTGACCCGACCGGGAACTTAGCTGATCCTCAGTCGTTTCCCCTTCCTCTTCTGATTCAACTCAGGTGGATGTCCTGTCTTTGGCCAGGTTGGAGGCTCAGGAGGCTGAATCGCGCCCGCGGGTTTATCGCGGCTCAATAGCCTGTGAGTGGGAATCGAGCGGCGGACGCGATAAGGACCGTAAAATTAAGCGGGCGTCCAGACTCTTACGAGTCAATGGACGCCCGGGCAGCCCTCCCCCAGAACTGCTCACCTACGAAAGTAAGTTATACCTGAGGCTCTTGGGAATAGCCCGTCCGTGCTACTGCGATCCACTAACGTGCCATCGAATAACCGGTTTCGCACACCAGCGTTCAACCGCGCAATGTTGCGACCTTAAGAGGTCTTAAGTGTCTGATTTTCTAGCCCGTCTCCCACTGCAAGGCCCGCTGGAAGCGAACTAGTAAGTCGGAAATTCTGGAGAACCACGCCGAACGCGAAGCTGTGCGGCTCCTGCGAGCAAAAGTCGGAAAGAATTCAAAGTCCGGGGATCCAGTGGAGGGCATTCGTGCGAAAAATCTTCTGCAATACTGGCGCTGGAAGCTCGAGGCCCTGTACCTTCTTTCCAGCGAACTCAAAAGTCTGACCCGTCGCCAGGAACTTCCAGTCCCGGGCATATGTGGATTGCCACTCGTCAAGCGATTCTTCGACATTGGCGGTGGCGAGGAGGTCCAAGTCGGTTCCATATAGCACGCGATCCTGGTACTTGATCAGAAAAGACCGCACCTTTGCCGTAGGCGCGATCATGAGATATTCCATCCGCGCCGCCATGTCCACCGCGAAGTTTGGGTAGCGATCGAAGCGGGCTGCAATATCGTCAACATTCTTTTCCATACTTCCCAAGTGCACTCCCACCATGCGAAGATCCGGATTTTCGGCCAGGACGTGGTCTCGTGCTTCAAGGATCTGGCGCTTCGAGGGAAAACCTGGCTTGTTGTACAGGAACCACTGCGGATTTTCCTGGTAATAGGACCAGGATGGATCGGAAGGGTCAGGCGGTCCCCATGCGACATCCGGCTCAGCAACGTGCGTCATGAGCGTTTTGCCATGTCTTGCTATGTCCTTGTAGATCGGTGCGAATTTCGGATCGTCGGGCATGATGAACTTGCCATCGGGGTTCTTGATTTCCATTCCAATGTTCTTCCAGATCTTCACCGCCACCGCGCCCTGAGCGAAGTCTCGATCGATTTGTTTGATCGCGTCGGCGGTAAAAGACGGGTCAGCGAACTTGTAGGGATCAAAAGTCGTGCAGAGAGCGATGTGACCATGGCTCGAGCGCACTAGCGCCAAGGCATCGGTGACCTGGGACTCAAGCTGCTTGCGGTAGGACAGGGTGTCATCCATGACCAGAATGTCCTGCAATGTTAGGTGCAAGCGCTCGAGAAGAGCCTGGAATGTGGGATCGGTCTTGAAGACATGCACGTGCACATCAATCGGTTGCATGGCCGCGAATGCTTCCAGTGCCTGGTCCCTTCCAATTTGTGCTTGCGGTTGGGCTGCAGCGACTAATGAATGGAACAAGACGCAAGTAT
>DATJVZ010000027.1:0-5232 GCA_035501575.1 Terriglobales bacterium | reverse complement strand
GGGTGAAGCGTCTGACTGCCCGCCACCGTCAGGCTGGCGTTATGCACCCCGCCGAGCTCGGCCACAAAGCCCAACCAATGGGTGAAGTTGTACTGAAACGAGCCTTGACCACCATTGGCCGAGAAGGCGTTCGTCGGCGCGACGGCGTTGAATCGCAGGTAGGTGTAGCCCCCGTACACCTCGGCTTTGGGCACGTCCTGCGCGGCCAGGTGAATGGCAAACAAGAGCACGCATGCGACCCCTACGAAATGCTTTTTCATGTTGATGTACTCTCTTTCTTCTGAGCCGCGTCTGGCTGAGTTCAAAAATGGCTTCCCTAAGGGGACCCACAGACTTACTTCCAACCGATACCGGAAGCCCCGTATGAGACCGGTTCAGCTTGTCAGGGGGAATGCTAAAAAGGCAGGCGTGGTTTGCATACTGGCAAAAGTGTCAGTGATGGCGAGCGCCGCGTCAGACGGGCGCTTTCAGCCGACTCGATTGCCCGATGCTCTGTACCGTCAGGCATACCTTCAGACGGGAATGTGGAGGGCGTTTTCGAACGAAATCTCGGCCGGAAGATGTTCATCTTGCAGGACCTCCCATCGTGTCCCTGGGAACCCCAATTCCTTCGAGCAACTATGGCTGGAGACGGGGGTTTGAACCAGTGGAGGTTTCTTGCCCAAGTCAACCGTGCGGATTCTCCTGGTGGACGATTTCGAGTCTTGGCGTCGCTTTGTTGCTTCGACGCTCCACCAACGGCCGGAATTCGAGATCCTCGCTGAAGTGTCGGATGGCCTCGTCGCAGTTGAGAAAGCCGAAGAGCTGCAACCGGACCTCATCCTCATGGATGTTGGACTGCCTATGCTGAACGGAATCGAAGCCGCCAGACGAATTCTTGATCGTGTCTCGCGGTCGCGCATCCTGTTCCTGAGTGAAAATCGTTCCGCGGACATTGCCCAAGAAGCCTTGTCGACCGGGGCAGGTGGATATGTGCTCAAGGCCGATGCCGCCCGGGAACTCTTGCCCGCTATCGAAGCGGTTTTTCAAGGTAAGCGATTTGTGAGCGCCAGTTTGGTTGGTCGCGACGGTTGCGAGCCAAGCAACGGCAAACGCCCGCCCCTGGTTCAGCGAAGCAGCCTGAAACACTAAGCCGCGGCACCCCGCGCCAGTTTCGGCAACTCGGCTTCGGGAATCAGACACAGGGCGAAACCACAATCCAGACAAACCAATAGCTCGGGAAATATCCAGACCGTGGGTTTGTCCAGACCTTCCCGGCCGGGGAGATGGATATTCATCTCGGCGCTGAATGTGCTTTGATTAGGTGACCCGCACGATTTGCACGGCATTCGCAGATTACTCCATCTTGGTATAAGTGAACCGGTGAAGAGCATCGCTGCTTACCGATCCCCCGTTACAATGGATCCCCTCTTATACTCATACTCACAAGCACGCCAGATTGCAAGCCAAACGAGGCTTTACTCGCTTGCCAAATGCGTTCCCATGGGCACATGGCTGTGCCGTTCGTCAGGTAAGCGACCACTGTCGGTAGCGCAGGCGGAGCGGAATCGTATTTTCGCGGGCCGCGCCATCGCAGAAGCCTTTCCGCAGGATCGCAATCACGCTCGGACGAAATCTGCTCGCAGCAAGCGATGTCGTTCGGCCGATGAGTTTAGCTGCAGCCGACTCTCTCAGGCGTCGCTGAGCTTCCGCCCCACGAGACTTTCTAGGAGACTCTCGAATGTTCCACAGAATTCAAGCTCGGTATCGAAGCACATTGGGCAAAATGTCTCGTGTATGACTTTGGCGGAATGGATGGAAACGAACGAGTCACATCTCTGGCAATGCCAAAGGGTGCTCGTCATCTCTGGCCGGTTTCGAGGATATTCGCTGTTTCCCACGATGAACATGAGCCCCCCTTTCCCAAGCAAGACCCGAAGATAGCGGCGAGCGTACGGCACCCGAAACTGTCAACAGTCATAGCGTCGCGTAAAAAAAAATTCAGCAACCGATTCGCTGTAACTTCTGCCAGTTCCTTGGGAATCGAACCCTCTCTAAGATCCAAGTAAGCAGCAACGGCTGCACGCTGCCAGAGCAAAAGCTGGCGGGGATGAGGGCAGTATGATGGGATTTGATGACGAATTCACGCTGGCCATTGCCAAAGCGGCAGTCGTAATCGTGTCCAGCTTCAGCGCACTAGTCCTGCTGAGCTGGGTAGCCGCCAAGAGCCACTTCTTAAAGTAGCTTCTCCCGACCGTTCACATTTCATGGTTCCGCCGGTGAATCGCGGCAGAACTTTATTGCTGGATGATGACGCCGTCAAACGGCGTCGCGGCTACAAGGCGGCCCTGCACCTCTTTGATGCGGCGGAGCGGATAACCCGAGTCCAACCCGTGCCGCCAAGTTCGTCCACCGTCATCGCTTGTATAAATCACACCGCTCGATAAGCTGGTGGCGAGCAAGGCCTGGCCCGACTCATCGTAGTAAATCGAACTGAGGTCCTCATTCGGCAAGCCGTTGAGCATGCGCTCAAAGGTTTTTCCGGCATCGGAACTCCGGTACGCCCCTTCCCGGGATACGACCAGGATTTCCGTTTGCGGGGTTACCGTGACCCCGCGGATACTGGTCAGCTTGAATGGTAACGGAGCCGGCTGCCAGTTCATGCCCCCATCTTGGGACACCAAGATCTCGGTGCGGGTGGCGGCAGCTACCAGTCCTTTCTGGGACTGCACGCCGATAAAATCTTTCCGCTCGAGGACCGGCCCGCCAATCCAGCTTTTGCCTTCATCCGTGCTGACGAACAAACCTACTGCGGTTGCTGCTAGCCAGCGATCGGATGCGATCTCGATGTCGTTGACTTTCGCCTCCCGCAGGACAGCGGCCGGTGCGGCGGCTGGACTCTTTTTTCTTGCACCCTTCGCCGAGGAAGGCGGATCTTCACCGCGCACGTTGTTAATGGAACGCCACGCGCTGCCGTTACGATCCAAGATGAAAATGCCCCGGTTCGTACCCGCGATGAGAGCTCCGTTGGCAGCCTGTTTGAGGGCAAACACATCTCGGCCGCCGAGTCCGGTGCTTCTCTGCTGCCATTGCTGTCCGTCAACCCGAATGGAAAATACCCCTCCCCACTCCCGGTCATTGGCGACGCCCACCAAGATCGTGCCAGGTGCGTTCTTATCGGCGAGAATGGTAGTTACCTGGCGATGAGTGTAGCCGTGATTGGACGACAAAAAACTCGAACCGCCGTCGCTGCTTGTTATCACACCACCACGGTCCGTCGCCAGAAGCAAATGCGAGGAATTTCGCGGATCAACTAGGACATCGTTCACGACAGTTTCGGAATTGCTTATCTGCTTCCAGGTCTTGCCGGCATCGACGGTTTTCCAGAGTCCTTGCGTTGTCCCGGCATAAACCACATTCGAATCGGCCGGGTCCTGCTTCAGGATGCGCGTACGACGCGCGGAAAAAGGAATACCCTGGATCTTCTGAAAGAGCTCGCCGGCCAGGTTGCTCTTATAAATCCCCGAACAGGCGCTGGCGTACACTACCTCGGGATTGGACGGATCGACAATGATCGAGAAAACATCGGAGTCGTCGATCATCCCCTTGTTGATGTGATGCCAAGTCGCTCCGCCATCGCTGGTCTTCCAGGCGAGGTGCCAGGTTCCCGCGTAAATCACATTCGGATCTTTCGGGTCAATGGCGATCGATTCGATATTCCGGATTTCCGCCTGGCTGGCCGGAGAAATTCGTTCCCAAGTATCTCCCCCGTCTTTGCTGCGGAAAACCCCATCGAGGGTACCTGCGGCAAGGATGTGCGAGTCGGAGGCGGATATGGCCAAGGCCCGAACCGAGCTTGCGTGCATTCCCGGCAAAGGCGACCAGGTTTTTCCGCCATCCCGGGAGCGGAAGATGTTGCCCGATCGCTGATCTGCGACGCTCCAGGCGGAAACGAACATGGTGTCCGGACTCTGCGGATCAATCACGATGTGATCGAGTACAAAACTGTCGCCTTGGCCGAGATGGGCAAAGCGCGACCAATTTCGTCCGCCATTGCTTGTGACAAACATGCTTCCCGTGCTCGTTCCTAAGAAGACGTGGTCGGGGTTGCGGGGATCGTAGGCCAGACTGCGGGCGTCTCCACCATCCGGGCCGAGAAGTAACCAGCTTCCTGCCCACAACGAGGGAGAAAGAAGAGCTGACAAAACGAATAAGCATGAGATGCGACAGAATATTTTCATCTTCTTGTCCAAGGTAAATTGACCTCCAAGTAGTTGCGCCCGCCGGCGGTTTCGCCCTGCGACGCCTTCCTAGGTTAGCAGCGAAATCCCGAGCTAGCTATTAACCAAGAAGGCAAACGGGCAGCTCGAAGCGAGTCCAGCTGCAGGTCATAACTCGAACTGCCCAACGCCCGCCGGGGGCACCAGCTGAGCGTACTCGAATGGGAACATGCGGATTACCCGGAGAACACTGTCATCATTGACAGGTCACCGGGGTAGGTTTCGCCATCGGGCCTTAGATAAAGTCCTAAGCACCTGTCGATTCCGCGACTTCTGGTTCGAGTGTAGATAGAAGCTTGATTCGGACCGCCAAAAGTTTGCTGGCCGAGTCGGCGAAGGATAAAGGATAAAGGATGCTCGACTACGCCTACCTTGCGGTAGAGGAGAAAACTTAGAAAGAGGCACGAACTATGCGATTCATGATGCTCACGAAGGAGCGGGAACAGCCCAATTCGCACAAGCTGCCGCATGCCGCCGGCGCTGCCGCCACGATGAAGTACCTGGAATCCCTCGAGAAGATCGGCGTTTTGCCTGCATTCGATGGCCTGCATGCGGCCGGCATGGGGCCCGAGATGTCGTTTTCCGGAGCAAAGCCGGTGGTCACCGATGGGCCATTTTCGGAAACCATCGGCGGCTACATTCTCCAGACCGCCTCGAGGTCGCGACTGCATTTCACACTGGCGCCGCGGAGAGAGTAAAATTCCTCGCGAACAGGAGAAGCCGAATGAAAACTTATCTCACGCTTGCCGCGGTATTGTACGGTGTGCTCGCGATTGCGGTTGCCGCACAGGCTAAAAGTAAGGCCATCATTGTCCAGATGAAGAACGCTCAAGGCGCGGACGTGGGAACGGTGAAGATAACGGCGGCAGGGCAAGGTGTGAAGCTCAAGCTCGACCTCAAGAACCTTCCTCCCGGAGAGCATGCCATCCACATTCATCAGAATGCTAAGTGTGATCCTCCCGATTTCAAGTCG
>DATJVZ010000026.1:0-20251 GCA_035501575.1 Terriglobales bacterium | reverse complement strand
TGGCTCGAGCGCTGGCAGCAGGACCCGTCTCTCTATGCGGCCGAGCAGAGTTCCACCAAACCCAAGTTTTACGTTCTCGAAATGCTGCCCTACCCGTCGGGCGTGCTCCATATGGGCCACGTCCGCAATTACGCCATCGGCGATGCGCTCGCCCGCTACATGTGGATGAACGGCTACAACGTGTTGCACCCCATGGGTTGGGACTCGTTCGGGCTTCCCGCGGAGAACGCTGCCATTTCAGCCAATACCCCGCCGCGCGAGTGGACGCTTCGCAATATCGCGAACATGAAGCGGCAGATGACGCGGTTGGGCTTTGCTTACGACTGGTCCCGGGAAGTGACCACGTGCTTCCCGCAATACTACCGCTGGAATCAGTGGTTTTTCTTAAAGCTTTACGAAAAGGGTCTGGCCTACCGAAAGAAGAGTAAGGTCAATTGGTGTCCGAAGTGCGCCACCGTGCTGGCCAACGAGCAGGTCGTCGAGGGCTGTTGCTGGCGCCACGAAGACACGCCCGTCGAGCAGCGCGAGCTCGAACAGTGGTTTCTCCGCATCACCGAGTACGCCGAGGAGTTGCTTCGCGACTTGGACAAACTCGGCGCTTGGCCGGAACGAGTCCGCACCATGCAGCGGAATTGGATCGGTCGCAGCGAAGGTACATTGGTGGATTTCCGGCTGGAGGGCCCGACCGGTCGGGCAGGTTCGAAGATCCCGGTCTTCACTACCCGGATAGATACGATCTATGGCGCAACCTCGGTGTTGCTGGCTCCGGAGCATCCCTTGGTGGCCGACTTCGTCGCCCAGGACCCGAATCTTGGTGCCAAGGTCGATCAACTCGTTGCCGAACAGCGCAAGGCCAAAGAATCGGGTGACATCAACACCATCGAAAAGCACGGCGTCAATACCGGACGGTACGCGGCCAATCCCTTCAACGGGGAGCCGCTCCCGATCTGGATTGCCAACTACATCCTGACCGATTACGGCACGGGCGCAATCATGAGCGTTCCCGCCCACGACGATCGCGATTACGATTTTGCCAAGAAGTATGGTTTGCCGATCCGGCTCGTCATCCTTCCCCTGCCCGAGGATCCCGAGGAAACCACGGTGGAGCCGCCGCTCCCTTTCACCGGCGGCAGCGGAATGCTGGTGAACTCCGGACCGTTCAGCGGCCTTGGTTGTGAGGACGCGATCGCGAAAATGTCGACTTATGCCGAGAAGCAGGGCTTCGGTAAATCGACCGTGACTTACCGGTTGAAGGACTGGGGTATCTCCCGCCAACGTTACTGGGGCACACCGATCCCGATGCTCTATTGCGAGAAGGATGGCATCGTTCCCGTGCCCGAGCGGGACTTGCCCGTGATCTTGCCGGAAAATGTGGACATTAGCTTGACCGGCGGCTCGCCGCTCGCCCGGGTTCCGGAATTTGTGAATACCATCTGCCCGAAATGCGGCGGACGGGCGCGGCGCGAAACCGATACCATGGACACTTTTGTCGATTCCTCCTGGTATTTCTACCGTTACACCGATGCGCAGAACGCCGAGGCTCCTTTTGATTCGAAGGTTGTCGCCTATTGGTTTCCCATCGATCAATACATTGGCGGGGTCGAGCACGCGATCCTCCATCTCATTTATTCGCGTTTCTGGACGAAATTCATGCGTGATATGGGTTTGGTGAAAAACCACGAGCCCGTGGAGCGCCTGTTTACCCAAGGCATGGTCATCAAAGACGGCGCCAAGATGTCCAAGAGCCTCGGGAATGTGGTTTCCCCCGACGATATGGTGCGGCGTTTCGGGGCCGACAGCGCGCGATTGTACAGTTTGTTTGCCACTACGCCCGATCGCGACCTGGATTGGAAGGACGACGGCATTGCCGGTATTTATCGCTTCCTGGGGAAGGTGTACCGATTGGTGGCGCGGCACGTGCATTGGCGAGAGACGCACCCGGTCAGCGACAGCGGCCTTGCTCGCGAACGCACGGAACCCGAGCTAGAACCCGAGGCTCGGGCCGTGCAGCGCAAACTTCATCAGACCATTCGGCGGGTCACCGACGATTTTGAGGGTCGCTGGCACTTTAACACTTCGATCTCGGCCATCATGGAGCTGGTGAATGAGTTGCAATCGTTCGAAGAGGTTGGGATGCGGACGGCCTCGCCCGCCCATGTGGCCTTGTTGGCCGAGGTCGAGCGCAATCTCGTAGTGCTGCTCGGGCCCTTTGCCCCCTACTTGGCGCACGAACTCTGGGAGATGTTAGGGGAGAAAGAAATGCTCTTGCGGGTAGCCTGGCCAAAGTACGATCCCGTACTCGCCAAGGAAGAGGAAATTGAGATTCCGGTTCAAGTCAACGGGAAATTGCGCGCCGTGGTACGGGTTGCCGCAGGCTGCTCGGAAGACACAATCCGTGAGACCGCCATGGAGGACGCGAAGATCAAAACTGCGATCGCAGGCAAGAGGATCGTACGAATCGTCGTCGTTCCCCGCAAACTCGTCAATGTGGTAGTGCAATAAGTCCTTTTCTTCCCTTCAGGTGGAGTCTTGCCCCTGAGATAATGCTGTGGGATGGAATCCCGCTCTCCCACTCTTGCAGGCTTCAAGGCGATGTTCGCGCAGCCGTCTGTCGGTCTAGCGGAAATCGCCTGGCGCTGGAGCTTCGGTGCGGCTTGTGCGACTCTGCTTCTGCTCTTCGGTATCGAGTACCTTGATACTTTGCCGGTCAGCCCCGGTGATTCGTTGTTGTTGCGAAGCGGGCAGCCTTGGCTGATCTCGCATGCCATGGCACGCATCTTGAGCGGCAATACTTGGCGCGCGATGGAAACCTCGGTTGCGCTGGCCGTGGCCTTCGCCATCGGATGGCTGGGCGTGGCTTCCCTCGGACGGGGAGCCACCATCCAAGCCTTGTTGGCCTATTTCCGCGAACGCCAGAGCTCTCGGTCGGCCAGCAGCGACACAGAAGAACTCAGACCGTCCGACTGGCGCTCACTCGTCGGACTCAACTTCCTGCGGGTGGCCGGGGCGCTCGCAGCCGGCGTGGGCGGCCTCGCGGCTTTCTTGATTGGCGGAGCCGTATCTCCGCTTAAAATTGCGACTCCAGCCGCCGCCTTTCTCATCTCTCTGTCGGTTCTGGTACTGGTGTGGTCGGCTTGGTCGGTGGTGAATTGGTTTCTTTCTTTCGCCGCGGTGTTCGTGGTGGTCGAAGCCCGGGATACCTTTGCGGCGATTGCCTCCGCCGTGGATCTGGTTCGGCATCGTTCCGCCTCGGTCTTCGCTCCCGGGATTTGGTTCGCCTTGGCGCACCTTACGGTATTTGTGGCTGCTACCTCAATCGTGGCATTGCCGTTGGGGCTGGCCGGATTCCTGCCGCCAGCTGTCGTCCTCGGCGGGGTAGGGATAGTGACTCTGCTTTACTTTGCCGTCGCCGATTTTCTCTACATCGGCCGTCTGGCGGCGTATGTGAGCATAGTGGAGCTGCCCTCGACGCCGGTTCCCGCGGGGGCGATTCCACCGCGGCCCGGAAGCAGCCAGAGTTCAGAAACGAGCCCGCCTTCGTTCGCCGTGGACCCGGACGAGCCGATTCTGAGCGATACGCCTGAAGATAACTGAAGCTCGCCACCCCGGATCGGCGGTGCCGCCCGCCAGTGGTTTCACTTCGCGTTCATCTTTACACTGTGGTCCGAAATCTGAGACACTCGTCTGTGAGAACCCAATCCATCGTCATCCTGGATTTCGGAGCGCAATATTCGCAACTGATCGCGCGCCGCATCCGCGAGCAAAATGTCTTTTCGGTGGTGCTGCCATGCACTGCCAGCCTGGATGAGATTCGCAGCTATTTCCCGGTAGGTATTGTTCTGTCCGGCGGACCTTCTTCCGTCTACGACCGCGATGCCCCGCGTGCCGATCGGGCAGTCCTCGACCTCGGTGTCCCGGTGCTCGGCATCTGTTACGGGTTGCAGTGGATGGTCCATGCGCTTGGCGGCACGGTGCGCCCAGCCGATAAGCGCGAATATGGCCATATCGGCGTGGAAGTCGCCGATGGGGCGGCGGGACTGTTTCATTCGTTACCGCAAAAATTCAACGTTTGGATGTCGCACGGCGATGAAGCCGTCGCCTTGCCCCCGGGGTTCCGTGCGACCGCCTGTTCGCCCAGCGCGCTGGCTGCGATCGAGGACCCGGAGCGGAAGCTGTGGGCCGTGCAATTCCATCCCGAGGTCCGGCACACGGAGCACGGCACGGCGATGCTGCGCAACTTCGCGCTTCGTATCTGCGGTGCCCAGCCGAACTGGACTCCCCAACACTTCATTGAGGCGACCATCGCCAACGTGCGAGAGGTGGTGGGGAACGGGCGCGCCATTTGTGCGCTCTCGGGAGGCGTAGACTCCGCCGTGGCTGCCACCCTGGTCGACCGCGCCCTTCGCGATGATAAAGGCCGCACCCGGCTCACTTCCGTCTTCGTCAACAACGGAGTGCTGCGCAAAGACGAATTCCTTAAGGTTCAACAGAGCCTGCGCGACAAGCTGGGCTTGCACCTGGACGCCGTCGATGCGAGCGATCGTTTCCTCGGAAAGTTGGCGGGCGTCACCGACCCGGAGATGAAGCGCAAGATAATCGGAAACGAATTCATCGCCGTATTCGAGGAAGAAGCCCACCGGATTGAGCAGACGGAAGGCAAAGTCGAGTGGTTGGTTCAAGGCACGCTTTATCCCGATGTGATCGAGTCGCGCTCAGTGCGCGGGCCCTCGCAGGTGATCAAGTCGCACCACAACGTGGGCGGCTTGCCGGAGAAAATGAAGCTCAAACTGATCGAACCCCTGAAGGAATTATTCAAGGACGAGGTGCGCGAGATCGGCCGTGATTTGGGAATGCCGGAAGAAATCCTGCAACGACAGCCATTCCCCGGCCCAGGTCTGGCGGTCCGCATTGTGGGAGAGGTGACCCGAGAGCGCCTCGAAATTCTTCGCGAGTGCGATGCGGTCGTGGTCGGCGAGATCAAGAAGGCAGGACTCTACCAGAAAATCTGGCAGTCGTTTGCCGTGCTCTTACCCGTGATGTCGGTCGGGGTGATGGGCGACCAGCGGACGTATGCCTACACCTGCGCCATCCGTGCAGTTCACTCCGAAGACGGCATGACGGCCGACTGGGTACCCCTGCCGCATGCGGTTCTGCAAACCATCTCCAACCGAATCGTCAACGAAGTCAAGGGCGTGAACCGCGTGGTGTACGACATTACGTCGAAGCCGCCCGGCACAATCGAGTGGGAGTAAGCAAACCCACCTCAGGGAAAATTGGATGGCTACGCCCCGGCCATTGCCGGCTCGACCTCATAAATCGGGTACCAGGCGGAGGCGCCTTTCAGCCGATCATTCACATTGTTGATGTTTTTCACACCTTCGTCCTCGAGCCACTTGCGGAAGGCATCCGCGCCCTGCTTGGCGTAAACGGGAATGCCCTCTTTCCAGGTGGCGCGGCCGCAGAGTACGCCATTAAACTTGGCCCCGGCTTCGGCGGCCAGTTCGAGCGATTCGGTAAATTCCGTATTGCCGACCCCGGCGGACAAATAAATGAACGGCTTGGTGGCGACCGCTGCCGCTAGCCGGAATAACTCGAGCGCTTCCTTTTTGCTGTACGCCTTTTGGCCGGAATAGGACTTGGTGCCTTCGACGAACTTCATATTGACCGGCACTTCGACCTTCAGAACGTCTACGCCGTAGCGATCTTTGCTGAACTCCTTCATGCTGGCCATGACGATTTCCGGCTTTTTCTTGGCGTACTCAAGAGCCTTCTCGTCCGCGCCTTCTTCGTAGCCGACAAATTCGAGGAAGAAAGGAATATCGTTGGCGCGGCATTCATCACCAATGCGTTCCACCCAGGCATGTTTGGTGTCATTGACGGTTTTGGGATCAAAAGGGGTGTAGTAGAGCAGAATCTTCACACAATCGGCACCCGCTTCTTTCAAGCGGCGAGCCGACCACAGATCAAGCAGATCGGGAAGACGACCGGGACCGGTCTTGTCGTACCCCGTCTTTTCGTACGCCAGGAGCAAGCCGGCCTTCTTCGCCCGGCGCTTGGCGGCAGGCAGACCCCACTCGGGGTCGAGCAGAATGGCGCTGGCATGGGGAGTGAGCACCTCGGTGACCAGGGTCTTGAATTCCTCGATCATGGCGTCGGTGACGGTGCCGCCCTTTTCCTTGGCCAGCGCCTTTTGCAGCGAGCCGCGCTGGTCCATCGCGGCCGCCGCGATGACGCCGCGATCGGTCGATACCCTTCGCAGCCCCGCGAGTTTTCCGGGCGTAAGTCTCATAATGCCTCCTTGGTGTAAGCGCGCGCGAACCTTATTGTAATATGTTTCCACCGCGGGCGGCGGTGAGGTTGACGATGAAGAAAACGATCACTCGGCTCGAGCTACTGTCTCAGGGTTAAGACTCCCAAAATCGCTTGCTGCTTGGCGATCAGCGACTGCACGCCATCGCGCGCCAAAACGAGCATCCTTTCCAGTTGTTGCTCGTCGAAGACCTGGCGCTCGGCTGTGGCTTGCACCTCCACCAGCTTGCGGCCCGCAGTCATCACGAAATTCAGGTCTACCTCGGCTCGTGAATCCTCCTCATAGGAGAGGTCGAGAAGAATCTCGCCGTCCACGATCCCCACGCTTACGGCGGCGACAAAATCCCGCAGAGGCACCGTGCTCAGTGTTCCCGCCGCGACTAATTTCTCAAGCGCCAGTCCCAGGGCAACGAAACCTCCGGTGATCGCGGCCGTGCGCGTTCCGCCATCGGCCTGGATCGCATCGCAATCGATCCATACGGTGCGCTCGCCGAGATGTTCGAGGTCCGTGACCGCCCTGAGCGCGCGTCCAATGAGGCGTTGAATCTCGTGCGTGCGTCCGCTCGGGCGTCCCTTGCTCACCTCGCGCGGGGTACGGGTCAGGGTCGACCGCGGCAGCATGCTGTACTCCGCCGTGATCCAGCCCCTGCCGGTGTTGCGCAGGAACGGAGGCACGGTTTCCTCGAGCGAAGCCGTGCAAATCACCCGCGTGTTTCCGAGTTCGATCAGCACGGAACCCTCCGCCGTGCTGATGAAGTCGGGCACGATATTGACCGGCCGCATCTGCTCGCGAATTCGATTATCTGAGCGATCATGCATCTTGTTATTCCCCATGGCCGAGACAGGGGCAGAGAGTGGCCGCAGACCGTCACCTCGAGTGATTTCGGCAGCTTCTTCTTCAAATCCTTGCCCTGCCGCTTTCACCTGCCAGGAAGGCGGCCCAAGAGGTCGTCTTCTTTTCTGTCCGCAGGTAGAGACGGCTCGATGGAAGAAGTCTTCGCTAGCGATTTCAGGCTCAAGTCTTCGAAGCATATTACATCCTTTGCGGCGGGTCTTACAGTGCTGCGGACGGCGGCCCGACGCCGAGAAACCCACAGAGTTGGGAAAGAACCGCATCTATGTCCACGTCTGTGCCCAGCCGGGAACTCGCCACCTCAAATCCTGGCTCCGACGCGACAAGAGGCTCGACGGCATGGTTCGGTAATCGATTCAAAGCGAACGCAAATTTTTATTGCGTTAGTACTATCTTTAGATACAATTAAAGATATTCTTTAAGTCATATCTTTGGAGGAGGTGTTCGATGTATCGCGGATGTTCAACTTGGTGGGCGCAGAGCTGGGCTCCTTTCGGAGCCGCATTTTTCCCGTGGATCGGTGGTCGCTTCGGTCGCTGGAGTCGGTTTTTCGGCCCCGGAGAGGTGCGGCTCGCGCTGCTTTCGCTTCTCGAACAAGCTCCGAAACACGGCTATGAACTGATGAAGGACCTCGAGGCGCGTTCTGGAGGTATCTATCGCGCTAGTGCTGGAGCAGTCTATCCGGCGCTGCAGCAACTCGAAGACGAAGGACTGGTGAAGTCCAATCAGGAGGAGGGTAAACGCACGTATCGCCTGACCGAAGCCGGCCGGCAGGAGCTCACGCGGGAGTCGGAGGCGGTGCGGCGTATCTGGCAGCGTGCGGAACAATGGGAGGGCTGGGGACCGTGGGTCGGGCCAGAAGCCGCCGAAGTGGCGCGGCCGGCAGCCGAACTATTGAAAGCTGCGCTTCGCGCGACCACCCGCGGATCTCACGATTCCGCGCGGATCTCAAAAATCCGGGCGATCTTAGAGCGTGCTCGCACGGAACTCGAAAGCTTGGATAAAAACGAAAGCTCCACTTGAGAGAAGGCCACAGAAATTGGCGCCGCCGCAAAATCCTTTCACGGCTCGATCGTCAGCTGGGTCACGAGTTGATCCACCCGCGACACGTCATAGAAGGCGGTCAGATCGACATGGCCGGCAAGGCTGTCGCGCTCCTTGCCGTCGACCAGAATTTTCACCCTTGCGATGGCTGGAACGTTGGCCGCGAGAGTGGCAACGAGCGAGGCCAGGGTGAGTTCTTCGACCAGCACGCCGGAGCGGTGGCCATTGGCAAAGGCTGCGTTGAGATCAATCACGGCCAAGCCCGGGTCGGCGAGATAAACGCCACGAATCTCCGATCCCGCTCCTAGGACATGGGGGGAAGGTTTGCCGAGATAGATGGCAACCAGAGTTCGCAGGAGTTCCTCGGCGCGTTCTTGACGACCACTCGGAAGGGGAATGCGGGCTGGCCGGGGGCGCAGCATTCCGCCATCATCGTAGGCAACGTAGAGCGTGACTTGCTCGGTCGGGCCTGCGGCCGGTGGCGCTACCGGCTGGGTGTTCGGGCTAATCGCGGCGGTTTGCGCCACAGTTCCGCGCACTCTCCACACGTACAAGCTCATCCCCGAGGCCATGATCCCCAGTGCGGCGACGGCGATGAGCAAGTGGCGGGGAATCATTTTCGATGAGCGTCGAGCTGATCACTTATGTCGGCGACTCCGGAAACCACGGCTTCTCCCAGCCGCAGCTGATATTCCGGGGAACTGAGTTGGGAGACGTCCCGGCTTGCCGGGCCGATCTCGATGGCGAAGGCGGCCATCACTAGATTGTTGAGCGGCCGCAGGGGAGCGCTCAGGCTGCGCACGGAAACCTGCTTACTTTCGAGCCCCGTCGCCACACTGGCGGCTGCGGTCTGACTCAGCCCTTCAAACGAGCTCTGGGCCGTTTCCCAATCGAGGAACCAGCCCTGGTTCGGGCCGCCGCTCGGCATCAAAGCCGTGTAAAGGCGCACCCCGTTGTCCTCGGATGTGGCGTGAACCGCGATATAGATGGCCGCGCCCGAGGCATTGCCCATGGCGGCGCGCTGATCCGGGCTCAGCGTAAGATCACCGTCCCGTACCATCCAGGCGTTGAGGCCTCGCAAATCAAAAAGCGTCCGCAGACGGCGGGCAAAGGCAAGGGTGACATTTTTCTCCGGGAGCTGGTCGGTCAGGGCGGCTCCGCTCTCGTCTCCCCCATGAGCTGGGTCAATCACCACAAAGACGTGGGTTGCGGCGGAGGCTGAGGTTTTTGGCTCGCTCGAAGCTGCCGCTGAGGGAGGCGCGGTTAGCCGGGCCGTCGGCATGGAAGGCGGTAGGGAAGGCGGAGGTGCTGGCGGAGCGGCCGCCGTAATGGTGATCGTGCGGCCATCGTTGCTAAAGTTGGCCATGGCCGGAACCGTGGTTGTAACCAGCACCTTGGCCATGCCATTGGTCTCCTCGAAGGTCGCGGAGGGGATGGCCTTGCTGTCAAATGTGAGTGTTTGGGACCCCGGCGCCACCACCGGATCATGGGCGAACATCATCTCCAACTTGCCCGGCTCGGTGGCGATCATGGGGTTGACGGGGCTGCCAAAGTTCATCACCAGTTTTGGTGGTACGGTCTTCGTTGCCACGGCCGTGAAATGAATAGCGACGTCCCCCACGAAGAGTCGGCGTCCGCTCAGATTCAACGTGATCGGGCTCCCGAGGATTGGCGGCAGCAGCGCGCCCAGGCCCGAAGTCGGAACCAAGCCGCGGTTGTTCTCGAGCACAAAAGCAGCCGGCAAATCGATGTCGCTGCCGCGGACGCGGGCTCGCATGCGACCCGCCACAAAATCAGCCTCCACATCGTCATAGCGAAACGTCCAATGACCCCCGTTCGCCTTCACGCTGACTGTGCCCAAAGGCTCGAGAAGCTCGAGCAGGCCCAGGTAGTCCGTGTTATTGCGCTCGACTACCACAACCGAATAGTTTGCGGTTTTCGAATAGACCGAAAACTGCTTGGGCGAAGAAGGACTGGAAAAGACCAGCAGCGAAGCCAACGCCACGAAACGGAGGAGAACGAGCGAGGAGCGGAACGAATATGGCAACTTCGAATCTCCTTTTTTATGGCTCACTCATCCTGAGCGACGCTGGCGAAATTATTCGAGCGCATAAATCGTCAGGCCGCTAAGCAACTTCGGATAAAAGTCGGTCGACTTCTGCGGCAGAACCTCACCCGCAAAAGCAATGTCCTCGACCTGGCTGATGCGGACGGGATTCATCAGGAAGGCCACATTCGCTCTGCCGGTGCGCACCCGATCGAGCGCCTCGCCGACCTCGCGAACGTAGCTGATGTTCTGCTGCTGACGAATCGCTTCCTTCGAGATTCCGAGAACACCCTCCAGGACGAGTTGTTGCAGTTGAACGACGTCGAGCAATTGTTGGCGGAACGAGAGGCCGCCGAAGATGCTCGAGCCCAGGGCTCGCGGGTGATGAAGAAGCATCGCCCGGTCGGCCGTAACCGCCACCAGGGCAAACCCAGCCCGCCCGGCTTCGTGCAGGATGGCCGCTGCCCGGTGTGGGCCGATCGAAGCATCCAGTTCTTCGACCGTAAAATATTGCCGGAGCTGTCTGCTGAACGCCTCGGACGAGAAGGATGGCAGTTGAGCGACCACCCGGTGCGTGGGCAGGATCACGAGACCCGGGCTATCCAGGTTGATGAAAGTCATCATGACGCTTTCGTAAGCGGCTGCCCCAGAGTGCTCCGGCACCGTCCCGGCTGCGGAACCCTCCTGTCTGGCGCCGGCGGCCGCCGATGCCCGGGAGGACCTCCGTTCGTTGCGATAGTGGAGAGCCGTTTCGTAGCGATGGTGTCCGTCGGCAATGATGAGTTTCTTACTCGCCATCGCAGCTTGAATAGCCGCGATAGCCTGAGAATCGGAAATCCTCCAGACTCGGTGCTGTACCCCATATTCATCACGAATGGAAATGTCCGGCTCAGAGGGGGGGGCGAGTCGGCGGTCGATCTCGTCTTCCGGATCACGGTAAAGCATGAACAGCTGTTCCCAATGCGCGCGGGTTGCCCGCAGCAACTCCAGCCGGTCGGCTTTGGGCTTGGCCAGGGTTTGTTCGTGCCGAAAAACCACGTTGTCGGCGTAGTCCTCAATTCTTCCAAGAGCAATGAATCCATGCCTTTCGAGTGCGTGCTGATCCGGGCCCTTGAAATCCTGCACATAACCATAAACCGATGGTTCAGAATCTTGGAGAAAAATGCCCTGCTTCCGCCACTCGCAGAAAAATCCGGCCGCGCGGGTATAGACATTGTCCGCCGGGCCGTCGCTCGATTCCGGTTTTCCGAGAATGATCCGCACCAGGTTGTAGGGGCTGGCAGCGTAATAGCGCTGCTGCATCTCGGGGCTGATCTTGTCGTAGGGCTGGGTGACCACCTGGGCGAGATCCACCCGGCGTGGGTCATAACGCAAGGCTCGAAAGGGGGCGATTATCGCCATGGCTGGAACTCGGCATTGTACTAAAGAGCCGACTAGCCCTGTGAAATCCAGGCGGGCGATCAGCCCTCCGGCACGCGATAACCCTCGAAAGCCCGGGGCGGCGAGAATAGCGAGCGGAAGGCCAGACGACTGATTTTCAAGGCGCTTGGGAATCAGCCTAGACCCTGGAAAAAAGAAAACTCTTGCCTTCGGGCGGCCATCGAAGGCAGGTGGGCAGAGGAAAAAATCGTGGTTTCCCGGCTTCGGAGCTATGGTACCATCAACGGCAACGAGGTCTTTGTGGCCCGCAACCCAGGGCGCGGGTCAGTGGGTTCCCTGATGCCAAGCCTTGCGTAGCCCTCCTTAGCCGACGAGAGCATTTATGGGTTCCGTACGAGCAAAGTGGGTAGGTGGCCTGGTCGCAATCGTCGCGGCAATCGCTTTATTTTTGGTGTCGCTCGGTTCCTGGGCCCAAGTCGACGTCGACGACGTCCATGTGACTCCGCGGGTTGAGCCACCCAAGTCCGGTCCTGCCGAGAGCAACGATCCCTCGCTCAAGACCCACACCAAACCAGTGAAGGTCGACGTGAGTCTGGTGCTGGTGCCGGTGACCATTACCGATCCCATGAATCGTCTGGTTACGGGTCTCGACAAAGAGAATTTCGAAGTGTACGAGAACAAAGAGCAACAAGAAGTGCGCACCTTCTCGAGCGAAGATGCTCCGGTTTCGATCGGGGTAATTTTCGACATGAGTGGCAGCATGAGCAGCAAGATTGAACGTGCCCGCGAGGCCGTCATCGAATTCTTCAAGACGGCAAATCCGCAGGATGAGTTCTTCCTCATCACGTTCGCCGATAAACCCGAGGCCCTCTCGGACTTTACCAGTTCGGTCGACGACATTCAGGGCAAGTTGGTCTACACCGTACCTCAAGGCAGGACGGCACTGCTCGATGCTATTTACCTCGGGATTAGCAAGATGCGTCAGGCCAAGTATCAGAAAAAAGCCCTGCTCATCATCTCCGACGGCGGCGACAATCACAGCCGCTACACCGAGGGGGAGATCAAGTCCATGGTGAAGGAAGCCGACGCATTGGTTTATGCCATCGGCATCTACGATCACTATTTTCCAACGCCCGAGGAGCGCCTGGGCCCCGAACTGCTGAGCGAAATCACGGAAGTTACCGGAGGCCGGGCTTTTACCATCGATAATCCCAACGACTTGGCGGACGTAGCCACGAAAATTGGTATCGAGCTGCGCAACCAATATGTACTCGGATACCGTCCCAAGAATCCCGGACATGACGGCAAATGGCGTAAAATAAAGGTTAAGCTGCTACCGCCTAAAGGTTTGCCGCCACTTCGCGTGTACGCCAAAACGGGATACTATGCTCCATCGGAATGAGCGCGTTCTGGCCCTGCTCCTAGGTTTTCTATTCCTGTTCACGCCAGTCGGAGCGCAGAATACTTCCCCGCAAACCGTGCCCGCCTCACCCGCTCCCAACCCAGTTGGGCCCGATGCGGCGGGTCCCCAGCCGGCGTCGCCCTCCGGGAACTCTCCCTCCGGGGGGGCGGGAACCGCTCCCCTGACTCAACCACGGGTGGATCAAAACCGACCACCCACGGGCGACAACACTACGTTTGTGTTTAAAGCCGAGGTTCAGAACGTCGTTCTGCACGCCACCGTCGTCGACGACAAAAATCGCCTGGTCATGAATCTCGAGAAGAGTGCCTTCGCCGTATTTGAGAACAATCAGCTGCAAACCATCATTTCCTTTGCGCGCGAGGATGTGCCCGTGGCCATGGGCATTGTGATTGATAACTCTGGCTCGATGCGGGAGAAGCGCGACAAAGTCAACAAGGCCGCTCTCAACCTGGTGCGTTCCAGTAATCCCCAAGATCAGGTATTTGTGGTGAATTTCAACGACGAGTACTACCTCGACCAGCCTTTCACCAGCAATATCAATCTGCTGAAAGAGGCCTTGGAAAAAGTCGAGGCCAGGGGCGGCACAGCCCTTTACGATGCTATCGTGGCCTCGGCGGAGTACATGAAGAGGAATGCCCGCCTGCAAAAGAAGGTCATCTTTGTCGTGACCGACGGAGAGGATAACGCCAGCCGGGAAACCTTGGAGGAGACCGTCCGGCATCTGCAGGAAGAAAACGGTCCAGCGGTGTACGCCATCGGCTTGCTGGGAGAGGAAAGGGCCAGACGCGCCCGGCGAGCTTTGGAGACCATCTCCCAGAAGACCGGAGGCATCGCTTTTCTTCCCCGCACTACCGATGAAGTGGACGAAATCAGCCGCAATATCGCGCACGACATCCGCAGTCAATTCGCCATCGGCTATAAACCGACCACCCCTAAGGACGCAGGTGGCTATCGCACGGTTCGCGTCGACGCCCGTGCGAAGGGCTATAGCAAACTCACCGTCCGAACCCGGACCGGCTACTATCCTGGCCAGGAAGTGGAACAGTGACTTCGGTTCATTGACGCTTTCCTCTCTTTTTCCGTAACCTGGAGGGTGCAGAAGACAATCGAGCGCGCCTGCCCGCGGGTTGCCGACGACATCACCCAGCTCGTTGGCGACACTCCTCTGCTGAGACTCAAGCACTTTGCCTCCCATGCCACAGCGGACATTTTCGCCAAACTCGAGTATCTGAATCCTGGCGGCAGCGTTAAGGACCGGGCGGCCATTGGTATGGTCGAACGTGCGGAGAGGCAGGGGCGCCTCCGGCCCGGGGGAACGATCGTGGAAGCCACGGCAGGGAATACGGGCATCGGACTCGCACTGATCGGAGTCAATCGCGGCTACCGGGTCGCTCTGTTTGTCCCGCAGCGTTTTTCCGAGGAGAAAGTCATGATCATGCGTGCCCTGGGGGCTGAGGTAACGCGGACCCCAGACGAGGAGGGCATGCAAGGAGCGATCAAGCGGGCCAACGAGCTCGCCGCCCGCAACCCGGGAGCCTTCCTGGCCTCGCAGTTCGAAAATCCCGCCAATCCCGATTATCACTACGAAACCACCGCCAGCGAAATCTTCGAACAAATGGATGGGCAGATCGACGCCGTGGTCATCGGCGCCGGCACCTCCGGAACTTTTACGGGAGTGGCTCGTTACCTCAAGGAGCGCTTGCCAAAGGTGTTGGCATTTGCCGTTGAACCGCAAGGCTCAATTTTGGGAGGCGGGAAGGCGGGCCCGCACAAAGTCGAAGGCATCGGCGCCAGCTTCATCCCCAAGAATTTCGATCGAACGATATGCGACGAGGTGGTCACGGTGTCCGATCCCGACGCCTTCGACATGGTCGGGCAGCTCGCCCGCCACGAAGGCGTGCTCTCGGGCTCGAGCGGTGGGGCCAACGTATTTGCTTCGTTGCAAGTGGCTCGACGTTTGGGCAGCGGCAAACGGGTCGTGACCGTCATTCCCGATTCCGCGGAACGGTACCTGTCGAAGAACATCTTCGAAGGCGGAATCTAGCTCCTAATCGTCCTGGTTCGGGGGAGAGCGATCGTCGAGAATCTCAGATCCCCTATTCGAGCTCACGAAACTGAAGTACCATCGCATCAGCAAATTCTCCGCTGGATTTCGCCATGCCTGCTCCGGACGATGTGACACCCAGTCGCGGCTTCGGTATTTCTCGGATCTTCAAGACAGGGAATGTCCTGCGCGCGGGCTGGCGCTTGCTGATATTCGCGATCGTTCTGCTGGGTTGCCAGACCCTGCTTCAGGTAGTGATCCTTCGCTTGGTACCCAACCTGGCGGCGCGAGTCCTCGCCATCGAAAAAGGGAACTTTTCTCCCCTCTCCCTCCTCACCATCGAGATTGTCAACCTCATCTCGGTGCTTGTTGCCTTACGCGTGATGGCAAAAATCGAGGCTCGTCCGGTCTCTTCTTACGGCCTTTCTCGCACAGGAGCGTTTGGCAGACTGTTCTGGGAAGGCGTCTTGTGGGGAGCGACGATGGTAACCGTGTTCTACCTCCTGCTGGATGTTGAAGGCGCCTTCTCCCTGGGATCTTTGGCTGTCCGAGGATGGACGGCGGTTGCCGATGGCCTGCTGTATGGTCTGGGAACACTGTTGGTCGGGTTTTATGAAGAGTCCGTCTTCCGAGGATACGCACAATTTACCCTGTCTACGGCCATCGGGTTTTGGCCTGCTGCCGGTGTTGTCTCGCTGCTATTCGGCCTCGCTCACCTGGCCGACACGTTCTATTCCTGGCAAGGAGTCGTGTCCGCCGCCCTGTACGGAATTGTTTTTTCTTTGGCGCTGCGCCGTACCGGAAGCATTTGGCTGGGAATCGGCTTTCACTCGGCCGTCGATTACGCGGAGACGTTTCTGTTTTCACCACCGACCGCCAGAACGACCACGTACGGCCATCTGTTCAATTGTGCCTTGCATGGCCCCGCCTGGCTGACCGGCGGGTCGGTGGGTCCCGAAGCAGGGCTGAATGGACTTGTCCTCTTCCTGGTGGTGCTGGGGTTATTCCACCTGGTCCATCCGCCGCGGCAATCTCTTCCAGTGAAAAGTCTATAGTTTATTCTCAAAAGGTTGTGCTGAACCCATTATGCCCAAGGACAAGCAGCTCGGCTTTTCGACGCGCACCATCCACGTCGGCCAGGAACCGGATCCTGAAACCGGCGCCGTGACCGTACCCATTTACGCTACATCGACCTATGTTCAGCAAGAAATCGGCAAGCACAAGGGCTACGCCTATGCCCGCACCTCCAACCCCACGCGTACTCGTCTCGAGACCAATCTGGCGTCGCTCGAGGGTGGTGTTGCCTCCCGTGTTTTCTCGAGCGGCATGGCTGCGATTCATGCCATCTGCACCCTATACAAATCCGGCGACCACGTGGTCTGCGGCAACAATCTGTATGGCGGTGTGCCGCGGCTCTTCAACCAGATTCTGACTGGCTACGGTATCGAGTTCACCTACGTGGATACCTCCAACCCTAGGAATGTCGAACGCGCCATCCACAAAGCCACTCGCATGGTGTATATCGAGACTCCCACGAATCCGCTGATGACGATCAGCGATATTCGCGCCATTAGCCGAATTGCGAAATCGAAGCGCGTGGATTTGGCGATTGACAACACCTTCATGTCGCCCTACTTTCAGAACCCCATCGCGATGGGCGCGGATCTTGTCGTGCACTCCACCACCAAGTTCTTGAACGGCCACAGTGACGGCCTGGGCGGGGTTGTAATCTGCACCAAGCCGGAGCAGACGGAGCGCCTGGGTTTCGTGCAGAAGACGGTCGGGGCCATTCTGTCGCCGTTTGAATGCTGGCTGGTGCTGCGTGGGGTAAAGACCTTGGCGGTTCGCATGGAGCAACACGACCGCAATGGCCGCGCCGTCGCTCGCTTCCTCGCCAAACATAAGAAGGTGAAGAAGGTCTTCTATCCCGGTTTGCCCGATCATCCGCAATACGCCCTGGCGAAGGAACAGATGAGCGGTTTTGGTGCGATGATCACCTTTGAAACCGGATCGCTTGCCAATGCCAACAAGATGCTGCGGAGAGTTCGCATCTGCTCGCTCGGAGAGTCTTTGGGGGGCGTAGAATCCCTGATCTCCCACCCGGCCACGATGACCCATGCATCGATAGGGAAGGAAGGCAGGCGAGCCATAGGACTGACTGACGGCATGGTGCGAATTTCCGTCGGGATCGAAAACGTTGAGGATATCCTCGCCGATCTGAACCAGGCGTTGGCCGCCATCTGATATGGAGTGACCTGTCCAGTGCCTAAGTTTTTTGCTCCCTATTTTCAGTCTTTCCCCCTTAGGCAGTAGAGGTTAAGAACGGGCCCGCAGCCTCTGGTTGCGAGGACAGAGCGAGTGGCCGATCGAGAAGCTTCACCGGCGCCGGCGGAATGTTTGCCCAAAGGTAGGAATGCGTGCCTGACCGAGATCCGCGGCGTGGTCGCGAATGGAATGCTGCGGCCTACCACCGTCTGTCCCAGCCCCAGGTCAGCTGGGGCCAAAAGGTCCTTGCCGGGCTGAAACTTCGCGGCGACGAAGTGCTGATGGATGCGGGGTGTGGCACCGGGCGACTCACCTCCGAACTGCTCGAAGCCTTGCCAGAAGGACGAGTGGTCGGAGTGGATCTGTCGGAGAACATGTTGGCTACCGCCGATGAGCATCTACGCCCCAAATATGGCGCCAGGGTTCGATTGGTTGTAGCCGACCTCGAATACCTCCCTTTCGAGCGGGCTTTCGATGGAATCTTCAGCACCGCTGCCTTTCACTGGGTCCCAGATCAGAAGCAACTGTTCTTGAGCCTGCTGCGGGCACTGCGTCCGGGCGGCTGGCTGCGCGCCCAATGCGGTGGAGACCAGAACCTCGCCCGCCTACGCCAGCGCATGGACAACCTGGCCGCCACTCGAAGATTTGGCGTTCGGCTGGCTAACTTTCCTAGTCCCTGGGTCTATCACACCGCGCAACAGGCAGCCGAGTTGCTCGGGGAAGCGGGGTTTCGCGAGGCGCAAGCCAACCTGGAGCCGGCCTTCACGGTTTTTGAGAATGCTCGAAGTTATTCCGAGTTTCTGCGCAGCGTGATTGTTCGCCTGCACCTCGAGCAAATTCCCGATGCCAGACTGCGCACGGAGTTTGTCGATGAACTTACCCGCCAAGCCTCCGGCGACGATCCACCCTTTGCCCTGGACTACTGGCGCCTGAACATGAGAGGCAGCAGGCCTTTCTAAGCTGGGTTCGCTCCAGTATGGAGAAATACAAATCCAGCCGAGCAGAACCGACTCACTCCACGGACTCCTCAATCCACGTCAAGTAGTCCGGGCTGCCATCCTCAACCGCCAGGCACAGGCACTCCGGTAGTTCATAGGAGTGCAATTCCCGAATCAGCTGGCATACACTCTCGAACCTATCGGCTGTAGTCTTGATCCACAACAGGCACTCCTCGGCCTCCTCCGCCTTCCCCTTCCAGCGATAAATCGACTGCACATGGGGGACGATGTTGACGCAGGCCGCCAGCTTGCGCTCGATCAGGGCGTCGGCAATCCTTCGCGCTTGATTCATGGATTCGGAACTGGTCAGGACGAGTCTCTTGTTGGTCATATCAATCAGCCTTCGACAAAGTTTTTACGCCCAATATTGTAGGAGCTGTTTGCCAAAGTTGGTTCCCTTTATCAAAAACGGGCAAACTTTCGCTTGACGGGGGAAGTCAAGGCGAAGTTCACTGAGAAGTCGCGGCAGAATCTTCACAAGTCTTTCGGCCGCAAGGCGAAGGGCCGACGGACTCAAGTTCTGCGAGCGGGTGCTTTGGTTATTGCCTCTCGGTACCAACCGGTAGTGTGAGCTTATTCGGACGCTGCGTGTGAGTTCGATCTCGAGAACTGAGTGCAGCGCGAGCGATGGGTTTTCGACTGAAGAACCTTCCTAAGATACGTATCGTGTCGAGCCGCGAAGACGGATTGCACGGTTTGATCGACCGGGCTCGACGAGCCGAGGCATGGGCCGACGGCATGATCCAGAAGTTGCGCCCGACCTGCACCATGCTGTACGGCATCCGTCGGCACCTTGCGACCGGAGCCGTGGTGATCGTGACCGCCTGGCTTTTCGTGCATGTTATGTTCGGCATGAACGGAATGGTCGTCTACCGTCAGAAAAAAGCGGAATTTCAGAGCTTGCAGGAGCAGATCAAGGATTTAAAACAGGAGAATGGCCGCTATACCGAGCAGATCCACTCCCTCCGAACCGATCCCAAGGCCATCGAGAAAGAAGCCCGCGAGCAGTTGCATTACGCTCGCCCAGGCGAAGTTATCTATGTTTCCCCGGCCCCGGTGCTCCCACCAGTTCCCGATCGCAGGAGTGCGAAAAAGTAAAATCTTCGCTCCTGCTGCCCCTGCGCCAAAAGGTTGTGATATAGTTCGAGCACTTTACCCAGGAAACTTTGGGTGGTCTGCTGGCAATGGGCTAACCCACCTGCAGCGAAGCGACTGAATTGCATGGGAATCGAAATCTGCGGCTTCGCCGCTGACGCAAAGGAGCATGCTATGAAGAAGGTTTGGTTGGTGCTGATTGCGGTTCTGCTTGTCTTCTTTATGGTTGGGGTGGTCTTAGCCGCCGATACCACAACGGTTAAAGGATATGTCAGTGATTCGCAGTGTGGCGCGAAAGGGGCCAGCGACAGTCACGCGGGTTGTATGAAGAAATGCCTTTCCAAGGGGGCAAAGTACGTGATCGTCACGGATGATGACAAGAAGGTTTTGACCGTCGACAATCCGGACGCCCTGAAAGGCCACGAGGGCCACCATGTTGCGGCCACCGGCACCGTCTCCGGCGATAGCATTCATGTCGACAGCCTGAAAATGTTGTGATCTTGAGGTCCGACAAGCGGGCGGACGTGTTCCGCCCTTTTCTTTTTTGCCTCGTCTGAGAAATTTGTGGGTAATTGGCAGGCTTCAGCGCTGAGGTTGAGTGAGGAAGCGGTGGAGTTTGCGACGAGTGGAGTCGAAAGAGCATTGCTCCTCTTCCGAGCCGTTGTGGATCAGCGGGCCGCCGTCCTCGTGGATCACGTTGCGGAGAAGTCGGTCAGCCGCCATTTTCCTTAGAGAAGGGTCGTAGTTCAGGTCGCGGATGATTTCTCCACCCAGCATCCAGAGGTTGTCCACG
>DATJVZ010000025.1:0-6827 GCA_035501575.1 Terriglobales bacterium | reverse complement strand
TTGTAAATGCGACAAAACAGGAGCCTTGATGAAATGTGGAGGAATCTCATGCAGATAAGTTCGAAAACAGTGGCTCTGGCGTTGGCGGCCAGCCTGAGTGTTTCTAGCATGGTCTCGCGCGCACAAACGGCAACTCCGAAGCCAGCGGCAAAAGCCAATGCCGGAGCTGTTTCGAAGGACGTGCCGGCAGAATTTTAGGCTGCAATATCACACATCCATAGTGCCAAAAGTTCTTTAGAAAAAGCCGGAGATAAATGGTGCGGACATCGAGTCAAGGCTATCTTTCTGATGGACCAGACCTTTCGTGTGGCAGGACAACCTTCAGCTCCGAGCCCGTCGGAAATGGAATCGGGACCGCAGGATGAGCCGGGGGACTCGAAAGCGGAATCGGGGCCTTGGAAAGTACCAAGAGTTATTTTGAAAAATCTGGCAATGAATGGGGTGGGCGTCGGGAAAAAGCGATGTCAACAATTAGTAAGGCTCTTGATGAGCTCCAATTTGGAATTGTATGCGCCAACAGCCAAGCCACTTATTAAGCTCCTCTGCGGTCCTCTTTGCCGTTTACTCGGGTTTTCACCTTATTGACTTCAGCGGTGCCTGCCTGCAAAGCTGGCTGATCTTAGCCCACACGTAGTACTAGGCGCGCCCTAATATAGGGGTTTTTTTCAGTCAACTAGGTGGTTGCGGCAAAGGAGCCTGGGTTCTTATGCGCCGAAACAGACAGGGTGCGACACACTATGCTCTCGCCCTACTTGCAGCCGCTGCGGCTGTGCTGCTACGCGGTCTTCTCAATCCGATGCTGGGAAACCAAGATCCGTATCACACTCTGTGGTTAGCAGTGGTGTTCTCCGCGTGGTACTGCGGCATTGGTCCGTCGATTGTGACCATCCTGGCGGGTCTAGCGGGGATCTGGTACTGGTTCCTGCCGCCATTCCATTCTTTCCTCGGCAAGGGCTACAGAGAGATTTTCGGGGTGTTGGGTTTTCTAGTGTTCTCCGTGGTGATCGTGGCCCTGGGGGAGTCAACTCGTCGCATTACCGTCAAGACTCGAGAGGCGGAGGAAGAACTGAGAAGAGCACAAGAGGAATTGGAGGATCGTGTTCGGCAGAGGACGGCGGCGTTGGTACAAAAGACGTGCCAGCTAAGCGAACAGGCCGCATTGCTCGATCTGTCGAATGACGCCATTTTGGTGAAGACTGCGAAGGGGACGATTTCCTATTGGAATCAGGGCGCCGAAAGAATGTACGGCTGGGCCAATACGGAGGCTATCGGCCGCTCCCCCCACGAACTGCTGCGCACTGAGTTTCCCGTACCGCTGAGTGAGATCCAGGCGGGTGATAGTTGGGAAGGGGAGCTTCGTCATAGCAAGCGAGATGGCACCCGGATCGTGGTGGCGAGCCGCTGGACCACGCTGCGGGACAAGAGCGGCGCAGCCGTTGGTTGGCTGGAAATCAACACCGACATAACATCTCGTAAACGGGCTGAAAATGCCGCCAGACGCCTGAGTGGTCGAATCCTCAACTTACAGGACGAGGAACGCCGGCGGATCGCGCGAGAACTGCATGACAGTGTGGGTCAATATCTGGCCGCTCTAAAAATGAATCTCGACCTCTTGTCGGGCGCGAACGCCAAGCAGTTGAAACTGCTTTCTGAGTGTACGGAGATTACGGACAAGTGTATATCTGAAACCCGTACTGTTTCCTACCTGCTCCATCCCCCCTTGCTGGATGAGGCGGGCTTCGGAGCCGCCGCCAGTTGGTATGTGGACGGCTTCGCCAAGCGCAGCGGTACACAGGTCAATCTCGATCTTCCGCCACAGCTGGGTCGTCTAAACCACGATATAGAAATCGCCTTGTTTCGTACCTTGCAGGAGGCACTCACCAATGTTCACCGGCATTCTGTTAGTTCGGTGGTTGATGTCAGACTCCACCTAGACCGTAAGCAGCTTCGCATGGAGATCACGGACAATGGAAAAGGCATACCCGTGGAACAAAGGAGGCGACTTCAGGAAGGCGCAGCCGATGTCGGCGTTGGTATAGCAGGAATGCGAGAGCGCTTGCGTGAGTTGGGTGGGACCCTGGAAATCCAATCTGGCCCGGCAGGTACGAGTGTTGTGGTAACGACCCCTTTGCTCGACGAGCAACCGATTGACTCAGAAAAAGCCCGGGATTCTGCACGGAGTGCTTTGGTTGCGTAGTTGATAGCCTACCCCTTTGTGATTCAAAACCCGCCCCCGGGGAGCATATCGAGTACCTCCCCGGGGGTGAGTCATGTCTTCCTCAGGAACAATCATGCTAAGTCACCTGAGAAGGAGGCTGTCGCCTCGGCGGGGGCTGCTGCTCATTCTCTGGGCGTTCCGGAGTGGGCTTTTGCTGCTGCTGTGGCCGCGGAGCAGGCTTAGGCTGAGCCTTCTGTTGGCCTGGCTCGTTCTTCTGAGGCTCGGCCTTAGTCTTGGCTTCGGCCTTTGGTGGCGGAGGATTTTTGGCCGCATTTTTTGCCGCCTTCTTCTCCGCTTTGCTCTCATCCTTCGCCGCCTTGTTCTCGTCTTTAGGGGGTTTGGCAGGACGAGGTTCGGCAGCGTTGGGCTTCGCATTGTTGCCTGGTTTGGCCTCGGGTCGAGCGCCGTTGTTTTTAGGTGCTGACTCAGGACGCGCGGGCGGTGCCTTTGGATTGGCAGGCGGGTTGTATGGCGCGCCTGCGCGACTGGCCGGTTTCACGCCCGCACCGGAGAACTCTCCAGGTTTCTCGGTCGCTCCAATAGGCGGCTGCCCGTGATTGGAGGAAGCCAGCAGCGTGTGGTTGCCCTCAGCCGTGTGTTCCTGCTGTGTTTGGGCGGTCGTTGGCCCTGATCGCCGCTGTTGCTCTGCAGCTTTTTGCTCCGCAGTAGGGCGGACAGTCGCGCCTCCAGGCCCCCCGTTGTAGCTGACCCGATTCACCGTCGTACTGTTGTTGACGATTTTCGTGTTGTAGACATTGGTAACGTTGGTGGTGTTCACGTTGTTTACCGAACGGTTGTAATAGAACTGCTGGCCTCGCCAGTATCCGCCTTGATAGCCAGATCCGCCGTAGCCGAAGCCGTAGTTGATGCCGCCATAGAAGCCCACTACGGGCCCCCAATAGCCGGCATTCCAAATGTAGGCATTGCCACTCCAGGCCCAGTAGCCCGGAGTCCACAGCAAACCGGGTTCGGGCGCCATCACCCAGGTCCCCGGCACCCAGTAGTAACCGCCGGGGCCGTAAGCCCAATAGCCGGGCGTCCAGATGTAGCCTGGACCGGGACAAACTGGTTGCTCGTACACCGGGAGAGCGGGAGGACCGATTGTGATCGAAACTCCAACCTGTCCCCAGGAAACTGGCAGTAGAACGAGCATCGCCAGCGTTAGCAATGTCAATCGCATTGATCGAAGCATGGACATTTTCGTTGTGCCTCCTTTTGTCACGGTATGGACGAGGACGCGCTGTCTGGCTGACTTCGGCCTAATATCTGCTTCCCTGCCTCGCTCTAGCTCGCGTGCGAGCCGCTTTGCGTGCCCCCTGACGACGACCTTTCTTTACCTTTGTTCGCCCGGCCTTCATGGCGGAGCGGTGCCGCGCTGACGAGCCACGTTCTCGCGCCGTCGAGCGGGCTTGCTTGGATAACGATTTGCGGGAAGCCGCGCGGTTACCTTCCCGCTTTAGCGCCTCCCTGATGGCACGAGAGCGTTTGCCGGAGCGACGACGCCGAGAATGACTTTGCCCCTTGCGAAAAGCTTGCTTTGCCTGTTTTACAGTTTTCGCCGACGCGGCACCGCGACGGGGCGCCCGCAGTTTCACACCGGCACGCCGCGCCTTGGATAGGCCGATCGCGATCGCTTGTTTGGTTGAACGCGCACCATGCTTGCCTTCGCGAATGTGGTGCATTTCCTGCCGCACAAATTCGCCGGCTTGCGTGCTGGGCGACTTTCCTTCGCGGGCATCCTCGTGTGCGCGTTTCAGAGTTTCCTGATCAGGCATTTTCGACCTCCTGATTCAGAGTAGTTTGCTGTCCAAGCAGAAGGTATCGAATGGATTCCCTAATCTGTCGCGCCGTTTGCTGTATTCCTTCGAGGTAATGGGCCCGACAACGCACCTGAAGCGAACCGGACATTTGCTTAGGCCACGCTGGGTCGATTCTCTGGCCGATGTACAGGCAAGACCGGATGGACCGGCAGCAACTCAATGCCTACTGTGAACTCGATGAGAGGGCTACACCCGCAATTGCAGGTAGTGGGAACGGTCTTGGTGCTGCTAGGCAGTTCCTGGTCCGCAGACCAGGCCCGCGCGGTCGCGCAGCGAATCGAGGCGTCGACAAAAGCATTCACCGAGCTTATGTCCGACCCGCGCAACGCCATTCCCAGCGATGTCCTAGAAGGAGCCAAGTGCGTAGCCGTTATCCCCTCGATGGTGCAAGTTGCCATGGCTCTGGGGGGCAACCACGGAAAGGGCTTCGTTACCTGCCGCAGCCCGAACGGGTGGAGTGCACCCGCCCCGATTACGATCACTGGAGTAAGTTGGGGTAGCCAGATCGGAGGCGAGGCCGTCGACCTGGTAATGGTCGTAACGAATGACCAAGGAATGCAAAGACTGCTTTTCAGTCAAATGAAGTTTGGCACGGAAGCCTCAGTCGCCGCCGGGTCGGTTGGCCTTCATGCGGGTACGAGCTCCGACGCGACAATGAAGGCCGAGGTGCTGACCTATTCTCGGGCACGCGGTCTGTTTGCCGGAACGAACCTCAATGGCGCATCTCTTTCCCAGGATCAAGATGACACTCGGGCTCTCTACGGGAGTGACATCTCATTTGCCCAGATACTCAGCGGCAAAATTACGGCTCCGGAGGCTAGCCAGCCATTCGTGGAGGCGCTCGAAAAGTACGCCACGCAAGCTAACAACCCAGCTAGATAACTAGATAAAGAGTAGCGAAAGGTCCTGGTGCGATGATCCGAAAACTCAAATCCGGGCAATACCGTCTGTATTCACGTAAGAAGAACCCAAAGACTGGCCGTCGACGCAACCTGGGTACTTTCAGCTCAAAACAAGCGGCTCTGGCCCATGAACGTGCGGTCCAATACTTCAAACATCACTAAGCAAAAATTGCGGAGGAGAATGGAGGCTTCCATGGCAGTTGATCCTGTATGCGGCATCCCCGTCGATGAAAAAGTGCCCTCACCAACCGAACAATACACGGCGCAATATGGTGGGCAAACTTTTTATTTCTGTTCGGAAGACTGCAAGGAGGTGTTCGAGGAATCTCCCCACCAGTACGCGCAGAGGCCCGCCTAGATTTCGGGTCCGGAAACTGGCTAACAAAAGATTATGAAGCGCTAGATATCGAAGACGCGATAGGCGGTCGGCGGTTGCTGCGCTTGCAGCAAGGTGATCGCGACGTTGGCCACTGCGATTCCGCCTGTCGTTCTTCCTTCCAGCTGTCCATGGTGGGCGTGGCCGTGCAACACCAGGTCGGCGCCATGACGATCGACAACTTCAGCCAACCGGGAGGTGCCGAGATAGGGAAATATTTCCGGTGATTCTCCCTGCACAGTGGCGGCGATGGGTGAGTAGTGAAGCACCACGACGCGTTTCTGTGTACGCAGTTGCGCCATCGCACGTTCCAGCTTCAAAGCCTCATCGATCGCAGCTTGAACAAACTGTTTGACTTCCGGTTCACCGAATGCCGTCAACACGCCACGTCCAAAGCCACCCGGGAAACCCTTGGTGCCGGCAAAGCCGATACCATCCCGTTCGTAAGCCGTCCCGTCCAGTACTTTTATGCCCGCGGCCGCTATCATTCGCGCAAGCTCACTCTGTTTCCCGCTCTCATAATCGTGATTTCCCAAGACCACAATCGTTGGGATTCGCGAGCGCACCACGACATTGAGCAAAGGTTCCATCTCCTCGGGTCGGCCAAAGTTCGTCAAGTCTCCGGCCACAACCAGAACATCTGCCGCCTCCCGCACACGACTCAACTGGTCAAGTAAGGCGCTGTGACGCGATTCGGTAAAATGCAAATCGGCGGTGGCTGCGATTCTCATGTAGCTCAAAGCTCTCCCGGAATCTCTCGCAGGCGGCGCTTCCGGAAATCGGCCAGCAGGTTATCGAGTCCCCACTCATTCACGTCGACCGCGAACATCTTGTCATCGATTAAACTGCCGCGAAACTTGGCGGCCGGGTCGGGATGAGACACCGCGTTCTGAAAGCGCCCGATGAGCCCGGACCATATATCCCTGGGGACATACTCTGTTTGCGCGGGATAGACGTAACGAAACAATACCAGTGCCCAAAAAAGGATTTCCCAATGTTCACCGACCAAAGATAATACACGCTGCCAATCGAGTTTTCCCTTGGTCCCATAGATGACGTGGGCGATGTCGGCGCCGTCAAAACGCTCCCGTCGGGTGACGAAGAGCTTCGAGGCCAGCAGCTCTTCGGCTCCCAGTACTCTGGTCTGCACGCCGTGAACCACGGCGGGTATGGCGCGGGCTATCCAGGAATCCTCCACCACCAGCGCGGCATTGCTCATGCCGGTAATCAAGTCGACGAAGAACCGATCACGATGCGCCTTATACAACCAGACCGGGTCACAGGTTTGGCAGTCAAATCCTTCCTTGCGGAGACGATCAAGAGCGAGTTCCACATTCTTCGAGGTCAAAAACACGTCGAGATCCTTCGTATCGCGGCAAATGCCGGTGTGCTCCCGCAAAGCGAAAGCTCCCGCCACTGCGTAGGCGATCTGATTCTGTTCAAACAGGGCAAGAACCTCTTGGAACAGCATTTCTTGTTTTGCGGGAATTGGCGCCGGCGCAGTGGAAGTC
>DATJVZ010000024.1:0-33042 GCA_035501575.1 Terriglobales bacterium | reverse complement strand
CCAGGCCGCCGTCCACAAGCAAAATCTGACCAGTGATGAAGTGGGGCGCCGTCGTAAAGAACAAAATAGCGGCACTGATGTCATCGGCCGTGCCGTTGCGGCGCATGGGAGTCTCCTTGGTCATGGCTTTCATGAAAGCTGCGGCCGCTTTCTCGCCTAGGTCAATCACTCCCGGCGCGACGCAGTTTACCGCAATCTCGGGCGCCAGCGCTTTGGCCATCACTTTGGTCAGCATGTGAACGGCGGCCTTCGAGGCGCAGTAATGGGCATGCGTCGCCCAGGGCCGCACACCGCCGAGCGATCCCAGGTTGATGATTTTTCCCCGCCGTTCGCGCAGCGACCGGAGAGCTTCGCGGGCGACCAGAAACGGCCCCCGCGTATTGCTGGCGAACATCGCGTCCCACTGACGCAGGGTCAGCTTGTCGAATTCCACGGTTTCATAGTTCGCCGCATTATTCACCAGAACGTCGATACCGCCTAATTCCCTGACCGTTTGTCGGACGGCGTCCCTTACGGATTTTTCTTCGGTTACATCGCAAGGCAGGGCCAACGCGCGGACGTCCAAACGGCGCAGGTCACGGACCGTGCGCTCGGCCTCTCGGGCGGAGTGCAAAAATGTAATCGCCACATCCGCACCGGCTCGAGCCAAAGCCAAAGCGCTCGCTCGGCCCAAGCGCCGCGCTCCGCCCGTGATCAGAACGGCTTTGCCCGCAAGCGAGCTGCCATGGTTTCGAGACATATCTGGGATTGTACCTTGCCCACGGGGCCGCATGGACGGGTGAGCGAGTCTTCCGCCGAGCAGAGTTTTGGCTGATGTTAAGAATGCTTTCTCCGTGACGGCTGATCCGATCCTCAGTCCAGTAGATTCCGGCAATGAGAGCGGTGGCATCTGGTACACTCTGCACATGTCCGCGCTGCGCCACGTCATTGTTTATTCGCGCAAGGGTTGTCACCTGTGCGAGATCGTGAAGGAAACCGTCGCTAAGCTGCATCGTCGCGGAGGATTTACCTGGAAGGAAGTCGACGTCGATTCTGACGAGCAACTCCGCCGTCAGTTCACCGACGAAGTTCCTGTGGTGTTTATCGATGGCCGTAAGGCATTTAAATACCGAATAAATGAGCGGGAATTCCTGCGCAAGCTAGCCGGCTGACTTTCGCATCGCTCCAACGAGCATCTTGTTCGCTTATGCCCGCAAACTGTGCTCGAGGCTGGAAGAACGCCAGCACCCTGCGGGGTTCCCCTACAATCTAGAGCAGCATGCTACGTACTGAGCTGTACCGAGACCCGCGCGGTCGCTCTGTTCACGACCTCATTCTCGAAAGCTGCCATCGGTTCCCGCAAAAGACCGCGATTGTGGATACGTCCTCGGGTCGCCGCATAAGCTATGCGGAATACGGAGAACTGGTTGAATCGCTCGCCCGGGGATGGATCGCTGCCGGCCTAAGGCCGGGAGAAGTGGTGGCTATTTACCTGTCCAACTGTTGGCAATTCTGCGCTTCCTATCATGCCGCCACGCTAGCGGGTGCGATCCCAACGTTTCTCAATCCTAGCTTCCGCGAGCGCGAGGTTCGCTATCAGCTCGCCAATAGCGGCGCGGCCATGTTGCTCAGCGAGGGAGGAAACATCAGCGGGATGGACCTCTCCGGCTTGCCCAACCTGCGCCGCGTTTATGCCCTTCGCCAAATCGTCTCCGGAACCCAACCCTTCGCCGACCTGCTGCAGCCGGCCAAGGTGCCCCTGCCCGAAGCCGCCCGGAATGCGAGCGAAACCATCGGAGCGCTTCCTTACTCGAGTGGCACGACGGGATTGCCCAAAGGTGTCATGCTCAGCCACTTCAACCTGGTCGCCAATATCTTCCAATACCTCGGGCCACATACCTCTGCGCTCACCCACGACAGTCGGGTACTGTGTTTCTTGCCGCTCTATCACATCTACGGCCTGAATGTCATGCTGAACCCGGTATTGAGCTTGGGCGCCACGCTGGTTCTCCTGCCGCGTTTTCAGGTCACCCAGGTGACTTCCCTCCTCCTCGAAGAAAACATCACCATCATGCCGACCGTGCCGCCCGCGCTGGTTGCTCTCAGCCAGGCCGCCGAAGCCGGACAGTTTCCCAAGAATCATCAGCTCGGCTGGGTGAAGTCGGGGGCTGCTCCACTGTCTCGGGGACTGGCCCGCCGTTTTACCTCACTGACGGGAATTCCGGTCTGTCAGGGGTATGGCATGACCGAGGCGTCGCCCGTGACTCACATAGGCTATCTCGAGGATGAGCTGTATCGACCCGAATCCATCGGGCAGCCCATAGTACAGACGGAGTGTCGCGTGGTCGACGAAAAGGGAGGCAATGTTGCCCTCGGCAATGCCGGCGAACTCGTCATGCGCGGGCCGCAATTCATGCTGGGATACTGGGGAGACCCCGCGGCCACAGCCGCCGTCATGCGCGATGGATGGTACTGGTCCGGAGACATTGTCAGTTGCGACGCCGCCAACTTCTTCTACGTCCTCGATCGGCGGAAGGAGATGATCAAATACAAGGGATTTCCCATCGCTCCGGCGGAAGTTGAGAGCGTGCTGCTCGAACATCCGGAGGTTTCCGAATGTGGGGTGGTGGGGCGTAAAGATTCTTCGGCCGGCGAAATCCCTGTGGCCTTTGTCGTTCTTCGCCACGGTTCCGTGGCGTCAGAGCAAACCAAAGAAGCGCTCTGTGGATTCGTTGCCGACCGCCTCACCCACTACAAGCAGCCTCGGGAAATCCTGTTCGTCGAGGCGATTCCCAAGACTGCTTCCGGAAAGATCCTGCGCAAGGAATTGAGAAAGTCGCTGGGTTGAAGCCCGACTCGCCCCATCGGACAGGACCCCGCTGAAGGCGGAAAATTCCCTCGCAATCTTCACCCCCCGCCTCGAACGATGCGGTTGGCAACCCATTCTCCAGCTTCCCGGGTTCCTAGGTTTCCACCGACGTCCGAGGTTGTCTTTTCTTGCCGCACGGCATCGAGGACCGCGGCCTCGATCTTGTTCGCTTCGCCGGCCAACCCCAGATGATCGAGCATCAGGGCAGCGGTTAAGATGGCGCCGAAGGGGTTCGCGACGTTCTTTCCTGCAATCTGGGGGGCCGAGCCGTGGACGGGCTCGAACATAGAAGTCTTTCCCGGGTGAATATTGGCGCTCGCTGCCATGCCCAGTCCGCCCGCGAGGCCAGCGGCCAGATCGGTGATGATGTCTCCGAACAGGTTGTTGGTCACGATCACGTCGAATTGGCGTGGATCACGCACCATCTGCATACAGAGCGCATCGACGTACATGTGTTCGGCCTGAAGCTCTGGATACTCAAGGCTGACGGCTCGAAACACGCGCTGCCACAAGCCGCCCGCGTACGTCATCGCGTTCGATTTGTCGCACATGAGAACGCGCCGGCGCTGACTGCCATTGGCTTTGGGGTGGCGACGGCAGTATTCAAAGGCATAGCGAAGGATGCGCTCTACACCTTTGCGGGTGTTGATGTCTTCCTGCACCGCGATTTCGTCCGCCGTGTCTTGCTTGAATACTCCCCCTGCGTCGGTGTAAACCCCCTCGGTGTTCTCGCGAATGACTACAAAATCCACGTCCTTCGGTTCCACTCCCTTCAGCGGACACAAGCCCGAATCCAGTAGCCGTGTGGGGCGGACATTCGCATAGAGGTCCATCTGGAAGCGCATGCCGAGCAGGATCTGTTTGGCGTGGAGGTTGCTTGGAACCCGGGGATCGCCAAAGGCGCCGACCAGGATTGCGTCGAAATCGCGCTCGAGCCGGGCGAAGCCGCCCGGCGGCACGGCGACGCCGTCGGCAAGGTAGCGGTCGGCTCCCCAGTCGAAGGGCGAGGCCTCCACCTCCGCGCCGGCGGCGGAGACAACCTTCATGGCCTCAGGAATCACTTCTTTGCCGATCCCGTCGCCGGGAATGACGGCGATCCGCCTTTTCTCACTCACGGCTGGAAAGGTAACACAAGCGCCGCCTAAACGGGTGCTCGGGGTAGCGGCAGCATCTCCCCAACTACCTTGTATAATCAAAGGTTATCGTATGAGTGATTACGCGGCCATTCATGACCACACCGCTTTGGCGAGTGCGGAATCGGAAAGCGCGAGGCCGGAGTTCGATGCCTTGCTATCCGGTTGCGGCCTCTTCCGCCTGAGCAACCGGGCCAAGATCAGCCTTTCCGGCAAAGATCGCATGCGCTGGCTCAACGGGATGATCAGCAATAAAGTTCGGGACCTTGCCCCGGGGCAGGGGGTTTATGCTTTCGTGCTGAACCCGCAAGGACACATTCTGGGAGACCTCTACGCCTACAATCGGGGCGAATCCTTGCTGGTTGATAGCGAGCAATCGCAAGCCGAGAAGTTGCTCGAGACTTTCCGCCGTCACATCATTATGGACCCGGTTCAACTGGCAAATGTGAGCGCTCAGTCGACGGCCATCGGGATCGCCGGACCCAAGGCCGGTGAGGTACTCAGGGCTGCCGGACTCAGCTTCGGGGAATTAAGCCCTCTTCAATTTGTCGATCGGAGCTGGCGCGAGGTCCCTTTGAGCGTCGCCCGAAATGACAATCCGGTCATCGAGTCCTACCAAGTCTGGCTAAGTCCGGCGCACGTCTCGTTGCTCTGGGACTCACTCGCCAGCTCGGGCGCCACCGCCGTGGGCAGCACCGCCTTGGAGCTGCTGCGGATCGCTTGCGGCATCCCGCGCTATGGTCAAGATATTCGGGAGCGCGACTTGCCCCAGGAAACCGAACAGTTTCGCGCCTTGAGCTTCGACAAAGGATGTTATATCGGGCAAGAAATCGTGGAACGCATTCGTTCCCGCGGCAAAGTGCATCGCACCTTTACCGGGTTTGAGGTGACGGGCCCTTTGCCGGTTCCGGGGGAGAAGATTCAACACCAGGGCAAAGAGGTTGGCGAAGTAACCAGCGCCGCTTCCCTACCCCTTGGCGGCGGAAATCAAGCGGTAGCGCTCGGCTACCTTCGCCGCGAGGCCTCGGCCGCCGAGCACCCACTCGAAGCCGGCGAAGCTCGGCTGCGAGTGGCGGAATTGCCGTTCGTGGCTGCATTTCCAAAAAGATAGGACGTTAAGGACAATATGGCTGAGAAGAAGCAGGAAGCATTCAAGGTAACGGACCGGCGGCTGTTCACGCCGGAGGGCGAAGTGCGCAAAGAGGTCTCTCAGGAAGAGGTGCCGGTCTCCCCCAAGGTGGAGAATGCGTCCGCTCCGAAGCCCGCTCCGAAGGCGCCGGAGCCGGAAATACCTCCGAGTCCGTCTTCCAAGGAGCAAGAGGAACAGGCGGATGCCTATCGCAATTCGACGCGCGAGAACGACCATCGCTTCGGTATCGACGGCCCAGTGGCAAACGAGCTGGAGATGTCCTTCGAGCGGTTCACGGCTTCGCTGTACATGACGGCGATGCTGCAGCTTGGCCTCATGCACGAGCAAGGCGGCGAGCCCCGGATCGATCTGATCGGTGCGCGGCAGACCATCGATACTCTTAGCCTGCTATCGGAGAAGACCAAGGGAAATTTGAGCAGTCGAGAGCAGAGCTTCTTGCAAAACAGTCTCTATGAATTGCGGATGGCTTACGTCGACGTCACCAATGCGCTCTCCCGTCCGCCGCAAGCCGCCGGGACGGGCTCTATCAAACGATGAAGGCGAGGCTTACGGTGCTGGGCAGCGGCACGTCGATGGGCGTGCCCACCATCGGATGTGATTGCGCCGTATGCCGGTCTCGCGACCCGCACGATCGCCGCACCCGCCCTTCGGTCCTCATTGAATATGACGGCCATGTCGTGCTCATTGATTCGACGCCGGACTTCCGTGAGCAGGCCATTCGGGAAAACATCCGCCGGATCGACGCCGTGCTCTATACGCACACCCATGCCGACCACCTTCTCGGCATCGACGATCTGCGCCCCCTGAGCTTCAAACATAAGCCGAATAAGCTCCCGCTTTATGCCAAGCAGGAGGCAGTGGATTTCATCCGCACGATGTTTCGCTACATTTTCGACGCCGATTACAAGTTTGGCGGGCTCCCCCTGGTGGAGCTGCGCACCATCAAGGAGCCCTTCGAGCTCTTCGGGGCCAATTTTGAGCCAGTCGCCGTGATTCATGGGGACACGGAAATCTACGGCTTTCGCTTCGGGAGTGCAGCCTATCTCACCGACCACAGCGAGATTCCCGAATCTTCGTTTGCCAAACTGAAGGATCTCGATATTCTGTTTCTCGATGCCTTGCGCCACAAACCTCACCCTACCCATTCCACGGTAGAAAATTCGCTGCACATTGTGGAACGGGTCAAACCGAAGCGGGCGTTCTTCACCCATATCTGCCACGACTTGGCGCACGAGGCGACCAACTCTTCGCTCCCGGCTCACGTGCGGCTTTCCTACGACGGCATGAAACTCGATTTTGACATTTAGCAGTACATTCCTGCATTTCCAGCGTCATCCCTGAAGACGGAGTCCAAGAACAAGGCAAAAACTAGGATCTAACGCTCACCGCGTCTGCTTGCGCGTGACATCGGCGATGGAATCCGTTGCTCCTTTCCCATGGGTGTTTTCGTTGTACGATTTTTGGCACGAGCCAGGGCCGAATGCGATTCTCGCCCGCAGCCATGCTAAAGTCTGGTCTTAGTGCCTGCCGTCCTAGACGAGGCTCTCGCCTACCTCTTCGGACAGAGTGTGCTACCGGGGAGCTTTTTCGGAGTTATAATCGCGTCACTAATGCCTCTTGCTCGGGGTTTAAAGCTTGGTCCCTACGAAATCGACGTCCCGCTCGGCGCGGGCGGAATGGGAGAAGTGTACCGCGCTAAAGATACGCGGTTGGACCGCACTGTCGCCGTCAAGATTCTGCCCGCTCATCTCTCCGAAAGCGGCGAAGCCCGACAACGCTTCGATCGTGAAGCCCGGGCTATTTCGTCGCTGAGCCATCCCAACATCTGCCATCTCTACGATGTCGGTCAACAAGACGGAATCAGCTACCTGGTCATGGAATACCTCGAGGGAGAAACTCTTGCTCAACGGCTGCGCCGGGGAGGTCTACCGCTGGAGCAAGTTTTTCGTGTTGGTGCCGAGATCTGTAACGGACTTGCACAGGCACATCGCAACGGCGTAGTGCACCGCGACCTGAAGCCAGGCAATATCATGCTGACCAAATCAAGCGCCAAGCTCATGGATTTCGGGCTGGCCAAGGCCAATGTAGCTCTGCTTGCAGGCTCTTCGTCTTCCAACTCGCTGGCCACCATGTCGCAGCCGCTGACTTCGCAAGGCACGATCGTGGGCACGATTCAATACATGTCGCCGGAGCAACTGGAAGGGAAAGAGGCGGACAAGCGTAGCGACATTTTCTCGTTGGGCGCAGTTCTCTACGAGATGATAACGGGTAAGCGCGCGTTTGAGGGAAAGACAACCGCCAGTACGATCGCGGCCATTCTGACAGCTGATCCGAAACCGTTAACCGCAGTTCAGCCGCTCTCGCCCCCCGCACTGCAACATTTGATCAGGACTTGTCTAGCCAAAGATCCTGACGAGCGCTGGCAAAGCTGCGCCGACATATCGCAGCAGGTGCAATGGTTGTCGCGAGCGCCTCAAAGCGAGGTGCCGGTCACCGGGAGGAAGAGACTTCCTTGGACGGCGCTCTCGGTGCCGGTTCTGATTGCCGCCGCAATCTTTATGGGCATGCGAATGTCGCGGTCACCCGTGCGCCTAACCCAGTTTGAAGTTAATCCCCCTCCGAAGACCTATTTCAATTTTCGCGGTCTTTCGGGGCCGCCCGTTCCCTCGCCTGACGGAACCAAGGTCGCGTTTGTTGCTTTCAACCAGGGAAAAACAGGGACCGCCGGTCTCTGGCTGCGCTCGTTTGCATCGACCGACGCTCGGTTTCTTTCCGGCACTGAAGGGGCCACCTTCCCGTTCTGGTCGCCTGACGGAAGGTTCCTTGCATTCTTCGCCGACGGAAAACTGAAAAAGCTTGATCTTTCGGGGGGAAGCGCGATTCCGATTTGCGACGTAATCGAGGGACGAGGTGGCACCTGGTCTACCGACGGCCTCATTATATTTGGAGTACGTGCCGACAGTCTCTTTCTGGTACAAGCGTCCGGAGGCAAACCAACCCGGCTAACCACCCTCGATGAAGGGCGGCATGAGACTAGTCATCGCTGGCCGCAGTTCCTCCCCGATCAGAAGCACTTCCTGTTTGTAGCACAGGCTCCTCAGATTCCCACCGGGCGTGTGTTCGTTGGCTCCCTAGGCTCGTCCAAGATGACCTTGGTCGAAGACGTTACCACTAGCGCGAAGTTCTCCAATAACCGCCTGTTCTATGTTGTGGACAACAGCCTGCTGACCCGAGGATTTGACCCCGGAACTTTCCGCTTCACGGGCGAGCCGGTGGTCGTTGCAGAGCATGTGCAGAACGACCCGCAGTTCAACTACGCAGCCTTCTCCGTATCAGACTCCACCTTGATTTACCAGACCGGCGCCGTCGTTGCGGGTACGCGTGTGGTCTGCTCCGATCGCAGCGGCAAACAGACTGTGCTCAGCGAAGAACCGTATCTGGTTCAGACGCTCGCACTCTCTCCCAAAGAGGATCAACTGGCTGCTTCTCTCGGAATTTCCTCTGGCCAGCTGAATGACATTTGGGTCTTCGATCTCCACAAAGACACCAAGGCGAAGCTCACGTTTGACCAGCGCTCTTTCTCCCCAGCTTGGTCCCCCGATGGGAAACGGCTGGCTTTCGATCGCATCGATGCCGATGGTGACTCCCTCATCGCCAAGGACGCTTCCGGAAGCGGCGCGGAGGAGGTTTTGTACAAGCTTCCGGCTCAACATGTAACTGGAGAAGGCAATTCTGCACCGCAAAACCTGTACCCCATCGCCTGGACCTCGGATGGTAAGTACTTGATCTATCGCGGTCCGGGAGAAATCGATGCGCTTTCGCTCCTAGGGGAACGCAAGTCAACCCCTTTGTTTCAGACCAAGACAGGATGGACCGGCGTGGCACTATCCCCCGACGGCAGGTGGCTGGCGTATTCGTCGAAGGAATCGGGACTGCCCGAAATCTATGTAGTACCCCTACGAAGCGCGGCGGATGGAACTCTATCGGTCTCCGGGGGCAAGTGGGTTGTTTCGAGCGGCGGTGGCTCACTACCGGAGTGGAGGGGGGATGGAAAAGAGTTGTTCTTTACGAACAGCTCTTTTAATACTCTGATGTCTGCCCGGTTGAATATAACCGGTGACCATTTTGAAAGCGATAAACCCCAACCACTTTTCGATCTCGACGCACATCCCGTATCCAAGTATTACGCTGTTTCCCGCGACGGGCAGAAGATCTACATGACTACCTATGGCCCAGGCAGCACTGCACCCTTTACGGTGACCACAAACTGGAAAGAGTCGTTCAACAAATGAGCTGGGGCAGCGCGAATTCGAGGTCTAATGTTTTAGTTGGGGCGGGTTGCCATCTTGTAGCCATCGAGAACCGGTTAACCGTCTTTGTCGATGGCGGGTCTTGGATTGGCTCGACTACTATCAGACAGGGTGAATTGATTTTACTGGTCCGGCAACTTTGATTCGAGTTCAACAGGACAACCTAAGAATGATTTTCAGGATTTTCGAGCCTGTGATATCCTTCTCTGTTTTTCCGCACAATGGATGTGGGCAAATCGCGACCGCGGGAGATCTTGTAGATGGGCCTCGCTCTTCTAGTCATCATCTGGCTGATCACCTTCTTTAGCACATACTTTTTCGTGGCCCAAACCTGGTGGTTGCCGCACGGCGTCTCCGCCGCCGCCCCGTGGATTGATCACCAGTTCGCCCTGACGTATGTGCTGATGGGCATAGTCTTCGTCGCCGCCCAAGGCGGATTGGGTTGGCTGGTCTGGAAAAATCGTGAGGGTGGTTCGAGTAAGCCGGTCGAGTATTCGCACGGCAATACTACCCTCGAGCTGCTCTGGACCACATTGACGGCAATTCTGTTTGTGGGTCTGAACCTGATGGGCAGCCACGTCTGGGCCAACGAGCGCTTCGAGCCGGCGGCGGCAGGATCGATTCCGGTCGAGGTGACCGGCATGCAATTTGCCTGGTATTTCCGTTATCCGGGCCCGGACGGCACCTATGGGCGAACCGATCCCAAGTTGATGGACCCCTCGGCGGGAAACGAGGCTGCCGTGGGCTTGGACACCTCGGATCCGGCGGCTAAGGACGATGTGGTCACGGGCACCATGTATCTTCCTGTACAACGTGAGGTGGACCTCACCTTGCGAGCCGTGGACGTGATTCACAGCTTCTTTGTTCCGGCTCTGCGTTTCAAACAGGACACCGTACCCGGGCTCGCAATTCATATGCACTTCACACCCACCGAGATAGGCGATTATGAGATCGCCTGCGCCGAGTTGTGCGGACTCGGCCACTACAAGATGCACGGCATGGTGCATGTGGTATCCCAGGAAGACTTCGATAAATGGCTGGCAGCTCGGGAGGCTGAGAAATAATAATGGCGACGTCGGCTTCAGTACACGCGCACGCAGCTCCGCAGGGGTTTATTCGCAAATACATCTTCAGCCTGGACCACAAAGTCATCGGGCTGCAGTACTACTTCCTGGCCTTAATCGCGGTCTTTGTCGGCATGTTCTTGTCCCTGCTGATGCGGATTCACCTGATCTGGCCGACCGCGGTTCTGCCTTTGGTAGGGGAGATCAGGCCGGAGACCTATCTCAGCCTGTTGACCATGCACGGAACGATCATGGTGTTTTTCGTGCTCACCACGGCGCCGCAGAGCGGATTCGGGAACTATTTCTTGCCCATTCAGATCGGAGCGCCGGATATGGCGTTCCCAGTCCTGAATATGCTCTCCTTTTGGACCACCTTCGTAGCCTTTGTGGTCCTGGTCTCGGCTTTCTTCGTAACCGGCGGCGCCCCCCTCCATGGATGGACAGGGTACGCGCCACTGAGCGCGCTGACCAACTCAGGGCCGGGTGAACAACTGGGCGCTGATTTGTGGATTACGAGCATTGCCATCTTCTGTGTCGCCTCGCTCATGGGAGCACTCAACTTCATTACCACCGTGCTCGACTTACGCGCCAAAGGCATGACCATGATGCGCATGCCCTTAACCTGCTGGGCGTGGTTTATTACCGCGATTCTCGGGTTGTTAGCTTTTGGCGTGCTGCTCTCGGCGGGCATTCTTCTTCTGCTCGACCGCAACTTGGGCACCAGCTTCTACGTTCCCTTGGTGGTGGTAAACGGCCAGGTGATGGGACACCGGGGTGGTTCGCCGCTGCTCTGGCAACATTTGTTTTGGTTCTTTGGACACCCTGAGGTGTACATCGCGATCCTTCCCGGCATGGGCGTCACCTCGCAGATTCTATCCACGTTTTCGCGCAAGCCGATTTTCGGCTACAAAGCCATGGTGTACGCCATTATGGCCATTGGCATCCTGGGATTCGTGGTCTGGGGTCATCACATGTTCATGAGCGGCATGAGCCCTTATTCGGCCTTTGCCTTCTCCATCATGACGATGATGATCGGGGTACCGTCGGCGATCAAGACCTTCAACTGGTTGGGCACCATTCACAATGGCCGGGTGCGATTCCAAACACCCATGCTCTTCGGCATCGGCTTTGTTTCCCTGTTCGTCTCGGGCGGGTTAAGCGGACCGTTTCTGGCTCAGCCCGTGCTCGATATCCCCCTGCATGACACCTACTTCGTGGTCGGACACTTCCACCTGATCATGGGCGTGGCTGCGATCTTTGGCATATTCACCGGGACCTATTACTGGTTTCCCAAGATGTTCGGGCGAATGATGAACGAATCGCTCGGTCGCGTCCACTTCGTGATCACGCTGATCGGTACATATGCCATCTTTATGCCCATGCACTATCTGGGAATGGCCGGCCAAACGCGACGCTACTCCCAATTCACAGAAGTGCAATACATGACGCACCTGATTCCCCTGCAGACCTTCATGACCTACGCGGCCTTTATCACCATCGCTGCGCAGCTCATCTTTCTCTTTAACCTCTTCTGGAGCATGTTCAAGGGCCCAAAGGCCAGCGACAATCCCTGGGAAGCGACCACACTGGAGTGGACGACGGCAACCCCGCCCCCGCACGACAACTTCGGGGGACAGACCCCGGTCGTATATCACGGCCCTTATGAATACAGTGTTCCGGGAGCTGCCAAGGATTACCTGATGCAGACCGATCCGGCAGGAGTGGCGACGCACTAAAGCACGTGGTCCGATAGCTCATCATGGCCAGTTTGAGCCCAACAATACCGGTTAGCGTTCCCGAAACAGGACAGGGCGGCGGCTCGCCTCCACCCCATTACGGTGGTGGCGGCGGCGGCGGCGGGGGAGACGGCTATCCCGACTACGGGCGACGGTTGCGTCGCGCCCGTTTAGGATTGGCCGTTGCCCTGGCACCCATCCTTATGTTTTTCGTTTCCCTGGTCAGCGCTTACATCGTGCGCCAGGGATTGCCGACATTTGACGACAAAACCAACACCTACGTGCGCGAATGGCAACCCCTCGACCTGCCGCTCGCGCTGTTGCTGATCAACACCGGATTGCTGGCGGCCAGCAGCCTCAGTGCCGAGCTTGCCCGACGACAAATCACGCGTCAGGCTGCCCTCGCTCCGGTTCGTTCCATCCCGGGCGTCAGCCTAGGAAACGAAGCAGGCTTTCCCTGGCTGTGGGTCACGGTTTTGCTGGGAACTGGATTCCTCGTCGGGCAATGGCTGGCCTGGCAAGAGATGGCGGCTCGCGGCTTCTATCTCGCCACCAGCGCCAGCAGTTCCTTCGTCTATCTGCTGACCGCGGCTCATGGAGTACATCTTGCCGGCGGCGCGGTGGTGCTGCTCTATGCGGCAGTGGTCTCGTTGTTTCACAAACCCATTGAAGCGCGGCGCATTGTCGTCGATGTGACCGCCTGGTATTGGCACTTTATCTTCTTGCTGTGGCTGGGCATTCTCGGGTTGTTGTGGTTCATGCGCTAGTAGAGCGAAGCGGAGGAGATCGACCGTATGGCTGATATGGCGGTGCAGCACGGTGTGGGAGAAGTATACGAGCCGTCGCTATTTGGCACCTATTCCAAGAAAATCGGGATGTGGTTGTTTCTCCTCTCCGACACGCTCACCTTTGGAGCGCTTTTATTCGCTTACAGCTACGGGCGAATTTCCAATCCGCAATGGCCTACTCCGTTCCACAAGGAGAGCATCCTCAATGCCACGGTCATGACCGGATGCCTGCTCTCCAGTTCGCTGACCATGGTGCTGGGGGTCTTGGCGGCCAGGCGGGGCGACCGCAGTTGGACGCGCAATTGGATTCTTTTCACCATGCTGTTTGGCACCTTGTTCGTGGTTTTGCACGGGATGGAATGGAGCAAGCTGATCGAGGAGGGCATGACTCCCTTCAAGAACCCCTGGGCAGCTAGCGTGCCACAGTTCGGGGGCACCTTCTTTACGCTCACCGGAATGCACATGCTGCACGTCACCATCGGTGTGATTTACCTGGGTGTGGTGGCGCTGCGGAAGAAATGGTTGCCCATTCTATTGCTACTCTGGTTGGGAACTTGGCTGCTGACTCCCGCGAATAACGTATTCCACGTGGGGGTTCACGTGCTTCTTCTCGGAGCCGTCATTGCCGCCATGATTGTTTTCCTGAAGCCCAAGGATTACGATGCCCATGACGTCGAGATTGCTGGGCTATATTGGCACTTTGTAGATCTGGTCTGGATGTTCATCTTCCCCCTGGTGTACTTGATGTCGACGCGGGTGACGGGATGAGGCGGACTGGGAAGTCAGCGAGGAAACACGTTGAAGAAAGCCTAGGTTGAGCCAGGAACGTCGGTCGACAAGGGAGAGCACTACAAGATGGAAAGCATTGCCGCACATCATGATGAGAGCAAGAGCCAGTATTTCTGGGTTTGGGCAGTATTGCTGCTGCTTACCGCCGTCGAAGTCGTTCTCGCCTATCGTCAAGTCTTCCAGCCCGTGCATATGCTGGAAGCATTGATGATTCTTTCCATCATCAAGTCTGCGCTGATCATCGGTTATTTCATGCACTTGAAGTACGAAGCTCGGTCCATGCGATGGGTCATGATGACGGCCGTGGTTGCCTGCCTCTGTTTCATGTGCGTATTTTTTGCCGATGCCTTCCGCATTGTCCAGTTGGGGGTACGATGAAACCGCGTCTGGCGCTGCTCGGGTTGGGAATCGCGTTGTGGGCTGCGCCCGCCCTGGCTCAGGGTTGCGCTATGTGCTACTCGAGCGCCGTTGGGACAACCAAGGATGGGCAACGTGCCATTAGCCGTGGAATTTTGGTCTTGCTCTCGCCTCCCCTCGGATTCATGACCGTCGGCATGGGCCTTGCCTTACGCTACGGCAAGAAGCGAGACGAAGACTCCCTGTAACCATCCTGTCAGCTTCCCTTCCCTCTACCTGGGGTCCATGCGCTTTCGGCCAGCTCCGAGGAGTGTGCGAAGATGGAAGGGAATGACCGACGCACTCCAAGCCATTTTCTTCGATATTGGCAACACACTTCTCTTCCCGAACCTGGCCCGCATCCTGGCGCCGCTCGATCCCCCAAAGGTTGCCGCGAGCCGGGAGCGCTGGCACGAGATCGAGCGGGCCGCGAAGAAAAGATTCGACGACCTCGTCGTGCATGGTGCTCAGGTTGACCATGGTTTCTGGTTTCTGTTTTATTCTCAGCTACTGGAAAATCTGGGCATTCGGGACAATGCTGTCCGGGATGCCCTGGTTGAGGCGACGCGGATCTCCGCCAACTGGTGCGAAATGCGCCCAGGAACTCGCGAGGCACTCCAACGAATTCGAAAGCACTATCGCCTGGGTGTGATTTCGAACGCCGACGGCAGGATCGCTCAGGTAATCGAAGGCTGCGGTATCGCCGACTGTTTTGACTCAATTACCGATTCAGGAGTGGTGGGATACGAGAAACCGAATCCTGCCATTTTCCATGCGGCTCTAAAGTCCATGGGCGTCGACGCAAACCGCAGCTTGTATGTCGGGGACTTCTACTCGGTGGACTATTTGGGTGCGACTCGATCTGGTATGAAGGCCATACTTTTAGACGTGTCAGGAGCGTACCGGGGACAAGACCTCCCGCGTGTCGAGTCGCTCGAGCAATTGGAAGCTGCCCTTCGAGACCACGGACAAGGCTGATTCGGCTCCAGAAACCAGGAGCGGCCGAAGCGCGGACGTCAGATATCCCTGAAATGACGTCCGGGAGAGCGTGGCAGCATGAACCGAAGAGCCTTTTTGAAAGCATCTGGCGCGGCATCCCTTTTGGGGCTGTGGCCACACGGCGTGTTGGCCGATCCCAAGTTTCACCGGGTACGTCCTTCGGATCCAGGGTGGCCGTCGAAACAGGCGTGGAAGCGCCTTAACGACGCGGTGGGCGGTAACCTGATTCCCGTCGACTTTCCAATCAATGCATGCATATCCTCCGCGCAAGGTGGGGATTGCCAAACGCTCGCCGCAAATCTGAAAAATCCCTACTACATCGGCGATACCCCTGGTCTAACCCAGACCTTGGGCTGGGTAGACGCGTGGACGAGCAAACCCAGCGTTTATGCCGTCGCCGCCAGAAATGCTGACGATATCGCTACCGCCCTAAATTTCGCTCGCGAGAACAATCTACGTCTCGTGGTCAAAGGCGGCGGCCACAGTTATCAAGGCACATCGAACGCCGCCGATTCCCTCCTGATTTGGACGCGCCACATGCACGATGTCACCCTACATGACGATTTCGTTGCTCAGGGTTGCCGGTCGATCCAAGCTCCGCAGCGCGCGGTCACGGTTGGTGCCGGGACAATTTGGTTGCAGGCCTATGATGCCGTCACGACCAAGGCTGGAGCATACGTTCAAGGCGGCGGCTGCACCACGGTTGGCGTCGCCGGCCTGATTCAGAGTGGCGGTTTCGGCAGCTTCTCCAAGCACTACGGCATGGCCGCCGCCGGTCTCCTCGAAGCCGAGGTGGTAACCGCCGACGGCAAGGTGCGCATCGCCAATGCCTGTTCCAATCCCGATCTGTTTTGGGCTTTAAAAGGTGGCGGAGGCGGCACCTTTGCTGCCGTCAGCCAATTGACTCTGCGCGTGCGCGACCTGCCCGAATATGCCGGCGGCGCCCACTTCATCGTGCAAGCGTCTTCCGACGACGCCTATCGCGCCCTGATCCGACACTTCATTGGCTTCTACCGCGAGGCTCTGTTCAACGATCATTGGGGCGAACAGGCGCATTTCTCTCCCGACAACGAGCTCGAGATCAGCATGGTCCATCTGGGATTGGACACCGAGCAGGCGCCAAAAGTCTGGCAGCCGTTTCTCAATTGGTTAACGCAGTCTCCCGCCTCCTACACGATCGAGTCTAAACCTGAGATCGGCAGCATGCCCTTCCGGCATTGGTGGGACGCCGACTGGCGCAAAGAGCATAGCCCAGACGTTTTCAAGACAGACTCCCGCTCGGGCGCCAGTTCAATTAACGTCTGGTGGAAAGGCGATGCCGGCCAAGTGGGCTGGGTCATCTGGGGTTTCGAGTCGCTTTGGATACCGGCTTCCTTGCTCGAGGACGACTCCCAAGAAAAGCTGGCGAACGCTCTATTTAAAGCATCGCGCTTTAGCGAGGTCGAGCTTCATTTCAATAAGGGGCTCGCCGGCGCCCCGGCGGAAGCCATTGCAGCCGCCAAGGATACGGCCATGAATTCTGCGGTGTGCGATGCCTTTGCTCTCGCCATCGTGGCCGACGGGCAGGGCTCGGCCTATCCTGGAGTTGTGGGTCATGAACCCGATGTTGCCAAGGGCCGCAAGGCGGCGGACGCCGTGCATCGCTCCATGAACGAACTCCGCGCCGTTGCCTCAAACGGCGGCGCCTATGTCTCCGAAAGCAATTTCTTCGAATCCGACTTTCAGCACTCCTACTGGGGTGTCAACTACGCCCGCCTCGCGGAAATCAAGAAAAAATACGACCCTGAAGGTCTCTTCTTTGTTCACAACGGAGTCGGCTCAGAACAGTGGACCGGCGACGGCTTCAGCAAGCTCTGAACTTCCGCCTGGAACTTGCTCGCGAACTTCCCAAACACCGCTATTGTTAGATATATATATCATATGATATACATATGGGATATGTCTAAGATTGACTGGCAAAAGTTCATTCCCCTCAAGACCAACTGGTTCCACATCATGTTGTCGCTTGCCGGTGGAGAGCAGCATGGTTACGGAATCATGCAGGAAGTCCTAAATCGCTCTACGGGGAAAGTGCGATTGTGGCCAGCGACATTATATGGATCGATCAAGCGGCTCGTGGAGGCGGATCTGATCGAGGAGTGCGAGGAACGGCCCGCGCCGGAATTGGACGACGCGCGACGCCGCTACTACCGGCTGACTCCCCTGGGCAAGCGTGTGCTTGACGCGGAATGTCAGCGCCTCGAGGAATTAGTTCACAGCATTCGAGTGAAGCAGGCGATGGTGACGGAATGAGTCTCGCTTGGCGGATTTACCGGCGATTGGCCCAAACATTTCCACACGAATTCAATCTGGTGTACGGCCCTGAGGTGATGCAGCTCGGGCAGGACATGGAGGAAGAGACTCGCAAGAGGCAAGGAGCCGCGGGGCTGATCCGGTTAATCGCAGACATGGCGATTCGCGTACCGGTCGAATACCTAAGCGAACTGCGCGGCGATATGCGATATGCGTGGCGAGCCCTGGTCAAGTCGCCTGGATTTGCCCTGGTCGGCATCATTTCGATGGGACTCGGAATTGGGCTGACAACCAACGTGTACAGCTCGAAGTGGGAATTGCTATTTCATCAGCTGCCGGCGGCGAATGCGAAACGCCTGGTGATGTTTCAGGAGTCTACCTCTGATGACCTCGCCCGTGTGTCGTACTACTACATCGAGCAGTATCGCGAGCAGAAGAGCCTGTTTGCCGGTGTCGCCGCCCTTCAGACCGGCATCCCGTTTAATGTCGCCGTTCCAGGCGATCGCAGTGCGAAACCTCAGCGTGTTTTCGGGCAACTGGTGTCTCCGGATTATTTCTCCGTGCTCGGCGTCCAACCTCAGCGGGGACGCGTGCTCAGCACCGCCCGCGACAAGCCCGGTGACGCCCCTGTTGTGGTGATCAGCGATCGTTTCTGGCGCAATCGCCTCAATTCTTCTCCCGACGCCATCGGGCAAACGCTCCGCCTGAATGGACAACTCGCCACCATCGTCGGAATCACACCGAAGGACTTCCTTGGCGCCCTGGCCCTAAATCCGTCCGAGCTGTTCGTCCCGCTCACCGTGCCGGCTGCCCTGGCTCCGGAACTCGCCAACGACGTTGTTGATGAACGCAAGGCCCAGGACTTCCTGGCAATCCTATGCCTGGCTCCTGGCGTAACCATGGAATCCGCCGAAGCCGGTCTCGACGCGATCACACGCCGTCTCGACGAGCAGGATACTCATTCGCTCCCGCGCACCGACAAAACCCGGCGCATCACACTGCTTTCGGCGGGCACCAGCGTGCCGATTCCCCGGAAGTTCAAGCCTGTGTTGATCGGATTCTTGGTCGCCCTTATGGGACTGGTGATTGCGCTTGCTTGCCTGAATCTGGCCAACATGCTGATGGCGCGCGGCGTCAATCGCCGAAAGGAACTGGCGATTCGTCTATCCGTCGGGGCCAGCCGTTTCCGGCTTGTCCGGCAGATGATCAGCGAAGGGCTTTTGCTCTCCCTGCTTGGCGGTGTGGCAGGATTCGCCCTCGCGTACGGTCTCGCGGTGCTGAACGCTCACTTCACGCCGCCCCGGACGCTGCCAGTCGAATTCAATTCCAGCTTGGATTGGAGCGCAACTGTGTTTGCGTTCGGCATCGCGGTCATGTGTGGCATCGGATTCAGCCTTCCGCCCGCCCTGCAAGCTACGAAAGCCGATCTGACCCCGGCTCTCAAAGAAAGCTCGGTGCTTCAGTTGCCAGGTTACCGAAGCTTTGGTCTGCGCAACTTGCTGATGGTAATCCAGGTTGCGGCATCGTTGACGCTACTGCTGATGACCGGGTTCCTGGTCATGGGAATTAACAAGACAAGCAGTCTCCAAACTAGGTTCGATCCGCGCTCGATGCTTCTCGTGTCCCTCGATCCAGTGCGTGATGGCTACGGGCCGGGGAAAGCGCAAGCGCTGTTCGAGAAGCTTCCCGAACAGCTGAAGACCGCCGGAACGGTCGATAGCGTTGCCCTCGCGGCGCAGCCGCCCTTTTCCGGCGAAATCGAACCCACGCAATTGACCGCGGAAAACTTGCCGGAGTCCTCCCAGGTGGTCCAGAATGTGGTCGAGGAAACTGTCGGTGCCGGCTATTTTGCCGCGCTCAACGAACCGGTCGTGGCCGGGCGGGAGTTCGAAGAGCGCGATCAACGAAGCCAAGTAGATGCAGCGAAATCCTTGGTTTTGCCGGCGGTGCTGAACGAGACCGCGGAACGCAAACTTTTCGGAAATCAGAATGCCATCGGTAAGCGCGTCAGGGACCACGAGCACTCCTATGACGTTGTTGGGGTGGTCCACGACATGACGGATGTCGAGGGATTCACCCAAGCTATCATTTATTTGCCGCTCACGCCGCGCAATTTTGCCCGGCCGCCCGGCGCTGGCATGACTATTCTTGTGCGGTCGGAGGCGGGAGCGGATGCGCTGAGCGCCATCCGCAACCAGATCACTCTCCTAGATCCCAATCTGAACATCATCGACGCGCAAACGCTCGGCGATTACCTGGATCGCAGCCGGGCCGCCTTGCGGTTCTCCGTCCAAACCTACGGTGGAATCGGATTGTTCGGCTTGGTGTTGGCCGCCATCGGACTTGCTGGGGTCACGGCTTACTCGGTTGCGCATAGGCGCAAGGAGATCGCCATTCGCACCGCGGTGGGAGCAAGCAAGGTGCAGGTGCTGTGGCTGGTACTGCGGGAAGGCACGGCGCTCACAACCGTCGGAACGGCTGTCGGATTTTTGGGTGCCATCGGCTTGGCAAAAGCACTTTCGGCGCTGACCAGCATTTTTTCCGACGCGCTGCGGGTCGGTACGGATGATCCGCGCTTGCTCGTCGGTGCACCATTCCTGCTGGCAACCGTGGCAACGCTCGCCTGTTACGTGCCGGCGCGCAGGTCGAATCAGATCGATCCGATGAAAGTGCTCCGCGAGGAGTAGAGTGAAACGATACTTCGAAGGCGGAACATCGCGAGGCTGTTTGCCTGAAGCGGGTGACAGCTTGCTGTTCCCTAGTTCCTTCCTTTAAACTTCGCGGTTCACACCATGAAGCGATTCTTTGTTTTTTACCTTTTGGCACTATTCTCACTTCTGACCGCATCCTATGCTGCCAACTCCGCGGCCGATCGGGTATACCACAAGGGTGCGGTTTTCACAGCCGATGCCAAAGGCTCCATCGTGCAGGCGGTTGCCATTCGTGACGGTCGCATCATTTATGTCGGCAGCAATGAAGGCGTCGCGCCGCTGATCGGCGCTTCTACGAAGGTCACAGATCTCGAGGGTCGCTTTGTCATGCCTGGACTCGTGGATGGCCACATGCATCCCCTGGAAGCCGGCTTGAAGCTTGGGAAGTGCAGCCTGAATTACGAGTCGCTGACGGTTGTGCAATTCGAGCAGCGGATCCAGGCTTGTCTCGACCAAACACGCAACCAGGAGCCCGATGGGTGGCTGGAAGTCGTTAACTGGTTCCAGGAGAGTATGCGTCCGGCGGGCGTTAAGACCAGCCGCGCCACACTCGATGGGCTCGAAACATCGAGACCGATCATCGTGCGCTCCTCGTTCGGCCATACGGTGCTGGCCAACTCGCGGGCACTGGCAATGGCAAAAATCGCCAGCACCACACCGGATCCAGTCGGTGGCAAGATCTGGCGTGAGGGAGATGGCAACCCTACTGGCCTGCTCGAGGACTCGGCATTCGCGGCCTATTCCAGTCTGATCCCCATTCCGACTCCCGACCAGAACATCGCTGCTGCAAAGGCTGCGCAGCTGGCGATGAATCGTCAGGGTGTCACGTCTTTCCTTGACGCCGATGCGGCTCCCGAGAGCATGGCGGCTTTTATGGCCGTGCAGGCGGCCGGAGCACTCACCGTCCGCGCCCATTTTGCCCCCCAGATCGCGCCCACGGAAGCGACCGACCCTGCACGCGCGGTGGCCACCGTGGTTGGTTATCAGAAGCAATTCGACCAAGGCGGGATGCGAGCCAAGCCCAGTCTAACGGTACGGAATGCCAAGCTGTTCCTCGATGGCGTCATCGCCGCCCCGGCGCTGACAGGCGCCGTGCTCGAACCCTACCGTACGAATACCGGAACGGCAGAAAATCCACACTGGGCAGCCGGCCAGAGTCGCGGCCCGTCTGTCTATTTTTCGCCCCACGCACTGGCGGAAATTCTGCTGCGGCTCGGCCGGGCTGGGATGGATCCGCACATGCACGCCGATGGTGATGCCGCCGTGCGCGCCGCTTTGGACGCAGTGGAAGCCATGCGCAAGGAAATTGCCGGAGCCGATATCCGTCCCGCGATTGCGCACGACGAGATTGTCAGCCCGGATGATTTCCCAAGATTCAAAGCCCTCAACACGATACCTGTGCTGTCGTTCCAGTGGGAAAAGCCGGCCGGCGACACGCTTGGTTTAACCAACTACTTCGGTCCCGAACGCATGAAGATTCTTGAACCCGCAGGTTTCCTCGCAGCCGCGGGCGCACGTATTGCCTTCGGTAGCGACTGGCCCGTCGATCCCCTCGATGAATGGTTCGCCTTGAAGGTCGGAGTGACCCGCACCAATGCGCCGAACGCATCGCCCGAATTCCACGGTAGATTGGGCGAGGATCCCGGTCTCTCTCGCGAGGCGGTGTTGCGCGCTGCCACCGTGGACGCTGCTTACGAGCTGCATGAAGATGACGTGGCCGGCTCGCTCGAAGCCGGCAAATTTGCCGATATCGTCGTTCTCGATCGCGATCCGCTAAAAATCCCCGCCGAGGATATCGCCAATGTACAGGTGCTCGAGACCGTGGTTGGCGGGCAGACGGTTTACGAGTTGAAGCCGCGGCCCTAGTTCTTGGCGGCTCATAGTCTGACCTTCCTACTGCTCCGCCTTACGGTTTCGATTCCCTCCGACCCTCTGTGAGTTGAGGCCCATTCGGTCCCGAAAAGTAGGCATGTCCCGAAATTCGAGCTAGACACGGCCTGCCAATCTCTGGGAATAGAGGAATCGACTCGGCTTACAGAGCATCAAGATTCAGGATGAGGCTGCCGTGTGATGAGGGGGTAATCCGGTCAGGGACTCCGGACTCTCCTTGTGCGGAAAAATCCGCCGCTTGGCTGCTGGCAGCCATGATACTCGGCTCGAGCATGGCGTTCATCGACGGGACCGTCGTCAACGTCGCTCTGCCTGCTCTCCAATCGAGTCTTCAAGCTACTCTAGTGGATGTGCAGTGGGTGGTTGAGTCCTACGGATTATTTCTCTCTGCGCTGATCCTGGTCGGTGGTGCGCTGGGCGATTCCTTAGGTAGGCGCAAGATGTTTCTGCTAGGTGTAGCCGTCTTTGTCGCCGCTTCCTTGGGTTGTGGGCTCTCTCCCAACATTCGAACTTTGGTGATGTGGCGTAGCCTTCAGGGAATCGGCGCCGCATTCCTTGTCCCCGGAAGTCTCGCCATTATCAGTGCTTCATTTGATGAACAATCTCGCGGACAGTCGATTGGGATCTGGTCTGGGTTCACAGCCATCACCACGGCTCTCGGCCCAGTCGTCGGAGGGTGGTTAATTGAGCACGCTTCGTGGCATTGGGTTTTTTTTATCAATATTCCGCTGGGTGCCTTGGTGATTGCCATTTCGCTGTGGCACGTACCGGAGTCTCGCGGCATGAATGCCCGAAGGGTTGACTGGCTCGGTGCGGCAATAGCGACTTTCGGCTTGGCAGCTCTGGTCTATGGCTTCTTGGAGGCCGCGACGCTGGGGTGGAATCGTCCTCGGGTATTTGGAACACTGATTTTCGGCTTTGTATCCGTTGTTCTTTTTGTGCTGGTGGAAAGGCGCGTCACGAGCCCCATGGTACCGCTCGATCTGTTCAACTCAAGGACTTTTAGCGGCGCCAATCGGCTGACGCTGTTTCTCTATGCGGCGCTTGGAGCTTTCTTTTTTCTCTTTCCCTTGAACCTAATCCAGATACAGAACTATTCGGCTACAAAGACGGGAGCGGCGGGCCTACCCATGATTTTGCTCGTCTTCTTTCTTTCCCGCTGGTCGGGGGGACTGGTAGCTCGTTACGGTTCGAGGTCTCCTCTAATTGTCGGTCCGCTCATCGTGGCCGCGGCCTTTGTACTTTTTGCCATGCCGAACGTGAGCGCAAGCTATTGGAGCGGCTTTTTTCCAGGTTTCGTGGTTCTTGGGTTAGGTATGGCCATCAGTGTGGCGCCACTGACAACCGTGACGATGGGTTCGGTGGAAGAAGATCGGGCCGGTACCGCATCCGGGATCAACAACGCGGTGGCTCGAGTGGCCGGTGTGCTAGCGGTCGCGGTTTTGGGCGTGGTAATGGTAGGGGCGTTCGCGAGCTCCTTGCGGGCGTCCATAGCCCTACTGCACCTGGATGCCACGAGGGTTCGCTATCTCGAAGCAAATGTGGCCAAGCTCGGCACCCTTGAACCACCCCCTAATCTTGATCCGCCGACAACGTTGAACGTTCGCGCTGCGATTACGCACGCGTTCGTCTTCGGCTTTCGAATTATGATGCTGTTGTGTGCAAGTCTTGCGTTCGCGAGCGCTGTGGTCGCGTGGCGCCTAATTCCTTCCCGCCAGCCCCAAGCCGATGGGTAATCAGAAGTCGGCATGGCTACGACCACTCCATCGAATGGCGCCCTGTCGAGCCTTCGCTGGCGTGGGCAGGCAGACAGCTGCCTCGGATAACCTAGCGAGTCACGGAGTAAATCATGTTTAGCAACGCCGGAATCATTGCATTACATGCCACCACCCATGAACGTTTAGACCTTTTACTGCGCCACGTCGCAACCGTGCCCGATGAGCTGTATCAAAAACCGATTTCAGGATTCGGCCATCCGTCCGTTTGGCAGCAGCTGGTGCACATCCTGGCTTGCGAGGAAGGCTGGGTCCACGCTTTGCAGAACCAGCCCTTTCGCGATTGGTATGCAGAAGAATGCCCAACCATGCCGGCGTTACGAGCTTCCAAAGAGCGCATACGAGAGGCGACACGAGCTTATTTGGGGAATCTTACGGAAGAGCAACTTAACACGACCCTCGCCGAGCGTCCTGCGGACTGGGGCGGCGAACTCCGGACTCCTGCTTTCATCCTCCTGCACGTGATAACCCATGCATTTCACCACAAAGGCCAGATTGTCGCGATGCTCCGAATTCTTGGCCACCCGGCACCTGACACAGATTTGCAGCCGGTATAGATTTCTACCTACGTCGCCTGCAGCCGAAGCTGGATCTCTTGCAAGAGCCGCGATGCAGCTTCCCCAGCATCCAGCTTAGAGAAATCGGATCCCATTTCTATCACCGCAAGCTTAGGGAAGGCAGTAGTAATGGCTTGCCGTGTGTCCGACGACCCCGCGAAGCTCGGTCCCACAAGGACCAAGCGAGGCCGTGTGACCCGGGTGAGCATGAGCGAATCCGAAAGGCTGCAAGTAGTGTGAACATTGTATCCGGCTCGCTGCAACAGTTCCTTTACATAAGCAAGCAGATCGGCATTCTTATCGACACAAACCAGCCCCACGCCTACCGACGCCGGTTTATCCGAGCCTTTGGATCGGCAATAGAAAGAACTGATTGCATTCTCTTCGGATTCATAGATCTCAAAAAGCGTAGTCAGATTTGTGATTCTCAGAACTTTCTGAAGCCCTGGCGGAACATTGCACAGCTTCAAATCGCCTCGCATGCGGCGAGCGCTTCCCAGGAGGCGCACCACGGTTCCCAACCCACTGCTATCGATGAACGCCACGTCTTCGAGGTGCAGGATGAAGTCTTTGTGGTTGCCAAACATACCGCATATATAAACCCGCAATGACTCCGCCTCATCCCCGGCGGTGATACGTCCGTTGCATCGAATCACCGCCACTTTTCCCACCGTGCGCCTGTCAAGGGTTAACGGCAAGCTGACCTCCGGTCGCGTACCATGCCGATTCCGCGGCATTATATCTGCCTTCTCAATCTCTGCACAACGAAGAGAAGTTATGACATGAAAGACGGCCTCTGCGCGGTCAGTCAGCAAGCCTGAAGTTGACCGATCAAACCTGTTAGGCCTGTGACATTGCCAACCGCCACAGCACTCGCGTGTTCTCGTCAGTTGAGCAGTTTTTTCATGTCCAGCGCGGCGCATCAAGGTAAGTGACCGTGAGAAGTAGAGGAGTGTGGTCGTGTCCTGAATGTGCACCGAATAGCGTTCCTGTTGCGACAACTTTCTTGCCCCGCAGAACAATTGCTCGTTCAGTGTGCTGCTTGTTGAGCACAAGCTGCACCTTAGGAACATTTTTCTCTCTTGGGTTTAGGTCAGGCTGAGTCTTGTCCTCTTCCGCACGGATTGGCGACTCCAGCTTCAGCCGCCAGATGGTTTCGGGCTCGTCGCCTTTATAAATATGACGATAGTTTGCTGGCCCTGCAACGGTCTTCCGCTCTAGGGCCCCGTGGAGTGATACCAAATGTGGCTGGTATTTCTTGCACCCAGCGACTTCAAGCTGTGCAGGCGCAAGAAGCGGCGGAAAAGCTATCAGGCAAGCCGATGTACGCTGTAACAATATCAACATGGTCGATGCGACATTGATGATGTGCGATGTACTGCTTCGGTCGGCAGATCCTGAGTCTAGACAGCGATTTTAACTAATCGATTCGTTGTACTACAGAAAGAATCTTCCACTCGCCATTCACTTTAGACAGCATCATGTAATCGGTCCAGCCCGGCGTAACCAGCTTGGCCGAGGCAATGTCTCTCGCAACGTCGAGCACAGTCACTTGTTCCGTCTTACTTGCCGCTGGCAGATCCGGTGGTCCTTCACTACGGACGGCTTTCATCATCTGAGGACCGTTCATCTCCCGCATGGGACTCTCCGCATGGATCACGTGCTTCAGATAGTGAGGGTGAAGCGTCTGCTCCATGCGCTGAGCATCACCGGTGAAATACCCCTCGATGTAGTTTGTCACAGTAGAACGGACGGCCGACACATTGTCATTAGAGGTTTTGTTGTCTTGCGCTTTGGTTGACAGGTTGAAGAAAAAGAGCAGGGCTAAGGCGGGAGCAAGGCGATGCATGCTGGAATTTCTCCTTACCTCAAATAGATCGGACAAGGCAATTATGGCTCTTTCTCAGGCGCTAACACCACACTGAAGTCCATGTCCGTTGATGGAACCCCGATTGTGCTCAAAAGCCCTTGTAGCCACCCGTGCCCGGCGAACAGAGAGGGCAAGCTTGTGCGAACGCCGATTACGCCAGTCATCTTCCAAGGTGAGCCCCGAAAAGCTCTACTCTTGGACATGGGCACTCGTTTCCTGGTCACAATCTCTTTCGTCTGCTCTTCTCTGATTGCAACCGGACAAATCACCGGGCGTTTTTATCTTGAGAAAACAACATTTGCAAAGGGCGAACCGGTCTTCCTATATTTTCAGGTTACCAACGATGGTCGAGAGGTCGAGGACTTCTATTCCAAGGGTGGACCATATCATTGCGATTCAGGTTACCATCAAGGTCTCCACCGATCCACCAGCTCTTGCTCAATTTTGAGCACGAAATAGCTTCGCCCGGCGATCATTCAGTAGAAGCCGATCATTATGTTGGAAATGCTGGAGTCCGCTCGATCCTTGCTTTCCGCGTGGACGAGAATGCGGTCGTTGACCTTAAAGCATTTCAGCCTTGGCTGGATCGACTTAGTTCGCGTAATAGCGACGAGCGAATCGAGGCTGCCCGCACATTAGCCAGTGTCGCCCCATGATCGCTTGAGGGAACGTTGCTTTCGTTTGCCGGTAATCCCGAGTTCCGAGAGTTTGCTCCGCTGGCATTCCACCGGCTGAACACTGGGCGAAGCATGGCGGCGTTGGCGGCGTTACTGAAGACAACTGAGCCCGGAACATTTGAGCACGAGGAAAGCGCAGACTATCTTGCCCATAGCGGCGATCAGAAGTGGTTGTCATTGTTGCTTGAGATTGCCACGAAAAATGCCGGGAAACTTCCCTTATGTTGCCGACGCTGCTGAGCTCGGTGCTGACAAAGCCCTTCCGGTGCTCCTCGAACTGGCGGGAAAGCCAGACAAAGAATTTCGGCCGAGGAGTTCTGAGGAAGGTTTCGCTGAAAATGCAGTTACCGGGATGGGATATACCGGGTCCGGAAAGGCCGTTCCCATTCTACTGAGCTTTCTGAAAGGCTTCGATACAGCAGTTGCGGAGGGTGCTCGAAGGGGTCTGCAGATATTGACTCATCGCGCGGCGAGCGATACATGGAGGGACGGAAGTCCCCAAGCCGAGTACTCCAAGTGGCTAAGATGGTGGTCTCGAGAGGGCGCGACCGCGCCTGTCTACAGAAGCACGGAATGCGGCGACTTCAATCCGATCAAGGAATAGGGAATGTGATGCCTCTCCAGTGAAGGTCACAGCAATAAGTCTCATTTTGAGCTTAACAAATCTTTCTCTTTAATACCCTTCACTGTGTTTTCGCGTGCGCAAGATCATCCATCAACGGCGACCAAGCTCCGGGCTATTATTCTGAAATCCGACTGAAAATGCCGAATCCACACGCCAAGACGCCGCTTCGGACGCGCTTCCTTCGATCCATGATTCGATGGCTCATCGTCGGCTTGGTGCTGCTTTGGTCGCTTGCCGCGCTGATCCTTGTCGCAACCCGGTGGATCAACCCACCGACAACCGCGGTGCACATCCAGCGCCGCCTACAGGCCTGGATTCACCACACGCCGTATCGCGAGCGCTACAAATTTATTCCCCTGCACCAAATCTCACTCGATCTCCAGCACGCTGTAGTCGCCGCAGAGGACGCACACTTCTATCAGCATCATGGCTTCGATTGGCACGAGATCGAGGTAGCTGCCGAAGAGGATTTGGAAGGCGAACGTACTCGCGGGGCTTCCACCATTACACAGCAACTCGTTAAAAACCTTTTTTTCGGAACCGAACGCTCCATTCTTCGCAAGGGCGCGGAGGTCGCCCTGGTACCGGTGGCCGAATTCGTCCTGGGCAAACAGCGCATTCTGGAGGTATACCTCAACGTTGTCGAATGGGGCCCTGGTATCTATGGCGCGGAGTCGGCCTGTCGCTATTACGACGGAACCTCAGCCCAGAGTATCGGCCGGCAACAGGCGGCACGGCTCGCTGCAGTCCTGCCGGCGCCTCTGAAACGACGACCCGAGCGCATGAACAGCTACAGTGTGATTATCCTTAAGAGGATGGGCCAAATGGGATGGTAGAAGGGTCGCTCGAATAATAAAATGTCCCCATTCTGATGAGGGCTGATCTCGAGCTGGATATCACGCATAAGACGTTCTCCTCGGGTCTTCTGCCGGAGTTGATCGCTGTGCTGCGCCGCAGCCAGCCGGGCGACCTAGTTGCCCTTCTTGGCGACGAAGAAAGCATTCGCCCTGAACTGGAAACGTGGTGTCGGTTTACCGGGAATCCACTGCTGGATGCTACGGTCGAAAATGGCCGCGCTCGGTTCGTCTTTCGCTGCGGCGCCGCTGATTTGCCTGCCGAAGCTAGTCGGCCAGTGGGCTCGCGGCTTTGGCTTTACACGAATTTCGACTGTAACCTACGCTGCGACTACTGTTGTGTGCGTTCCTCGCCCAGCGTGCCCCGGCGAGAACTGGGGCTCGGACGCGTAAAGCGGATCGCCGGGGAAGCGGCGGAGCTCGGCGTCAAGGAAATCTTCGTTACCGGGGGCGAGCCGTTTCTGCTGGAGGATATCCGCGAGATTCTGCTTTCTTGCGCTGCCGTCGCTCCGACCGTAGTGCTCACCAACGGAATGTTATTCGCCGGGAGGCGTGCGGAAAGCTTGCGAGCGCTGCCCCGCGATCGAATTATCCTGCAAATCAGCTTGGATAGCGCTACGCCACGGCTGCACGACTTGCATCGCGGAGCCGGGACATGGGCGCGTACACGCGCAGGGATCGAGCGGGCTCGTGCGCTTGGTTTTCGAGTGCGACTGGCGGCGACTGTTTCTACCGATGATGAAGCCGCAGAATTCCGCCGACTCCTCGACCGGGAAAAGATCGCGGAAGAAGACCGCGTCATACGCCGGATCGCGTTGCGTGGCGCCGCGAGCGATGGTGTTGCTCTCAGTCGAGCCGATCTGGTGCCGGAAGTCACGATAACGGCTGAGGGTGTGTACTGGCATCCGGTTGGGGCTGAAGATGCCGATCTGCTTGTTACGCGGGACATTTTTCCTCTTTCCGAGTCCTTCGCAGCCGTCCGCCGCGCCTTCGGCCGCGAGGGCGAACACTCGAATAAGCTGGCGAGGATCTTTAACTGCGCGTGAACCTTTCCAAGCTGCCGTTAATACCGGATGGCTTGCGGCAAAACGGCTCAATCTGTCAAGCCGACTTAGCAAGTAGCTGCTTGAGGAATCCCTGCTGGGCCGCAGCTTGGCGCAAATCACCATAACCATCCAGATGAGGTGTTAGCCAGCGCTTCAGCCCTTCCGCGTCGAGTATTGGGCGATGAACCGGGTTGTCGTAGCTCATGGCTAAGAGCGCTTCCACAAACTGCCGCTCCTGCTCTTGATCGAAGTCGGCCCTCGCGGTGAACATGCAATGATTGTAGGCAGGAGACGACCATATCTCGCGAAGGCCGCCTTCGGGCACCAGGCGCTCGTTGCGCACAGTGTTCCAGAAAGGGCTGCCGATAGCGCCAGCATCGGCTCGCCCGTCGAGGACGGCGCGTACCACCTCCACTTCACTGGTCCCGGTATCACCATGTTTGCCTACATCGCTGTCGAAGCGCACCGTGCCGTAGTCTGTTCCCTCGCGCATGCCTTGCTGCTCCAAAAAGTGAACGGGGAGAATCGCTGCGTGCCCGCTGTCCCGGCTGCCGAGCGCCAGTGTCCGATTCTTCAAGTCCGAGAGGTCAGAAACGGGACCTCCTGTGGCCGCGACGATCTTGGTCATCCAGCCGAGGTCGGTATCCCGCATCGCGACTGCGCGGCAGGCGTGGCCGCTCCATTCATCGGCCTGCAGATAGGCGAGATTTGTATTCCAGGCGATATCGATGCGCGGAACGGCCTCGCCCGGTTGGGCGAGGAGAGCCGCAACCTGCATCTCATAACTCTGAAACAGCACGATCTCGACGGCCAGATGCGCTTCCTCGTGAAAATAGCGACGCATCCCTTCCCAGATCGTAACCACTTTGGGATCGTACGCAACCGCCCCCACCCAGATGGTTTTGCTCATAGGCCTCCACGGTGCCTGCACCGGCGTTTAATAGAGTAGCTCTACTTTCGCACGCGCTTGATCTTAAAAGAGTGGTATCCCCAACAGCGACTTCCCGATGAACTCGCGCAACACATCGCCAGTGGGTGCCATCACAGCGCCCGCGTGCGCATCGCGAAACAGGCGTTCGATGCTCAAATGCTTGGAGAACGCTGCCCCGCCGCAAACGCGCATAGCCGTTGAGGTAACGCTGATAGCCACATCGCCGGCAGCAGCCTTGGCCTCAAGCACGCGCAGCATGGTTGTCTCGCGGGGCTTTTCAAGGTGATCGATCAAATCGTCAATGCGCGCCGCGAGCCCGTCGGTATCAATTTGCATCGCCGCGAGCTGCGCGCGCAGGGTGGGCAGGCTTTCGCCGAGGCTTTGGCCGAAATGCTCGAATCTCGCGGTTCTAAGATGCGACGCAGTTCCAGCCACGGTCGCCCGGCACAATCCTAAAGCCACAGCTGCTGTACCTAAATTGAACAACGGAAGGACAACATTTAGCATGGTCGGAAAGCCGGCCCCGTCATCAGTGAGCTGAAAATCGGAGGCGACCTCGCAATCTTCCAGCTTAATCGGCGCAGAAGCGTTGGCCCGAAGTCCCAATCCGTCCCAGGGCCCGGCAACGGAGAGGCCGCGTGTCCCGGCTGTAAGAAGATAGAGAGTCGAATCGGTAGGACCTTTTCCTTCCGGGGCAAGCGCGGAAACCACATAGCTCTGCGCATGACCCGCGCTGGTCACCCATGATTTCTTGGCACTGATCTGCACGCCGTTCCCGCTGCGTTGTGCGCGGGATATAGGTGCCCAGAAATGACTGCGTGAACCGGCTTCGCTGAAAGCGAGCGTGGATAAGTGTCGGCCTTGCGCAATCTCCTGCAGTATGGGTGTGAGTGTCTGAGCTGCACTTGGACGCGCCGCAGACATGGTCGCGGTGCCGAGGATGTGCATCAGGTAGACCATGGCGACAGACGCGTCTGTCTCGGCGAGCGCAGCCGTTACGGCAGCAAACGTTCGGGGACCTAGTCCTTCACCTCCAACCTTCGTCGGTAGTAACAGCCCGAGGAGTCCGCCCTCACCTATTGCCTTCACAGCCTCGCTAGAAAAGCGTCCCGCCTTATCGTTTTGACCTGCAGCTGGCGCCAGCACGCGATTGGCGATCTCTTGCGCTTTCACAACGGCCGCGTCATGAGTCATCGTCGAACCTATCATCGGCAAATTAGTAGAACGACCTGTTGCTCGATTGAATCAGGATTGTCGCCGAAGATTCGTGGAGAGGTCAAACTGATGCCGGTCTCCTAAAGACCGCTTCCGGCGGCAAGCCAGCACCGCGCGCGACTGGTTTTGACAAAAAGATTTATCCTCCGCCTAGCTGGCCAACGACAATAGCAACTGTAATGTTGGTTCTGCTCTTTGGCTGGTCTTGAACCGTGTCATAAAGTTGTCCTGCGGTCGTCATCGAGTGGTTTAAGGCCGCCTTTCTCGCACCATTTTTCGAATACCTCCGCTACGGGACTCGTTTTCTCGGCAAGTGGTTGATCTCATATGGGTTGGAACGAAATCTCACCCTTTAGCCAACTAATCGATTATTAGTCCTACTGCGCAAGTAGCGAACCTATTGCGCAACGACCGGATCACGAGTTCCTATTTTCTCCCTGCATTTCGAATTCACGTCACGCGGCGGAACTCTGGGCCCCGCTCGTCTCTCCAACGTTGTGCGCTGATGGTGCGGATGAGAACAGAGGTATGAGACTTTCGACCAGTGTTGGGTGAGTCAGGACGGCGTCGCGCAATGCGGTGTACGGCAGGCCTGCGATCATCGCAACCTGGACGGCAGCCAGGATCTCACCGGCGGCGACACCGAATGCTGTGAAGCCTAGAATACGATCGTTATTGGCCTCGACGAGAGCTTTCAAGAACCCACGCGTCTCCGAAAGTGTGCGCGCTCGCAGATTGCTTTCCATCGGTATTTTGAACAGGCGGTATGGAATTCCTTGCGCAGCAGCTTCTGTTTCACTCAAGCCGATCCGGGCCAGCTCAGGATCTGTAAACAAACAATAAGGAACTTGCCTTCCCGTCGTTATTCGATTGCCGCCGGTGAGATTGGCATGGACTACGCGAAAATCGTCGACGCTGATGTGGGTGAATTGCGGGCTGCCCGCAACTTCGCCGATCGCCCAAACCCCCGGAGCCGTGGTCTCGAGCCGCTCATTGACCTTGACGTATCCACGGTCTGTCCGTTCGACACCGGCCCGTTCGAGCCCAAGTTCCTCGGTGTTCGGAGTGCGGCCCGCTGCAACGAGCAGATGAGTACCCTGCAGAGTCTTCTCACTCCCACCCTGCTCGAGCACAACGCTTACCGACTGTCCCGATTTCCCAGATACGCGTTGGATCTGTGCCTTCAGGACAATGTCGATGCCTTCATCCGCGAGCAGGCTGCGTAGAGCCTCGCATACGTCCGGATCTTCTCTCGACATCAGCCGCTCGCCGCGATCGATCACCGTTACTTTACTGCCAAAGCGGCGCATCGCTTGGGACATCTCCACTCCGACGTAGCCCCCACCGATAACAAGCAAGTGTTCCGGAATTTCATCGAGTTCAAGC
>DATJVZ010000023.1:0-9088 GCA_035501575.1 Terriglobales bacterium | reverse complement strand
CGCCGGTGCCGCCACCTCCGCCACCGGTGCCGCCACCTCCGCCGCCGGTGCCGCCACCTCCGCCACCGGTGCCACCACCTCCGCCGCCGGTGCCGCCACCTCCGCCGCCGGTGCCGCCACCTCCGCCACCCGTGCCAAAACCTCCGCCTCCGCCGCCTCCCGCCTGATGCTTAAGGCTGGCGAGGGTGATGCCGCTCACGGGCAGCGCCGCGGTACCGCCGGGGCCGCCGCCTCCACCGAAGCCACCGCCTCCACCGAAGCCACCGCCACCGCCGGTACCGCCCCCTCCAGTACCACCTCCTCCTCCAGTACCACCACCGCCACCTCCAGTGGAGCTAAAAGTGAAGGTATAGCCTGCTTGCTGCCATGTTCCGTCCGAGGGCATGACAAGCTGCGGACATGAATTTCCCAGAGCTTGGCAGACGGCTAATGCTCTGCCGGTGAAATAAACGCTAGAGACGGTATTCCAGGCAAAACTATTGTTGGCCGCCATCTGCAGACCGAGGATCGATGGAGCCGCCAGCGCGGCCAAGATAGCCACAACGGTGAGTGCTATGAGAAGTTCGACCAGCAGGTATCCACGTTCCTTCTTACGCCTCAGGATGACCTTCTGCCATCCGCTCAGCGGTTCAACCTGAGTGTGCTCACTCTCAAGAAACTGTTCCATCATGTTCATCTCTGATTCCAAAGTGGTTCGTCCTTGTTCCATCGCGAGCATTCATTGATGGCCCGCATGGGCTGTCCTCGTTCAGCCCATCGTCTGCGTGCGATTTCGGGGAGACGTCCAACACGTTGATTGGCGCACTCCGTGCCACATCGGCGAGGTTTTCCACAAGAAGTCTAATCTTTAGTCCGCTAACACCGAGCATTACTCAGGTCACACCTGAACGGTCTCGAAAGGGGGAAAAGACTTGCCGTCCGGAGCTTTTCGCGTGCAGGGAACGCTTGCTTGCATGAAAGGTGACCCTTGACCTGGTCCTGATCGGCGGGTTTGGGGCCAAAACCGCGGCTGCTTGCGGCCCACGTCCCAGTGGGTCTTTACCAACTGACTCCAACCTGAAAGGCGTTTTAAGCCCCGTCGGATGACTCGCAACCTGTACATCTTTCTGGTTTCGCAACTGCCATCGAAATCATCCGCCGCCATGTGCCAAGGCCAGAATGCTGGATGGCAATCGAAGACCACACGCCGAATCCCGTATGGCGCGCCCCAAAGCGCGTGTTTGGAAACCGGAAAATCGAGATGTCCTCGCCTGAAAACTAAGACCATCGATCTAAGCCTTTTCGCCTAGGCATTGAGAATCGACGAAACTTGTTCGATTGTCGACGAATGCTAAAAGCTACGCCCGTCTACGTCCATTCCTCCTAATTACCTTAGCCATGTTAACTCTCTTGTTACCTACACCTTCGTGCTACGGCTATAGCACGATTGTGCGTTGATACCTTAGTGCGCGGTTGCTACTGTGGGAACCATATAACTCCTCCATCAGGCCGATGTTTTGATCGGAGGTAGATTATGAGGTTGGTTTATTGGTGGTACGCGGCGTTGGGGTTTGCGGTGGCCCGTTGGCTTTTGCGGCGTGAACCCGTTTCCGTATCTGACCCCGTTGCCCGCTTGCGTTCCTCTGGCTTGTTGTAATCGGAAGACCCCTTCGGGCGTGCGGAGCCCCGTTGCGTGCTATTTCGTCCCCCGCACGCCCATTGTTATTTTCCCTCCTAACTTAGGTTGTACGACCAAGGTGCGCCCCAGCCGCACTGATTTCACCGCACAGTTCTAAGTACAATCGCAGAAGAACTCTGTGATGCCATGAAACGTCATTGCTTTCTGAGTTTTGCCATAGCATTGCTTCCTGTGCTTGTTCCCCCTGGCCTGCTTGCCCAATCTGAGGATGCGGTGCCGCTCGGAGATGTCGCGCGCTCGCTCCACCCCGCTGGGAAAGTCGCGTCACCGCTGGTCATCGACAATGACAACTTGTCTCAAGTCATGGCACAGAGCGCAAGTCGCAAATCGGATGGCAGTCCGGTCTTCTCGTTCGGGAAGGCAGACAACAGCTTTCGCATGTCATCGCCCGACGGGACCTGCAGCCTCTCGTTCAATGCCAAGGCGACGGCGCTACTGATTGCTCCATCGGTAGTCAAAGATCTTCCCGAGAGCGAACTTGCCAAGCTCGAGGGTCCGGCATCGATCAGAGGCGATACCTTGCAAGTTGCCCTTTACAATGCAACGGACTGGAACCTCAAGGAAATCACCGTAGGACTAACCTTGGCGCGGCGCACGCAGGACAACGACGCGTCCTTCTATGGGTCAGCTCGGCTGCTGCCGGCCGCTGCCAAGGAAAACCCAGCGGTTGTCGGCAAGCCTGCCGATCGAACCTGGCTGCTTCATTTGAAGGGGACGGCCGCCCCGCTTGAAACTGCCATATTCCGGGAAAAACTGGCGGCGGATGTGAGCCCTGACCAGGAATGGCACTGGGCGATTCTTCAAGCTAAAGGCATTCCACCGCGCCCTTTGTCGACCCCGGTCGAGTCCGGTTCCAGCCTGTCCTCGCCCGTCATTCCCTAAGGAATGCGGGAAGGGAATTGCGGTTGGACGCTCCTGCCGTGCTCGTCGTGCTAACCTGCAGATGGCAAGCACTCCTCTGAGGTGGAGATGGGCAAGATTCGTGTGGGGACAGCCGGTTGGTCCTATAAGGATTGGCAGGGTGTGTTTTACCCTCCCGGGTTCGGGCGTCGAAAGCAGCATCCCTTGGAGTTCCTCGCCCGTTGCTTCAGTGTGGTTGAGATTAACACCTCGTTTTACGGGCACATCAAGCCCGAACTGGTCAAGCTTTGGTTGAGGCGAGTCGAGCCGATAAATCCCGACTTTGTGTTCACCGCTAAGCTGCACCGCTCGTTTACGCACTCTCCTTTGGCCGTAATGGAGCCGACCTCGGCCGCGACCATCAAGCCGAGCGAAGAGGACGAAAAACTGGCGCGCGAGGGATTGGACGCGTTGGCTGCCAGCGGCAGGCTGGGGGCCTTGCTGATGCAGTTTCCGGTTTCCTTCAAAAACACATCTCTCAACCGCGAATACCTGGAAGCGCTTTTGCCTCAGTTCAGCGAATATCCTTGTGTGCTCGAGGTCCGGCATTCCAGTTGGAATAATCCCGAGACCCTCAAGAGCTTTGCGCAAAACAATGTCGCTTTCTGTAACATCGACCAGCCGTTGCTTGGGCGGTCGCTAGAGGCGACCGAACACGTGACTGCTCCCCTGGCCTACGTACGGCTCCACGGTCGGAATTACGATCACTGGTTTGAAGCCGAGCAGCCCCACGATCGCTATAACTATTTGTATTCGGAAGCGGAGCTGAGGGGATGGAAAGACAAAATTGAACGCATGGCCCGGAGAGCCGAGATCACCTATGTAATCGCCAACAATCATTTCGAAGCAAAGGCTGGAGTCAACGCCCTGCAGCTCAACCACATGCTCACCGGGCAGCGACAGAAAGCTCCCCCGTCACTGCTCCAGCGCTATCCCGAGTTGATGGCGATCGCAGATCCCCTCCCCGATGAAACCTCCGATTCCGATCTGCCGTTGCTCGCCTAATATTTCGACGCCACCGTCAAAAGAATGTTCTGGACGCCGCCTATTCGGGAAGAGGGACTCGACGACCCATGTGCTTAGCCCTGAATAGGAAGCATGAAGATTAGGGGGTTGCGAGTTCTTCGTTGGCCTTGGTCGCGTAGTGCGAGTCCACGTACTGGTCGAGAATCTTGAGAAATTCCCTCACAATGTGGTCGCCACGCAGGGTGGTGAAGAGCCTTCCGTCGACGTAGACCGGCGCCTTGGGCTCTTCGAAGGTTCCCGGCAGGGAAATGCCCAGGCTGGCGTGTTTGGACTCTCCCGGCCCGTTGACCACGCATCCCATGACCGCCACCGTCATTTCCTCCACGCCGCGATAACGCCCTCGCCAAATCGGCATCTGCTGGCGCAGGTAGGAGTGAATCTGCTCGGCCATCTCCTGGAAGAATGTGCTCGTAGTTCGCCCGCACCCCGGGCAAGCCGTGACCTGGGGAGTGAAGCTGCGGATTCCCATGGATTGCAGAATCTGCTGCGCCACCCGAACCTCCTCGGTGCGATCGCCGCCGGGCGCCGGGGTGAGAGAGACACGAATGGTGTCGCCGATACCTTCTTCGAGCAGGACCGCCATCGCGGCACTAGAGGCCACGATTCCCTTAGCCCCCATCCCCGCCTCGGTCAGGCCGAGGTGCAGAGCATACTGGCAGCGCGCTGCCAGGGAACGATAAACCTCGATGAGGTCTTTTACTCCGCTGACTTTGGCGCTGAGGATGATTTGGTCGGGCCGTAATCCGTACTTCTCGGCCAGCGTCGCCGAATTGAGGGCACTGAGAACCATGGCTTCCATGGTGACTTCGCGGGCATCTTTCGGTTCTGCCAGCCGCGAATTCTCGTCCATCATGCGGGTGAGCAGGGCTTGATCGAGCGAGCCCCAGTTCACGCCGATGCGCACCGGCTTTTGCTTCTCAACCGCAACCTCGACCATGGTGCGAAAGTTGGAATCGTCCTTGCGGCCGACGCTGACGTTGCCCGGGTTGATGCGGTACTTGGCCAGGGCGCGAGCGCATTCCGGGTATTTTTTCAGCAGGATGTGCCCGTTGTAATGGAAGTCTCCCACGATCGGCACTGGCACACCCTGCTTGTCCAGTTGCTCGACAATGGGTGCCACGGCGGCGGCCGCCTCTTCGGTATTCACAGTGACGCGAACCAGCTCGGATCCGGCCTCTGCCAGCGCGGCCACTTGCGCGACGGTGGCAGCTACATCCGCGGTGTCCGTGTTGGTCATCGATTGCACCACAATCGGTGCATCCGATCCCACTCGCACCCCCGCGATGTCGCAGGTCACGGTCTTTCTGCGTTCGAAATTGGCCATGAAAATATCAGTGTAACACGAAGAAAAATCGGGGTTCCCCGATGATTGCCTTCGAGAATCGGGTGGTGTCGCCGACGAATGACGAGCGTGTAATGCTCTGGTGCTAACCGGCTGTTCTCTGGTGGACAGCATATCCCACAAGCGAACATTCGGACTGTTGGGGAATTGCTCTCTTGACTCATTCTCAAATACTTAGCTCAGGTGCGATGGCAGGACAATTGCCGCCAAGCGATGACGTTGCGGCCAAAGGAGGACGCGGTTTGCACAGCTTGCTGCAGGATCTTCGCTATGGTTTGCGGATTCTCGCAAAATCGCCGGCCTTTGCGATTGTCTCCGTCCTGACGCTAGCGCTTGGCATCGGCGCGAATACGGCCATGTTCAGCGTGATCAATGGAGTGCTGCTTCGGCCGTTGCCGTTTCAGGATCCACAACGGCTGGTGGCACTGGGCGAGTTCGACACCCGTACGGGACGCACGTCTACCCAGGGCAGCTTGTCTTTTCCGGATCTGATGGACGTTCGTGCCCGCAATCACTCCTTTGAGGCGGTGGCTGCTTACAACAGCAACAACCCTCTCACGTTAACGGGAGCGGGACAAGCGCTGCATGTCAAGGTGCAAACCGTATCGAGCAATCTATTTCCGTTACTGGGTGCACAGCCTTCACTGGGCCGAACTTTCATGGCGGGAGAGGATGACCCCGGACACCACGTGGCGGTCTTGAGCGAAGCTTTCTGGCGCCGGCAATTTCAAGCCGACCCCGGCGTCATCGGCCGTGCCGTCGAGCTCAATGGCCGCGCTTACAGCATCGTGGGGGTCATGCCGCGCGGCTTTCAGTTTCCGGTCGAGGCCGAAGCCGTGGAACTGTGGGTGACCTTTTCCCGGGACGCGGAAGTCGATCATGACGATCCGAGCAACGCAGCGGCAACAGCGCAACGTGGCAACCATTTCCTGAACGCGATCGCAAGACTGAAACCTGGCGTTACGGTTGAGCGCGCCAACGCCGATTTGGCTGCTATCGCGCGTGCACTGGCGCTCGAGTATCCAAACGATAACTCGTATGTCGGGCTCGCAGCCAGACGAGAACTCGATGATCTCGTAGGTGACAATCGCGAGCCGTTGCTGGTGCTGTTCGGTGCCGTCGGGCTCGTGCTTCTGATCGCGTGCGCCAACATTGCCAACCTGCTGCTGGCTCGAGGCACCAACCGCACCCATGAAATCGCGATTCGCGCGGCGCTTGGAGCTAGTCGAGGCCGAATTGTGCGCCAGCTACTCGCCGAGGCACTCACACTTTCCCTAAGCGGAGCAGCGTTAGGCGCCTGGGTGGCCGCTGGGGCGCTGTCGGCGATTCTGAACCTCTATCCCAGCAACTTACCCCGCGCGTCCGAGATTGGTATCGACTATCGGGTGCTGCTCTTCACGGCCGCCCTGGCGGTTGTCACCGGAGTGGTGTTCGGCATCGTGCCGGCGTGGCAAGTTTCAAAACCCAATCTGACCGGAGTCATGCGGGAACGCAACCGAAATGCCACGGTTGGCCGCAGTTCCCATCGCTTGCGCGCCGGACTGGTGATCGTCGAAACCGCGCTGGGCATGATGCTGCTGGTCGGCGCCGGCTTGCTCATCCGCAGTTTTGACCGCTTGTCCCGCGTAAACTTGGGATTCAATCCCGAGCATGTTCTCACCGCCGACTTCGATCTCTCCGAAACCCGCTACAACGCCGACCAGCAGGACCGTTTCATTCGGGAACTGCTCGATCGCATCCAAGCTCTGCCGGGAGTCATCCGTGCGGCTGGTTCCATCCCCTTGCCTCTCCGCGTGGGCGAGATATCTCTCTCCTTCAACCTGTTGGACCATCCGGTTTCTGAGGCGAACCAACCCAGTGCGCGTGCTTTTGTTGTGGCGCGAGGGTGGTTCGAGACTCTCGAGATTCCGCTGCTACGCGGTCGCTCCTTCGACGAACGTGACCAACGCAACGCAGCGCCGGTGATCATGATCAACGAGGAGTTTCGGAGGAAGTTCTTTCCCCACGAGGACCCAATCGGCAGGCGGGTGAAAATTGGTGCTACCGAGGGCGGTCGCGAGAGCTATGGGACCCGCATGGTGGTTGGCGTTATCGGCAACTTCCGTCGAAGCAGTGTTGCCCGGGCTCCCGAGGCGGCATTTTTTGTTCCCCTGTCCCAGCTGATGTGGGGAACGCCCACGCTCGTGGTGCGCACCGTGGCTGACCCGAGCCAGATCACTCCGCAAATTCGTAAGCTCCTGGCTTCCATGGATCCGAACGCGCCCTTATACGAGGTGCGTACCCTGAAGGACTACTTTGTTCTCGACCTTGGCCGGGCTCGCTTCCAAACCATATTGCTCGGGCTCTTCGCCAGCCTAGCCCTGCTGCTTACCGCCGTGGGCCTCTACGGGGTGATGGCTTATGCGGTGGCGCAGCGCACCCAGGAGATTGGGATTCGAGTTGCTTTGGGCGCAGGTGGTGGAGATGTGTTGCGCATGATTCTGGCAAAGAGCTTTTTGATCACCGGCATTGGTCTGCTGCTGGGCCTGGCCGGCGCCGCGACATTGACCCACTTATTTCGAAGCTTGTTGTTTGAGGTGAAGCCAGCGGATCCGATGACCTTCGCCATCGTCTCGCTGTTGCTCGTTGGCACAAGCACTGTGGCCAGCTATATTCCGGCGCGGCGGGCGGCGAAAGTCGAGCCGATGGTGGCCTTGCGTTACGAGTAGATCTCGGCAACTGGCAAAGACCGGTTTTACGGCAGCCTGCCCGCCAGTCCGGGTAGGGTCTTTGCCAGATCGTTGTAGATCAACATCACAGCGAAGAGCACCAGGAATACGAAGGCCGCCTGATAGATCCGTTCCTTGATGCGCAGGCTGATGTCGCGTCGCATCAGGCCCTCGACGAATAACAGCAAGATAACCCCGCCATCGAGAATGGGGATTGGCAAGAGGTTAAAGACACCGAGATTCAGACTGACGGCTGCACTAAGCTGTATCAGCGGCCACCAGCCCTTCTCCTCGGCCGCTTCCCCGGCCTGTTGGGCGATTCCGATAGGGCCGGAAATGGTGCGCATGGAGATCTTTCGCTCAATCAGCTTCTCGACTAGCTCAACCAGCATCACCGAATCTTTCCGGTTCCGATCGAGGGATCGCTGCAGAGCCTGGGGAAATGGCAGCTGCATCACCTTCATCTCAGTCGAATACGAGAATCCGATGCGGTACCGCTTTTCATGCGACGTCTCGCTTGGGGCGAGCACGGGCTGAACTTGAAAGTGGAGTGTCTGACCTTGGCGAAGCACGGTGAGGTCGACCGGCTTGTCTTTGGTTTGCTGCAGACGGTCGATCATGTCCTCGAGGGACTGGAGCGGCTTGCCATCGAGGGCAACAATCTTGTCATCCTTTTTCATGCCCGCCTTGGCGGCCGGCATATTCGGCTCCAGCTCGCCCACGATGATGGATTCGTCGGCGAACCATCCGGCCGAGCCGATCTGGGACTCCCCGACGGCATTCGGAACCACTAACTTGTCGAAGCTCTGATCGCCGCGCTGGATTGTAAGGTCGACCGGCTGATTCGGGTTGAGCCAGACTTTGTAATAGACCTGTTCCCAGGTGGGGTTGGCGATGCCATCGATTCGGCTGATACGATCGCCCGCTTCGAGGCCCGCTTCGCCGGCAGGCGAACCGTGTCTGACCCAGGTAATCACTGCCGGCTTATCCCAGAATACGGGATACTCGTAGTGGAACATGTAAACCCCGGTGAGCAGCCCGATAGCCAGCAGAATGTTCATGGCTGGACCGGCAATCGCAATCACGAATCGATGCCAACGAGGGTGGGACAAGAACTCTGCCGGGTCTCCCGTGCGGGCGTCCATGGGATTCTCGCCGCTCATCTTTACGTATCCGCCGAGCGGAAGGGCGCTAATCCGATAATCGGTATCTCCGCGTTTGAAGCCGACCAGACGCTTGCCGAAGCCGATCGAGAATACCTCGACCCTTACTCCCAACAGCTTGGCCGCCGCGTAGTGGCCCCATTCATGGATCAGGATCATGAATCCCAGAACCGCCGCGACCGCTAGCACAGCCGTAAAAAATTCTGACATAGACTCTTCTTAGTTCCTCGGGGATGCAGCTTTGGGACAGGAGAGCTCTTCCACCTTCTTG
>DATJVZ010000022.1:0-7615 GCA_035501575.1 Terriglobales bacterium | reverse complement strand
CGACCTCCCAAGAAGTGGATCAAAGCGTGGGGCTGTCATCTCCCAGCATGGTTTCCCGTACGATCTTTACGGGCGGAAAGCCTTGACGGAGAAATGTGTCGTGGAACTGCTGCAAGCGGAAGTTGTCTTTCATTTTCTCCTGGTAGTCCTCGCGAAGCTTCATAATCTCCAGTTTTCCCAGGGTATAGACAAGATAAGTGGGATCGCTGGTGCCCCGCTTGGTTTCGACTTCCGCGACGGATTGGGTTTGGTAGCCTTCCGTTTGGAAAAACTGCACCGCTTCGTCAAACGTCATTTTGCCCGTGTGCATGGAGATTCCGACGATGTATCGGGCATCCCGCAAAAGGGCATCGAGCAACTGGCCAAGGCGGAGCCTGGGGTCCCCGTTCCCGTATCCTTCGTCGAGCATCATCTGCTCGGTGTAATGCGCCCAACCCTCGGCGTTGGAGCCACAACCTAACAACTTTCGAACCTTAGAGGGAGCCGAGGGAACCCACAAGAACTGCACATAATGTCCGGGATACACTTCATGGACAGCAACCGAGATCATGGTCGCGCGGTTGAATTGCCCCATGAATGATTCCGTGGCCGCTCTCGTCCAACCCTGTTCCGGTAGAGTGACATTGAAGAAAGCCTCCTTGGCAACGGTTTCGTACGGTCCGGGGGTGTCCATCGAAGCGAAGGTCAACGCCCGGGCAAAGGGAGGAGTTTCTTGCACGATGGGCGGCACGGGGGATGGGATGGTGACAATTTGCTTGTCCACGATGTATTGCCGAATGCCTGTCAAATCGTCCCGGAAGGCCTGTAGCAACTGATCGGGAGCGGGATGGTCCTGTTGCAGTTCCGCTCGGATCTGGTCGGGAGTCTTCTTAGGGTCGAGTTGACCAGCGACTTTCTTAAACCACTGTTGATTTCGCCGAAGGTCATCATAGCCAATCTGCAGCAATCGGTCGGTTGGGATATCCACCATTTCGTCGTACAAAAGTTTCTTGCGATAATTTTCAGCGCCAATCCGGAAGTCACCCTGGGAGCGGGGAAGTAGAGTTTCCTTCAGAAATGTTTCGTAATCGCCCAGCGCTCGGATGACCGCCGTGTTGCTGCTGCGAAACTCCGACTGCAATTGCTGGTCATGGACGTCGCGGAAGGCTTCGGGCACGTCCTTTTGGAAGAAGCTCACAATCCCCGGCAGTTGCTGAATTGCCACTTCCGTGTAAATCCGAGGCGGATTCTTAAGATTTTCCTTGGCTGCTAAGAGAACCCCAGGCATGGCTTTCTCGCGCTCGATTAGGGAGCGCAATCGCTTTTCCGGAGGCGCGAACTTGCGCGACATGATCACAAAGGCACTTTGGGTTAGGCCACTCGAATATCGGTCGGGGTTCCTTGCCCAGCTTCGGATATCTTCCTGTTCCAGCAGCGTCGATTTCAGGCTATTCGAGACCAACTGGTAGTCCTGACGCTCCTCCAACGCGAGTGCGCTGCTGTCCAAGTTCTCCAGGCGACGGAGATAGTCGTGTGCCAAGGCGATTTGATTATCGATACCCCGACGAGAGTAGTCTTCCAAATCCGAGTCGTACTGGTGAAAGCCCGCGGATGTAGCCTGCGTGGGGTTCAATTTGAAATACTGCTCGAAGAATTCGTCAACCAGTCTGCTCCAGTCAGAACTCGCTTGACTCTTGGAATCCGCGCTCCCGGTCGCCCCGGACAACCGGTGCGAAGTCGAAAGAGTCAGCAGAACCAGCAACCATGCCATCATGATTATTCCCTCGGGACCCTTCGAGATCACAGTGCTCCTAATCACAGGATCGTGCCCTGATGAAGCTAACAGACTATATCCAACCGAAGCGGCAATTTTACGTGATTCGACGCGAAGAGTCCTCGACGATCGGATCTCGCCAGCGGCGAAACCGAAGGCGCCCCGAAGTTAGCCGCCCGAAAAGGCTCCCGGTGCGCAACTCTCGGGCCAGCGAACCTGTAGGCGCACCTTACCATCGAACTGCGCATCGCGAAGTTGTGTCCCTCGAGCAGGGGCTTGAACTGGCTTCGTCGCACCCAGCTGGGCACGGTCAAAGGGGTAACATATTGGGATGCCTGGCATTGGGTGGAGTTTGATCTCCCCAGAGGGATGCAGGAGTCCACGATATGAAATCCCAGATCAAAATTGGCACCGTATTCGGGGTGGAACTGGGGCTGCATTATAGCTGGCTGGTGATCGCGCTGCTCATCACATTTTCCCTGGCGGCGCAGTTCCATGCCCAGAATCGGGACTGGAGTGAAACCGAGGTTTGGACGATCTCGATCATCACCGGCGTGCTCTTCTTCGCCTGCCTCCTTGCGCACGAGTTGTCGCACGCTGTGGTTGCGAAAGCGCGCGGGCTGCCAATTCACAAAATTACCTTGTTCATGCTCGGAGGAGTGGCCCAGATTGAGAAAGAGGCTTCAGACGCCAAGACGGAGTTCTGGATGGCCATTATCGGGCCGATTACCAGTGGAGTTTTGGGTTTGGTCCTGCTCGCTTTAGCCCGGCTTTCTGGATGGGTGCCGCCGACTTCCCCGACAACGCCGGGAACAGCACTGCTGGTCTGGCTTGGTTACATCAATCTCGCCCTCTGTGCATTCAACATGATTCCGGGCTTTCCACTTGATGGCGGGCGTGTGCTGCGAGCGGTTCTATGGTGGATCCTGGGCGATGGCCAGCGCGCCACTCGGGTGGCGGCCCGCATCGGCCAGGGGATCGCAGTCGTGTTTATTGGTATAGGAATTCTGCGATTTTTTCAGGGATATGGCCTGGGCGGGCTTTGGATTGCCTTTATCGGTTGGTTCCTTTTGCAAGCAGCTAGTGCTACTTACCTACAGGTCCAGACCGGCGATCTTCTCCGTGGTCTGCGCGTGAAGGACGTTATGTCTAGCAACTACGCAAAGGTGGATCCTGATACCTCGCTCGAGGAGTTCGTTCACGAACAATTGCTGCGTTCCGGTCGGCGATGCTTTCTTGTGGTCGAAAACGGCCGCCTCGAGGGGCTGATAACCTCCAATGAGATCCGCGAAATCGATCCCAAGAGCTGGCGGTTGCGTCGAGTTGGCGAGGTCATGCGGGGAGCCGATAAGATTCATTTCATCTCACCCGACATGCCCGCTGCGGAGGCCCTAGAGACGATGGGCCGGGAAGACGTTCATCAACTTCCCGTCGTGTCGGATGGCCGGATCTTGGGAATAGTAACTCGGGCCCATGTAGTCCAGGTCTTGCGGTCACGTTCGCAGCTTGCAAACCTCACCGCCGGCCGTCGGGCGGTCTGAGAAATGCTTTGTGCTGGACTTGATCAGGTGCCTATTCTCCTTCGCCTCGCCACCGCCAGCTTTGCTGGCTCATCCATCGTTAGGTCCGCCGTCGATCTCCTAAGCGGGAACCTCCACCCATCGCCGTTGCCCCGCGCTCAAGGCAATGAGCTCGCACAGCTTGACCCCATCATGACCCGTCTCAAAGGTGGGGAAGGTCGGCTGGGCCTGAAAATCACCGGCGGCGATATAGCCGTAGAAATCCCTAAAGAATTGCATGAAAGTGTCGGGATATCCTTCCGCATGGCCAGCAGGATATCCCGCGTAGGCGCGTGCCTGTGGGCTCATGAGCGAGGGATCCTTGATTAGCCGACGATTGGCTTCTTTACGGCTGCCGATCCAAAGGACGTTGGGTTGCTCCTCGTTCCAGGCTAGCGAACCCTCCGAGCCATCGATCTCAAACCACATTCGATTCTTGCGCCCGGCGCTCACTTGCGATACGGTCAGGACTCCTCGCAAGCCTCCTGCGAAGCGCAGCAGGATGGAAGCATAGTCGTCTGTGGTCATGCGAACCGGTTCACTCGCCAGGTCCGCGGCCTTCTGGAAAGTTTCCACCGGCCCCTTGGGTCGCTGCCGCACGGGAATTACGGTAGCCAGATCGGCACAGAGCTCCGTCAGGCTCCGACCGGTGATCCAGATGATCAAGTCCAGCCAATGCGTGCCAATGTCGGCCACGGCACGCATCGTTCCCCCCAACGCGGGATCTAAACGCCAATTCCAGTCGTTCGGGTAAAACAGCCAGTCCTGCAGGTAGGTGCCGTGGGCGATGCGGGGCTCGCCGATTGTACCCTGCTTCACCAGTGCATGTGCTTCCTGGCAAAGCGGGTAGTAGCGGCAATTGTAGGTCACCGCTCCCACTTTCCCCCGCTCCCGCGCCAACTGTACCAACACGGCGGTTTCTCTGGTATTCATGGCCAGCGGCTTTTCACACATCACGTGCTTCCCGGCTCGCAGCGCAGATTCCGCCTCGGTAAAATGAAGGTGGTTGGGGGTGCACACATGCACCACATCCACCGACCCGTCGCTCGCCAACTCGTCCATCGACTGATACGCGCGTGCGATCCTCAGCGAACGACACGCCTCCTCGGTCCGGGCGGGAGAACTTCCCAGCACGCCTTGGATGGGAATAGCCAGCCGCCGCAGGGCTTCAATGTGCGCCCTTCCTACGAAACCGGCACCAATCACAGCTGCTCGCAAATTCATAGATAAAACCTCAATTGAGATTTACACCCTTGCGCCGGCACAACACCGGTACGCCTCAGGCGGCGCGGTGGTCTACCCCGCCGCTGTTTGCTCGACCCGTGGAACCACCGCCGCATCAATCCAGGCCTCGGTCTCTCCGTCGGGTACACCGGCAAACAACCGCCAGTGCTCGACGTGTTCGACAACCTCGCCCGGTCGAAGTTCGACCAGAGGCCCCAGGGTTTCCAACTCGATGAAGTCATGATTGGTGAACACTTCGAAATTGCATCCGAAATCGGGATACCGTGCACCACTGATGACCGCAGCGCGCTTCACGAAGAGACAACTTCGCCGGAAATATGCCCCCCAGCCGGCCGAGTTGTAGATGCCCCCCATCTGTTCCCGGAAACGGCCTGAGGACTCTGCCAGCTGCCGCAACTGAATATAGGCCGTGCCTAACACCCAGCGAGGGTCGGCAAGGTCGGTGTAGGACCAGATGGCGAAGATTCCCACCGGGAGAAGTTGATCCTTATCCATCGCGATCCTGGGGGAAAGCGGAAGGATCACGCGTCCCCCGGCTCCCATCATCGTGGGCGACCACGGAGCCAGCGTGGTTGGATGTCGATCGTCATTGCGTATGCGGTGCGTGATCCGCACCTCGGAATCCGCGGCCGCCAACTCAACTTCCATTTCCTTTTGCAGATTGGTGCCCGGAGGCAACTCCTCCCGCTGCGCCGTGAACCGAACCGCATTCCCGTGTTGAGAAACGGCGACCGGAGCGTTGTCGGGGTAATAGGTTCTTTCCACTTCGGGTGAAACCCATAGGCGATGCCCACCGTACAAGCGGAACTCGGACCCGCCCGTCTTCCCGGCATCTGCGAGCACCTCATGGAGCACGTTCTCCCCGTTGCGAAAACCAAAGAAGACAATCCGTGGACCGACATCGGCAATTATCACCAACTCGACCACGCCATTCGACAGCTTGTACGCATTGTTCCAGCCCCGGTATGAGAATCGCTCGAGCATCTTCGTGAATTGGCCTGCCCTTTCCGCTAAGTTGTCTCGTGTTTCTCTGAATCTTGTTTAGTCCCGGCCGCGATTTCATGCATGTCGGGTTTCATCTCCCAAACGAGCGGGCAGTGTATTACGTCGCTAGCTGGGGAAGCCTCCATGTGGTGGTCGGTATTGTGTCTCATACCGTTCGCCTTGATCAACACCTGACCCTGCTTTAGGCCGCCGCCGCAGAAATGCCGCCTCTCATGCCGACCAGCGCAGCTGGCGGAGAATCAGTCCTCCTCGAGGCCACGATTCCCTGATCATGCATGAAAGACGGAGTGCGGAAGCACTACCTGGTGGCAAAAGCTGGGCCAGTTTCTCGAAGAGATGCTCGTGGCCGCCGCCGGCAGCGGCGAAAGGATGTGGCGGCGTAGAATCGGACGGATGAGCGAGCGATGGCCTTCCCTGCCTGAAAAGAGTTTCCGGCCGAAGTCGACGGCCCGCGGCTAGAGCCTGTCGAACTACAAGAGGTTAATTTCGGCGTGGAGGCGTCAAGCCTCCTCCCAAGCTACATGATGTAGCGCACGGGTGGTGGCTCCGGCGGGTGTTCTGCCCACACCTCACCGACCCTGTCGGCCCAATCGTTCAGGGCATAGTCAATGACGCTGGCGACGGGATGGTTCGTCGCGTCTGCAATCGTCATCAATTTCCGATACGTTGTGGCATTGATTTTTACCGAATGTTTTTCCTCCATGCGTTCCTTCCTCTCCATCTCTTAACTTTGCCACAGTTCTTAGTCGAGTCGAATGGCCCTTTTGGGGTAGGACCCGCTCGGCGTGGCAGCGCTCGATAGTTTGAAGACGCTTCGGGGAAGAAAATGTCAGCGGCAACCATTTCGAACGGCCGGCGACTACGCGCCGAAATTTACTCGAATCTCCTGCTCGACCAGGTTAAGACAAGCTGAAACCGGAGTGCAGTCTGCTGCAAGTGCAACCGCCGTGGCTGTGCAATTCTGCACAATCCTGCTAACATCTTTTCCCGAGGGAAAAAAATGGCAAATTTCAAAGGTTTGGCATCTATAGTTTCCCAGCTGAGAGCAGAGAGAGTGAAGCTGGTAACCCAACTCCGGCGGGTGGATGCGACACTTTCTGTTCTAGCTAAGTTGAACGGCGGACGTTACGCGACTAAACCGAGGCGCGCTGTTTCGCCAGCCGCCCGCAGGAAGATGAGCACTGCACAAAGAGCACGATGGGCAAGAAGAAGCCACATACACGCGGCGACAGCGAGCCCCAAGCCCGTCATGTCTGCAGCGGGCAGAAGGAAGATCGCAGCCGCTCAACGGGAACGATGGAAACTATGGAGGGCCAACCACAAGAAGGCCGCATAACTGCCTGCCAGGGAAGCGACGGAAAGCAACCCCGCAGTCCTACTCCTTGGGCCCATCAAGTTTCAAAGCTGTACTTTTCAGATGCTCGGGAATTGAGGGTGAACTAGCCTTGTAGGCTTTCACCGGGGAAACCACTTGGTTGGCTAGGAATCGAGGCTGGTCGACGTTGCCATGGGACATGCCAGGCGCGTGGACCAGTTTGATCGTGAGCTTCCTCGCGTCCCGCGATGTCTTGCCCGGGTTCTAAGGTCACAGCCGGCCGTGCTGAGTCGGTGAAAGTCCTGATTTTGCAGCCTGCAACCGTTTGAGGTCGCCCAGCACCTCTTCGCTGCGACGTTGCGGACTATCCTTCAGTTAACACCTTTCCGAGATGCCCGAGGCATCACTCAAGAAGTTATTGCGCGCACACGTTAGCCCTTTCTCGGTCGGGCAGACTAAAGCCTAGGGCGGGCTGCCGACTGCCGGCGGCTAAGGCTGATCCGTAGCCGTACAAGTGAATGCCAAGAAAAATAAGGCAAACACCTTAATAGCGTTCCCTTTGAATTGGCATCGGCAATATAACGATTGGTCCCAGAATCTTGGCAAGTCAAACGCGCGCGCGAAGTGGCCTGCGGAAAATAGCCTACGTGCTCGAGCCGAGCTCAACGGGGAAGGGAGGTCCTATTTATGCGGTGTTCGATCGGCCTGGCCGCTTCTCGGCGAGATATCCAAGGCGTG